>JAFQGF010000003.1 GCA_017415555.1 Akkermansia sp.
ACACAGTTAATCAATGGCATAGAGCATATTGTTGCCCGGATTTGCAGTCTGCTGAATAGTAGATGTAATTTTCTGTTGTCTATTTTATTAACTCATAATCAGAAAATCAGACTTTTTTTGCTTGCTATCGCATTTGAAATGAGTTATTATCCCTGCGTTCGCTCCAATAGCACGACTCTCATTCGTTTGCTAACAGGGGGAAGGACGCAGAACAAACAATAAACAACTAGTATCAATGAAAATAAGATTACCGAAAGCGATGCTGGCAGCAGTGCTCAGCGCTATGCTGGTTAGCGGTGTCCAAGCCGCCACTATGTACCCCTCCGAGGTACTGGAGCTTGGGGCGGGGGAAACAACAACATGGCATAATTTTGATAACCTTCAAGGTGGCGACGCAGATTCTCCTTTCGTAAAAGATGGTGAGGGCACCTTGCGCTTCGAGAATGTACAGGGCAGCACCACTAATTACTACAAGGCCCCCATCGTTGCCCGAGAGGGTAAGGTTGAGTTTGTGGACAGCACCATTTATGCCCATGGTGCGTACACGCCCTCCAAGCATGCTAATACTTGGTTGATGGTGGGTGGTCAGGATGCCGAAATGACATTCACCAACTCCTCATTCAACATTGCCACAGGGGAAACCCACATGAATGTAGGCACCGCTGACGGCAGCGGTACTCTTACCCTTGACAATACTAATATGAAGATAACCGGCTCCATCTTCTCCGGTTACCATAGCTATGCAGGCAATGAAGATAGCTGGGGCTTAGGTTGGTACTATAATTATAACGGCACAGCCGCAACAGATGATATCCCTGCGGAAAACCAAAACCCCAAGAGCATAGAACACCGTTATACCGAGGGATCTTATACCGATGGCTACAATGGTCAAAATCGCAAGTTCGGTGAGGGTACTATCAATGTCACCAATGGCTCCAAGCTTGATGTTGCCACGGCTTTCACCATGGGCACCTCTACTCTTAATGTAAAGGGCGCAGGCTCTTCCGTTGTCTCTCAAACCGGTTATGGCGGTATTGTTGCCGATGGTTCCGAGTATGAAGATACCTACGCTATTATTTTGGGCCGATGGAGCGGTGCAAAAAGCACCATCAACGTAACCGACGGTGCGCAGATTGAATCCAACGGCCAGCTGCGTACACAGCGTTCCTCCGGTCTGGCAAACACCTATAACGAAATTAATGTAGACGGTGAGGGCTCCAAGTTCCATGTAAAGGCAACTGCTAATTTGGGCCTCTATGAGGGTACCAATAATACCACTGTTTTAAACGTCACAAAAGGTGGCGAGGCAGCCTTTGCCAAGACTGTGATGGGAGCATCCGGGGTAGACGTCAACATCGATTCTACCTCTACTTTCAGCTCTGACCTTATTGAGGTGAAAAACGGTTCTCTTGATAATGACGGTACCATCACCGCCTACACCGAGGACTCTGAGGAAGCCATGCTTAAACTCATTGGTGGCAGCGTTGTTAACAACGGCACCATTGAGATTGATACCATGATTGACTCTGGTGCATTGACGCTCAATGGTGGCCTTATGGCAGATATAACCATGAACGGTGGCGAGCTCAATGTGGAGGGCTACTCTAAAACCGAATCTTTGACCCTTAACGGTGGTAAGGTTTGGTTCAGTGAGGGCGCTGTACTTGACCTGCAGGGCAATGAGCTCGTGCTCAACGGTGCCGATTTGATGCTGATGATTGCCGATGACGCTCCTCTCTCCGAGAAATATACGCTCTTTACCAACGCTTCAAAAGACGTAGAGTTCAATATTACCCTTGTAGATGCTCAAGGCAAAAATCTTGGCTCTGCTACGGGTGTTGCTTCAATCCCCGAGCCGACCACGGCTACACTGAGTCTGCTGGCGCTGGCGGGGTTGGTAGCACGCCGTCGTCGCAAGTAAGTCTTTTTTTCATTGATTTGTATGTCAGTCCGTTGCTCCGAGATGGGGCAGCGGACTTTTATTGGCGGCTACTGCCGCTCCGCATTGATGAGGGAATAAGGAATCAGTGCGGGAATGAGCCCCGCTACGGTCATGAGGGGTAGTAGAATGAGGGAGTAGGGGAAGATGGCTACCGGGTCATTACCGCACCAGACAAAGCAGTCGATGATGGCGCCAATGAGCACGGCGAGCGACAGCCCCCACAACCAGCTGGTCGGGATGGCTGCGAGTGTTCGCCCCCAGGGGTGCTGCAGCCTGACCACCAGAGGCAGAGCAAGAGTCAGCAGAGTAAGGGCAGTGGCAGCCCAGCCAGCGATGGCAGGAGCCGACGGCCAGGAACCGGATATGCGGATAACATCGCACAGTACCCAGAGAGCAAGGCCGTGAATACCGGGCAGGAGCAGCATGCAGACGAGATAATCCGTGGTGTTCATCTTGATGCGCCCCGGCAGCAGAAATGCTAGCAGCTCTACAACAATGGCTATGGCCGGAGCCAGCATACAGGCAGCAGCAAATACAAAAAAGCTCTCAGGCAAACTCCAGATGGCCTCTGTGTGCAGCTCACTGTTGCGGGAATCTGCAATTGTACAGGCCACAGCAACAAGTGGAATATAACACAGAAAAACAGCCAGAAGCCAGACGAGCAGGCGCTGCCATAACCGAGCCGGGCAGAGGAGAGATTTCATTTGGAGATCGGAAGTTTGTTCAATTCTGCCTGAATGGCGGGCGAGCAGTTGTAGGCGGCAGATTTCAGCGTTTCCTGATTGATTGTTGCCCCGGCTCCGCCGAGCAGGGGAATAAGGCGTACTGCATTGTCCACCGCTTCTTTATGGGGGGTGCTGACGGCTTCAAAGAAGAGTTCGTCGCGCGCTACCATCGCCTCCGGAATGTAGTCTGCGCGAGTTCCGCGAGCAAGTAGCCGACATGCTTTTTCCATAGCTCCCGGTTCTGGTCCGTGCAATGGGTCTGTAGCGGCCAGAACGGCTTCCTCCAATTCTGAGCGCATATGGTCACGATATGCAGAGCGGATGAAGAATACACCTATCGGTATCAATACGAGCAGGAAGGGAAGGCTGAAGAAGAAAATCATCGTGCCCGGGCTGGGCAGGTAGTTCTCTTCCGATTGAGGGACTGTGCAATCTGCAATGGCGCTACCGGCCACGCCATAAAGCACGATGCACAGCCAGCAGAGGGATAGTAATTGAAGCGTTGTGCGCCTGGGCCAGTAGAGAAGAACCGCTGTGCCGGCAGCACCCCACAGCGCTGCCACCGCAGGCTGGCTGGCGTCTGCTCCCTCGACCAGCCGGAGTTGCCCGACCACGAAGCAGAGCAAAGCTGTGGCAATGATGGCAAGCACTTTCTTCATACTGGTATATGAGATACGCACGAGGCGCGCCTTGTTCAAAAAAAGCATACGGGGCATCGGAACGGCTCATTCCGCAAGAGTTGACGGGAATAATTTGTCATAAGTCTTGACGCCGCGCCTATACATGCTACACTTTCTCTCACGCCCGGCGGGATGCCGCGCGTATTCTGTATCATTGGACCCCCCTGTGGAAGGAATATCGAGGTACTGAATGAAGAACTATCTGTCGGGAGACAGAACACAGACAACAACACAACAATACAACTATGAATCTGAAAATCTACACGGATGAGGTAGAAGAACTGGCGCATAAACAGATATTGCGCCTGCTGGCACAACCCGCATTTACAGACGCCAAAGTACGCATCATGCCCGATGTGCATGCCGGTAAGGGCTGTGTGATTGGTTTCACTGCCGACCTGGGCGACAAGGTTATCCCCAATATTGTCGGGGTGGATATCGGCTGCGGTATGCTGACGGTGGCACTGGGGAAACAGAAGCCGGATTTTGCCGCGCTGGATGACATTATGCACCGCAACATTCCCAGTGGCATGTATGTGCACCGCGAGGCGGTGGAGCACTTTGCCCCATTTGAAGCGCTGCATTGCCGCGAACAACTAGAGCACCACGAGCGCTTGCTGCGTTCCCTCGGGACGCTGGGCGGTGGTAATCACTTCGTGGAGGTAGATGCTGACACGCAGGGGAATTACTACCTCATTATCCACTCCGGCTCCCGAAACCTCGGTAAGCAGGTGTGCGATATTTACCAGAACATGGCTATTGATCGTCGCTCCGGTATCGGCGACCGCGGAGCTCTGGAAGCTACCCTCATAGCTGATTTGAAGGCACAGGGGCGCCAGCGGGAAATCCAGAGCGCTATTAAGAATCTGCGTGCCGGATGGAGCGAGCTGCAGCCGGATACTCCCGCTGAGCTTTGCTACCTGGAGGGCGAAGATAGGGAGCACTACCTGCACGATATGAAAATCTGCCAGAGCTATGCTCTGCGAAACCGCGAGGTGATGGCCGACATTATCGTACGCCGCCTCGGGCTGGAAGTGCAGGACAGCTTCCATACGACGCATAACTACATCGACCACGATAGCAACATTGTGCGTAAAGGCGCCATCTCTTCCCGCGCAGGTGAAAAGCTACTCATTCCCATCAATATGAGAGACGGCTGCATTTACGGCACCGGCAAGGGAAATGATGATTGGAATCAGTCCGCCCCACACGGCGCAGGAAGGCTCATGAGCCGATCCCAAGCCTTCCGCGAGTTGTCGCTGGCTGACTTCGAGCAGCAGATGCAAGGTATCTACACAACCTCTGTAACTCAGCGCACACTTGATGAATCGCCTATGGCGTACAAGGGCATGGATGCTATCCTGAAGCACATCGGCCCCACGGTGGATGTGGTGGATATCTTCAAGCCGCTCTACAATTTCAAGGCTGAAGAGGCGGAGCCGGTTTACAGAAAGAAAAAATAACATCTCACACGCGCCGCAGAGTGAAAAGGCTTTGCGGCGCAGTCTGTTTGTGTACCTTTGCGCGGGGCATGAAGGATGTAAAAAAGGCATAACACCTCGCTTTTCCTGTCAGCAGTGGGAGTTTGGGCTTGCGTGCGTGCGGGCGCAGTAGTACAATCTCCCCGCTATGTTCTACATCACTACAGCAATTGATTACACGAATGGTTCTCCCCACATCGGGCATGCGTACGAGAAGGTCCTGGCGGACGTATTGGCTCGTTGGCATCGAATGTGTGGCGAGGAGACCTTCTTGCTGACCGGTGTAGACCAGCACGGGCAGAAAGTGCAGCAGAAGGCAGAGGAGGCCGGTATTTCCCCGCAGGAGTACGCAGATGCCGTGACAGAACGCTTCATTGCTCTCTGGAAACGCCTTGGTATTTCTTATGATGGCTGGGCTGCCACGACAGATGCCCGTCACAAGGCCTGTGTACAGAAAATTCTTACCAACCTGAAGGAAAAAGGCTGCCTTTACAAAAAGGCCTACAAGGGCTTTTACTCTGTGCGCCAGGAGCAGTTCCTTACCGACAAAGAGCGTGGCGAGGACGGTAACTTCGGCCCTGAGTGGGGGCAGGTGATTGAGCTGGAGGAGGAGAACTGGTACTTCAACCTTACGGCTCACATCGGCTGGCTGACGGAGTTCGTTAACTCTCACCCCGATTGTGTGACTCCCGAGTTCCGCCGGCAGGATTTGCTGAAAGCCATAGAGCGCGCTACAAACGACCTCTGCATTTCCCGCCCGAAAGACCGACTGAGCTGGGGAATTCCGCTGCCGTTTGACCCGGACTTTGTGACCTATGTGTGGTTTGATGCGCTCATCAACTACATCTCCTTTGCCGGCTATCTGGCCGAGAATGATACCACGCTGCCGGACTTTAATAAGCTGTGGCCTGCCGCATGCGAGGTCATCGGAAAGGATATTCTGGTGCCCGCACACGGTATTTACTGGCTGTGCATGCTGCATGCTATGGGCTTCTCTGACGAGGAGATGCCGCGTCTGCTTGTGCACGGCTGGCTGAACATCAAGGGAGAGAAGATGTCTAAGTCCCTTGGTAATATTGTTGATCCCAACGATTTGTGCGACGTTTTCGGCCCGGAGGCCGTGCGCTACTACCTGGTGCGCGACACGAAGACCGGCTACGACAGCGACTATGATGCGGAGCGCATGAAGATGATTTACAACACAGAGCTCGCCAATGATCTTGGCAACCTCTGCAACCGCTCCCTCAATATGTGCACCCGTTACCTCGGAGGTATAGTGACTGTGGCGGATGAGCTTGCTGCAGATGAACTCTCCGTATCTCTGCGAGATGGAATGGCAACCACGGTGTCCCGCTTCGCTGAGTGCATGAATGCTTACAACACATCCGAGGCACTTGCGGCACTGAATGCACAGGTGGGGCTTTGCAACGCTTTCATCGAGAAAACACAACCTTTCATGCTTGCCAAGGACGAGACGCGCCTTGCTGAGCTGCAGAGCGTTCTGGCACACCTGCTGGAGTGCTGCGTGCAGGTGGGGTATCTCATTGGCTGTGTGCTGCCCGAGGCTTCTGCCCGCATTCTCTCCCAGTTGCAGGTGGATGCCGCGACACTCCGGCCTCAGTCTCTTGTCTGGGGTGTTCTCGAAAATGGCCATAGTGTACAGGCTCCAAGTCCGGTGTTCCCCCGCATTCTCTCCGAAGAGGAAAAACAGAAGATGGCTGAGCGAGCCGCTAAAGCCGCTGCCAAGGCCGCACGTAAGGCTGCGGCAAAGTAAGTTCACTCGGTAGAGAGATTAGTGGCTTTTCCATTTGGCCCGCTGGTTTACCCACCAGCGGGCCGATTGTATGCAGAAGCATTGCTTCGAAAGTGTACTCCTTATGCTCACAAGCTCAATTTTGTGGGCAAAACCTTTCACCCCCCTCCCCAAAAAAACACTGCAGAGATTGTACCCTCTGCAGTGTTATGTAAAAAAGGTGATTGTATACTTACTGCTGGTCGGCTGCGACACGGCGCAGGTGCTCCACAACAGTTTTCATCGTTTCCTGCTGGTTTTTTCCGGCCATAGCTGCCTGAATGGCAACTCGCGATACTTCTGTCTCGCGCATGAGCATGAGAGCTATAGCCATTTGTGCTTTCTCGTTGAAGTATTTTCCTGCCTGGGGGTATTTGGCATTGATGGCTTCTATCTCAGACAAGTAGCGCCCGCGTACCTCCATGACACCCTGAGGAGTGGTGGGTTTTTCTGCTTTGAGCGTGGCGATGATTTTTCTGTTGATGGCATTGGCCTCTTCGACATACTGTCTGTATTCTCCGGTAAGACTGTCCAGAGGGGTGTTCTCCACTACCTTCTCCATTATGTCGAACTGTTGCTCGGGGGTGGGAGCCACGCCACCATCAGGCAGAGCCGCTGAGAGCTCCATGGTGTTGGCGGTAAGCAGGATGAGATAGCTACGCACACCTGGATCTATTTCAAACCAGGAGAGGTCGGTCGTCATGGTGACGCCGGGTACATCATTCGGCAGTTCTTTGGTCGGTGTGTTGCTTTCCTGAGCCTGGATCGCCAGAGTAGTGGCCACATAGGCAAGAGCAAGGAGTCTATGTTTCATTGTTGTTTTTTGCTTGTTATATCGTTGTAGAGAGTTTTATAGGTTTCGGCTGTGTCGGAAAGTTTGTAGGGATAGGGAATTTCTGCTACGGGAGCAGGGCTGTATGTTCGCCACTGGGTTAGCGTATCGATGATGGCTGCTGTGTCGCCGGGTGCTACACGCCCCTCCGGAAGGAAAGCAGTGAGGTATTCTCCCACAACGCCATGGTCATACCCGACAACAGGTCGGCCTAGTGCCAGAGCTTCCAGTATGGCACGGTTCCAGGTGGCCGGCTGGCGTGCAAGAGACAGTGTGGCATCGCAGGCACAGAGCACGTCCCGCAAATCTGCACGTGCACCCAGCCAGGTGATGTGCTCGGAAAGGTGGGCTATATCAAATGTTTGCTGAAGTTCACTGCGGTACGCCTTGTTGGCATGCCGTGTATCTGCCACGATATATGCATGCGCGGGTATCCCCGTTCTGAGGAGTCCGGTGAGTATCGGAACAAGATCTTCCAGACCATGCAGCGGAGTAATGGAGCAGGGAATGCAGAGAGTTAACTTTCCCTCGTTTGTGTGCAGATGGGCACTTTCCCACTGCTTGCGCCAATCGTTTGCAGGTGTGTACCCGGGGTAGCAAAGTTCATCATTGACACCATAGGGAATAACCCAGGGGCGCTTGATGTTCAGTGTCGGCGTTGTTTCTATTGCTTGCCGCAGATTGCGGCTTACAGAGGTGTAAGCATCACAATAATGCCAGCCTACAGAAGCCGTACCAACGCGGGGATATCCCGTCAGCGCTCCCAGAATCATCGGGCGTCTGCGCGGCGAAATGCGTTTGCAGGCAAGTCCCGCTATCCATGCGGCATCTGCCGAATATACCTGCAATACCGACGGTACTTGCCTGCGTACGATACTGCGGATACGATGAATCTCCCGCCAGGCAGTAAGTAAGTTCGGGCGGCGACAAAATATGTGCCGAACGCCTGCTGTCACCAGCCGGCTGATATGTTCACCGGTCGGAGACACAACTATGTTTTCCAGACCGAGCCTCTGCAGCGCACACGCCAAATCAGCAGCCATTATCATCGGGCTGCCAGCGCGCAGGCGTGGGCTGTAGTGCAGGATTTTCATTTGTTATTTACCACACAAAGCCTTGTAAGCAGCAATGTATGCGTCCGTCATATCTTTTCGTCGATATGGTGCAGTGAGAGGAAGTTTTGGAGTGGGGGGATTAGTGTACCATTTTGCCAACACATCGGCCATAGCCATGGTGTCTCCTGTGGGCACTTTTCCCTCAGGTAAATAGTCATCCAGCTGTTCACCCACACCGCCTGCTTCATAACCGGCAGTGGGTCTGCCCAGAGCCAAAGCTTCCAGTGTCGTTTTTCCGAATGCTTCAGGAATAAGGTTCAGAGATACAATGACATTGCAGGCAACCATTATATCACGAACATCGCGGCGCAAACCTGTCCAGGTTACATCGTGAGTGAGCCCTGCTTGCTCAAACTTCTTCTTAAGTTCCAGTTTAAATGCTTCTTTGCCTTTTTTCACTTCGCCCACAATAACTGCATGGGCAGGAATACCTCGTTTCTTCAACTCGAGAAGGATAGGTTCGAGATGTGCTGCTCCTTTGTGACGAGTAACTCGTGCCGGCAAGCAAATAAGGTACTTCCCTTTCATTTCCGGAAAGTCAGAGTACCATTTTTCGTACCATTCCTCACTGGGGCGATATTCTGGATTATGAACAGATGTATCCACAGAGTTAGGAATAACGATGATTTTTTCTGCTTGCGTTTTGGGATAACACTCCAGAATATGTTCACGAATGAAGCGGGATACAGCTACAATGGTATCGCCTTTCGTCATAACTGCAGAGTATCCATTGACTGAATAATATCCGTGGAAAGTAGAGAGTATCTTAGGGCGTTTTTTTGCCGGGACTTTTTTCCATGCCCAATGTCCGAGCCATGCTGGTACGCGAGAATGTAAATTGAGAACATCCGGTGCTTCATGCTCTATAAGTTTTGCAAGCTTTCGGACGAGAAAAAGAGATTTCAGGCTTTTTTTACCTACTGGCATTGTAATATGGCGCGCTCCCGTTTTCTCAATGTCGGCCACCATAGGTCCGCCACCGGAGACTACAACACTTTCATCGCCTCCGGCAACGAGGCTTTCGCAGAGTTCCAGAACAACTTGCTCTACGCCGCCGGATGTGAGCGAGGGGAGAAGATGCATTACTTTCATGACTTGTGATGGATGGGGGTGAGTGATTGGCTATTGCAATTAGCGGAGAAGTTGAGGGAAGGTGGCGAGAATATAATCTGCGGCACGTCCGGCCTCATTAAGCACGGATTTGGGCTCAGGGAGGGTGTTTGTTTTGGCCCATTCGGTGAAGGTGCAGGCACCGCCATCTGCAATGAGCATATTGAGTCCGCGAAGTACCCGGGATGGCTTGTCCTTGTGCGGGTCCCCCTTTCTGAGCATTTCGATGATGCCCACCGGAGAGCCGCTGGAAAGCGCCTCGTAAACCATGGATACACTGTCCTGCGTGACCCACACCTCAGCAGCTGTGGCCAGATGGTCAGCCACCCAGGTAGGGCCGGTCTGTTCAACGGGCTCAACACGGATGTTGGGGCAGGCGGCAGTTAAGTCCTGCACGAAGTCTGTCGGCGTACGGCGGGATGTGGTCAGGACAATGGGGCGTGTGCTTTTACGGGCGATGGAGGTGAGCTGATTGAGGACGTGTTCGGCTTCCCACTTGAACTCCTTGCTGGGGCCGCCGATAAGCACGAGGGTTTCTCGCTTCTCCACCTCCGGGTGAGGCTTAATGCAGTTAATGGCCCCATTGGTCAGGAACACGCGGCTACCGGGCACACCTCCTTCGGGTATATCATGTCGGGGCATGATACAGAGGTCGAATGCGTGGGATGGCAGGCTGGGTTTCATGCACACCATGCAGAGGCATTTCTTGTGTCGGGCAAGGCTTTTTGCCGCCAGGTGAGTACCATGCCCGGCGCAGAGGATGAGGTCGGGCTCGGGAAGGTTCAAATCCTTGCCTTTGTAGAAAAACTTGGCGAACCAGCCCATACCGGTGATAGGCACCTCGTGGCAGGAATGAGTTGCCGAGGGTTGCTGTATGCGGGCACGTTCGAGCAGAGCTTCAGCCAGACCGAACGTCTGGGAAAGGTGCCCTTTTTTGCCGTCGCTGATGATGTAGATAACCATATCGGAGAGAAGGGATGAGTGTTTATCAGTTGATTGGTAGAGTCACAGTCCCGCAGAGGGAACTACCCAGCAGGGGGCTGTTGAGTGTGCCGCAGCACAGGCTGTCAGGTGTTACGATGTATTCTTCATCGGGAGAGAAGAGCAGCAGCGGAGCGGCAACCGGTACATCTTCCTCCCTGTCGTAGGGATTCACAATGGCCATAGGTGCCGTACAGCAGGCTCGTATCACCTCCGCCCAGCTCAGCATACCGGGCTTGATGAGGTAGGTGTAGATGGCAGGAAGGAATGTATCCAAGCCTACCATTCCTTGTGGCGCACTTATGAAATCCTGTTTCTTCGCAAAGGGAAGGCAGGGGGTGTGGTCGGTGACGATGCAGTCGATGGTGCCATCCTTCAGTCCTGCCAGCAGAGCTTCACAGTCGGCGCGGTCACGCAGGGGCGGAAGTGTCTTGAACGTTGTGTCATAGTCTCCCACATTTTCGTGAGTATAGAGCAGGTGGTGCAGAGCCACTTCAGCAGTGATATTCTGCATGCCATCGGCCTTGGCCCGGCGGATAATCGCAACGCCTTCCGCCGTGCTGACGGTCTGAATGTGAAGGCGGACGCCAGTATCCTTTGCGAGACGCACGAGTGTTTCGATGCCGATTTCCTCGGCACAGGCAGGGCTGCCATGAAGCCCCAGCTTGTAGGAAGTTGTACCGGGGTGTATGCAGGTGTTACGAGTCAGCGCCGGAACATCCCCCCGAATGGCAAAGGTAAGTCCCATTTCTGCCGCATACTTCATAGCACGATGAAGCATTAAGAGGCTCTCCGGCATTTTTCCGCCATCGCTCAGGATTGTTACGCCGCGAGCAGCTAATGTGTTGTAGGGAGCCTGCTGCGTGCCTTCCATCTTCTCGGAAATACAGCCTGCGGGCACCATAGTGGCGAAGGAGCGCTGGCTCACTGCGTCATCAAAGCTGTCCAGTGTTGCGGCATTATCGAACACGAAGCCGCGGGAGGGCATAACCAGCATGCCCCATACGCCACCATGATTGGCGGCCTGTCCGGCACGATAAATGCTTTCGCGCTTGCTGTGGCCTTCCAGATTGATGCTGGTGTGCAGGTCAAAAAGGGCAGGCAGAACCAGCTTGCCGGTGGCGTCTATTGTGCGGGCTCCACTCGGCACCTGCATCTCACCGGCCGGTGCTATTCCATTCACGCCGGGAAGCGGAATGCCGTCAAAATCCTCTACCTGGATTTCCTCGCCATGGCCCATCCTGAGGTCGATTCTGGCACCTGTGAGAGCCCAGGTAGCGTTAGTGATGTACGTATTAGTCATGGCACTGGGTCTGGGGAGTGAGATGATAGAGAATACTCATGCGAGCGGCGATACCGTTTTCTACCTGATTATTAATAAGAGTGTTGCGGTAGTCCATAGCGGAGTCACATATTTCCACCCCTCTGTTGACGGGGCCGGGATGCATGATGCTGAGATTCAGGTCATCGATACGTCGCAAGCGTTCTTCTGTCACGCCGAAGGCTGCATGGTAATCCGCTGCCGGGAAGAAAGGAAAATCAATACGCTCATTCTGCACGCGCAGAAGGTAAATCACATCCGGTTTCCAGTCGAATACCTGATCCCAGCAGGTAAAGCGGGGAATGCCTGTATGTTGCTGTAGCGGGACAAGCGGTCCGGGACCCATGTAGGCAACTTTGGCACCCAGTCGTTGCAGTATGGTGCTGGTAGAACGGGCAACGCGACTGTGCAGAATATCTCCGATGATAACAACTCGACGCCCGGCAATATCTCCATACTTTTCCTTAATGGTAAAGGCATCCAGGAATGCCTGGCTGGGGTGAGCGTGCGCACCATCGCCGGCGTTAATAACAGCGGCTTTGCAGTGGCGGGCAATCACGGCAGGGATACCGCTGTTTTTATGGCGAACGATGATGTAGTCCATCTTCATGCTCATGAGCGTGTCTATGGTGTCGTGTACGCTTTCACCCTTAACTACGGAGGATGTCGAAACCGTGAAGGTTGTTACATCGGCAGAAAGACGATGTGCCGCAACCTCGAAGGAGGAGCGTGTTCTGGTGCTCGGCTCGTAAAAGAGAGTGAGCACGGATTTGCCCTTGAGCGCGGGAACTTTCTTCACACTTTTGGTGAAGATGTCCTTCATGGCCGAGGTGCTTTCCAGAATGGTATGGATATCCTCGTCGCTCAGCGAATCAATGGTAATTAAATCTTTGCGCGGATTCATGAAAAAATCTTCAGTACGTTATATCTTCCTCTCCATCAATCTCCTGCAGATGCACCACCACCTTATCAACAGGCTCGGTGGAAAGATTGAAGGCAACATAGTCAGGATGGATGGGCAGCTGCCGCCCGCCCCGGTCTGCCAGGCACTGTAACTCTACCTGAGCCGGGCGTCCGTATTCCCAAAGCACCTCCAGTGCGGCACGAGCGGTGCGCCCGGTGCTCAGCACATCGTCCACCAGCACCAGATGCAGTCCATCCGTAGAGAACGGCAGGTGAGAACTGCGCAGTGCAGGGCGGTTGCCGCGCATATCCAGGTCATCGCGATAGAGGGTAATGTCGATGGCTCCATACAGCGCGTCGCAACCGGCGACCTGCAGTCTCTGCACCAGGCGTTGTGCCAGAATATCACCGTGACTCACAATGCCGACTATGGCGAGAGGGGCATCCACAGCCGCAGCCCGCTGCTGCAGGTGCTGAGCCCAGGTATCCAGTGCCCGTTCAATTTCTGATTTGCTGATGCTGGGCATGGCAATACGGAATGTGTAATAAATTACTCAGCGAGGCGGATGATGCGGTGAGCCGCCATGGCAGCATTGATGGGGGTCTTCTTGTGCAGCCCCACAGTCGTGGCCGGCACACCGCCGGGAAGCTGGGAGATAGCCAGCAAGGCATCCACGCCATTGAGAGGACCACAGGGAACAGGCACCCCGATGACAGGCAGCTCCGTATTCATTACAACTACACCCGGCAGTGCGGCGGAAAGACCGGCTACACAGAGGAGAACGGCCTTAGTCCCACTCTCTTCCAGCCCTTTCAGGTACTCGATGAGAGCTGGTAAATCACGATGAGCGGAGTAGACGACCTCCTCGTGTTCGACGTTGTTTTCTGCAAAATAGGTGCGAGCCGGTTCCATGAACGGAAGGTCGCTCTTGCTGCCGTAGATGGTGATAACTTTCATGCTAGCACCATTCTACCATGCTGCCCGCGCGCAGGCAAGCAAAATTCCCGTACTTTGGATACAATTTGGATAGAAGATGATATGCTCCCTTGACTCTGCGGGGGAGGCTCTGTATAATGTGCCGAGAGCATGACTGAACAGCCTATTCTGAGCGTGAAGAATCTGAGCGTGGATTTTCGAACCCGCGCCGGGGTGAATTATGCCGTGAACGATGTGAGTTTTGAGCTGCGACGCGGGGAAACGCTTGGTATTGTGGGCGAGAGTGGTTCCGGTAAATCCGTGACATGCTCTGCTTTGATGGGGCTGCTGCCTCGTCCTCCGGCACACATTGCAGACCAGGCAACAGCTTTGTTTGAGGGTGCCGACCTGCTGCGCATGAGTGAACGGGAGCTGGCAAGATTGCGGGGAAACCGTATTTCCATGATTTTTCAGGACCCCATGACGAGCCTGAACCCCTGCATGACTATCGGAGACCAGGTAGCGGAACCTCTTGTCATCCACCGCAACATGAGGCGTAAGGACGCGCTCCACCTTGCTATCGAAGAGCTGGAGCGCACCGGCATTCCGAATGCGGCTGAGCGTGCTCGCTCCTATCCGCACGAGTTTTCCGGCGGTATGCGTCAGAGGGTGATGATTGCCATGGCGCTCATCACACGGCCTCAGTTTCTTATAGCGGACGAGCCGACAACGGCTCTGGATGTCACCGTACAGAAGCAAGTGCTCGACCTTCTCCGTACCCGTCAGCAGGAACTGGGGACGGCCATCATTCTCATTACTCATGATTTGGGCGTGGTGCGTCAGTATGCTCACCGAATTCAGGTCATGTATGCCGGCAGTGCCGTGGAATGCGCACCAACAGATGAACTACTGAGCCACCCACTGCATGCCTATACCCGCTCACTGATGGCAAGCATACCCGCCATGCACACCAAAGGAAGCCGCCTTCAGACAATTCCCGGGTTTCCTCCCACTCTCCGTAAACCGATATGCGGATGTGCCTTCCGCCCCCGCAATATCGTAGGTAAACCGGAGCTCTGTCTTACAGACCGCGTGCCCGAGATGATAGAACACCGGCCCGGCCATTTTGTTCGCAATTGCCCCGGGTGTCTGGCCTGAGCCAGTTTGCCAGCAGATGGAATTTTGTTTGACATTCCGAACTCCCGATTCTACAATGCCGCGTATGCAGTGGGAACAGCTATTAACGACAGAGCGACTGAGTGGATTCGGGAACAACGCCCCGGGGCGCTCTGCATTCAATAGTGATTTTGGTCGAGTGTTGTATTCCAGCGCCTTCCGCCGTCTGCAAGACAAGACTCAAGTGTTTCCGCTGGGGCGCAATGACTACGTTCGCACACGCCTGACGCATAGTCTGGAGGTATCCAACGTGGGGCGTGCCCTTGCAAATGAGCTGGCAGAGATTGCGATGCAGCACGATGGTGCTTCTGCCGACCCGCTGCTTTATACGGCCATGGGAGATGTTGTTGCCACAGCCTGTCTGGCTCATGATATAGGAAATCCTCCCTTTGGTCATTCCGGCGAGACGGCCATAGATGAAGCTGTTGCTGAATCTGTGTCGGCCAATCTCTGCCCTCCGGAGTTCGCGGATTTCCGTTTTGAAGGCAATGCACAAGGGTTCCGCCTGCTATCGCGAACCTGCGACCCGATTCGAGCCCGGGGGCTGGATCTGACAGCCGCTACCTTGGGTGCCTTTACCAAATACCCCTGTGCCCAGGGGCTTCAAAAGAATGGAGCGGCCGCTCGCTATAAGAAGTTCGGACTGGCAACGGAGGATGTTGCATCTTTTGAGACTGTTGCAGAGCTGTGCGGGTTACCCAGGCTTGGAGATGGTGTCTGGGCTCGACATCCTCTGGCTTTTCTGATGGAAGCTGCGGACGATGTGAGTTATCTGATAGCGGATATTGAAGATGCCTATGTATCACGAATCATCCGCTATGATGATGTGGTGGAGCAATTAGGAGCACTTTGCGGCTTTTCTTCTTCACAGTTTGAAAGCATAGAACGTGAACGCGCCCGCAGTGGCAATACGGCAGCGGTGCGCTATGTAAGAGCCAGTGCCGTTGGTGCCTGCATCCGCGCTTTACGCACCACAATGCAGGAAGTATATTCTGCCATGATGAGCGGAGAACAGTTGCAAAGCCTGATGAACGCTTCTCCCATGGCGGAGGCTTATCGAGCCGTGCAGAAGTGGTCTGTTCGCCATATTTACAACCACGAGAGCGTGCTGAAAATAGAGATTACCGGCTTCAATGTGATAAAGGAGCTGATGCATCTCTTCCTCAAGTGGGTGAGCGAGCCATCCTCTCCCCTGGGGCGCAAGATAGGCTCCATTCTGCATGCGAATGAAGAATGGAGCTGCGATATCCGCTATCGTTTCCTGCACGTTATCGATTATATCTCCGGAATGACGGATTCGTACGCCCTACAGACGTATGGTACTCTGTTCGGCAATCGTCAGATTTAGTCTGTTTCGCTGAAACGTCTTGCGCTGCTCATACAGGTGCCGACGGTGGAGAGGTTGTGTAGCCATGCAGACAGCAGCGGGGGCAGGACCCCGAACGCTCCCAGAAGAATAAGGGTGGAATTGAACCCTGCTATGAATCGGTAATTGGAATGAATGCGCCGCATGGCGGCTACAGCGAGTTGACGAAGTGCCACAAGTGCTTTCAGGTTGTTTTCCAGCAGGGTGATATCCGAAATTTCCCGCGCCAGATCTGCGGCATCCTTCATGGATACTGCGACCTGGGCACATGTCATAGCTGTGGAATCATTAACACCATCGCCCACCAGGATGACCTTTCTTCCTTCCTCCCTCAGCTTGCAGACGATATCCGCTTTTTGTTCGGGTTGCAGTGCTGCGTAGTATTCTGTGATGCCCAGTTCTGTAGCTGCGCTGTCTGCCGCACTCTGTATGTCACCTGTCAGCATAATGACTCGTTGTATTCCCTGCGCTTTCAGGGAGCGAATAACGTCTGCGGCTTCCGGTCGCAGGGTGTCCTGCAGGCAGATAACACCCACCGCCTGTCCACCTACGGCAAGCCAGATTGTAGATTCACATCCGCCTCTCTCAAGTTGGCTCTCCAGCTCTGCATTTCTCGGAATGCCTTCATCTTCGAAGAGAAAACGCTCACAGCCCACCAGTATCTGATACCCGTCAATACTGGAACGAATTCCTCGCCCCACGACCAGTTCCACTTCGCCATGTTTTTCTTGGGAGGGGTGCAGATGTCGTCGGCGTGCTTCTGCCATAATGGCATGTGCCTTGCTGTGGTGAAAATGTTCCTCGATGCCGGCGACAAGTTGAAGAACGTCGTCCTCACTCCGGGGCGGGAGCGCCAATATGCGGCTTACATGCGGAGTTGCCGTTGTGAGCGTTCCGGTTTTATCGAAAACGACCGTGTCCGCCTCTGCCACCGCTTCCAGATATTTACCACCTTTTACCATGACTCCGTGTTTCACAGCCTGGCGCATGACTGTGGCCATCACGATAGGTGTGGTGAGCTTCAGCGCACAGCTGTAATCGACCATCAATACAGAAGATGCGCGCCCTATGCGACCAGAAAGTGCCCAGGTAAGCCCTGCTGCCAGAAGACTCCAAGGCACGATATGGTCGGCCAGATGCTCACAATCTGTCTGCACATGAGCTTTGAGCGCATCGGCTTGTTCTGCCAGGGCTATCAGCTTGTTGATACGCGTTTTCTCGTCCACGGAAATAACGCGGATAAGAAGCCGTCCGCATTGTATCGAAGTGCCTGCAAAAACACGGCTACCGGCCTGTTTGGTCGTCTCTGCAGATTCTCCGGTCATCTGGGCTTCATTCACCTCGGCCCGCCCATCCAACACTTCACCATCCACCGGCACCATTCCTCCCGTACGCACCACAATACAGTCGCCGGGATGAATCTCCCGCAGAGGTGTCGATATTTCCACTCCATCAGCCCGTCGCAACCAGACCCGCTCGATTCGTTGTGAGAGGCTTCTGCGCAAGGCTTTTCGAGTTTTGCGCAGAGTGCGCTGCTGCAGGATGTCGGATATTTTCAGCAGCAGCATAATGCTGTTGGCAGCACCATAGGAGCGTGTAGCTATTCCAACGCCTATAGCCAGAGCATCAAGCACCGGCACGCCCAGCTTCCCCTGCCACAGACTGCGGATACCCTCCGCAAAATAGCGTCGATAGCGCCATAAGGCGAGCGGCAGTCGCAGATATTGCGGCAACAGCAGGCGGATAGCCGCAGCCTTGATGAGTAGCCGGTTGATGCGTGCCGGTAACATGGTGCAGAGCAGACTTAATGTTGGGGCTGCTGCTTCATTTCACAGCTTTTGGCGTCGCAATGGTGTGCCTTTTCCTGAGCTTCCTTGCAAATACCTTCGGCCTCTACCTTGATTTTGCTGAACTGCTCTTTGGCTTTTTCTGTGGCCCGCATGCCTTTAGCCAGGCCTTTCACGGCCATTTCACGTGCTTTGGGGCACCCGGAGGCGAGTCTGGCGAAGGTCGCAGCGACCACGCCACCGATAAAGAACAATAATCGTGTCTTCATTGATTTGAATTGGGGTTAGTTGAGGACACAATACTACCCCCTAACACAGTATCCGTCAAGCGATATAGCTAGTGGATGGAACACCTGTTCCTTATTCGGGAATATCATCCCTTATGTGTAGCCTACGCTCAGAGAACTTCAGGGCCGCGGCATGGGGTGACGGATTTTATTAAGGTGTTCCTGCAGCTCCTCTACACGGAGGGCGGGCAATTTTCCGTCTTTCATGAGGGGGCGTAACCATTCCAGCAATTGCAGGGCTACGGTCTGGCAGTATGCGGTATCAGACAGGGGGCTTTTGTGTTTTGCCGCGATGGTGAGTGTAAGTGTGGGAATATGTGTTGAGCCAACCATCATATTTGTCCACGCTCCCATCTCCCTGTTTCTGGCACCATATATCATCCGAACCTTCAGGCTATGACGGTTGTATTCGATTGATTCATTTTTCAGGTTGTCGAATTCCACACGGGCATCGGCATGTCGGCGGAACCAATCGGCAACATCCTCCCCGAGTTCTATGGGAAGGATAACGTGTTGCCAATCTATGATTTTTGTTCGGCAAGCCTCGTGAAAATGCCTGTTAAGGCGAGCCTCACTCACAGAACTCAATGGCGATTTCTCCTCTTCTGTTACTTCCTTCAGGGCTCTCAGGAAGGGAGCAAGATTAGTATCTTCATTATCTGATGGATTTATCTTCAGTTCAATACACTTATCTTTTGCAGAGGCCTTGACTTGAGCCGGGGCTTGGTGAGTACTGAGCCGGATTTCTGTGCCGCTCATTCTTTTGTCGGCCAGGTGCACAGAGCCGGCGATGAAGGACGTTAAATTTTCTGCCAGCCTGGTAGCAGTGCCCGCCAGCTCAGGCGGCGCTGTTATGGTGACTTCCTGCCACGATATTGCATCATACTCCAGTTCCTCACTGAGAATCCTCTCTAACTCAGACATGTGAACAGTGCGCAGCCTGCCGTTTTCTGAAAGTCTGGCAAACCCACGTTGCAAGCGCCGCAAAGTCTCGGCTTTCTGGCTTTCGTGCATGGTGATAATCAGACCTTCACCTCCCGGAGGCACGTGTATGGCAGGCTGTTCGTCTTCCCAGCCAGGATAGACGCTGATAAGGGAGTCTTCCGGGAAGCCTTCCGAGTCTCTCTGTGCTGCTCTTACTCTGCCCCCCACAATCGGTTGCAGCAGGTGAATAAAATCCTCATCAGCATCAATTACAATATCTTCATCCCAGTTGATAACAAACGGCTCCGGAGTGATCTTATGGCAGAAAGGACAGGCCTGCACCGGTGTAAGAAGTGCAAGTATACTCGCAAGCAGGGTGGTACTCAGGGTAGTTGGGCTAGTCATTGTGTTTTACTTGTATTGCGTTTCCACAAGCTTCACACTGCGGGCTGTGGCGCCAGAGTGCACATGCAGAGCATTGTAGGCACGGTCACAGCGGACTGAGGCCTCATCCTTGTCCGTCAGTACCTTTCGGAGCGTATCTCCCAGTTGCTCCTTCTCACACTGCCAGACGCTGTTTTCGGCCTTCAGCAAGGTAACAAGGTCTGCAAAGTTGGTCATATCCGGTCCGAATATAACGGGCTTACGGGCAGCTATGGCTTCCACGGGGTTCTGTCCTCCACGTGCCAGATAACTCTTACCGATGACGACCACATCTGCCAGAGCTGTCCAGTCGCGTAGCTCGCCGGTCGTGTCTGCTACATAGCACAGATTGTCTGGCAGAGGGTCGGGAAGGGTGCCGGCCGTACGCAATACAGGGAAGAAGCCGGCAGCAGAAAGCGACTTCACCACATCGGCTCGGCGCTCTGCATGACGGGGCACGATGAGGGGGAAAGCACCGGCCTTGCGTACAGCCGTGGCAATGAGGGATTCCTCCCCGGCATGGGTACTGGCAGCCAGAACTACAGGCTTGTCACCGCAGATAGAGGAAAGCAGCTCGCGGAAATCGGAGCGCGGCTCTGCAGGGGTGTCGCCCATCACATCGAACTTTATGCTACCGGTTATGGTGATGATATCTTCGTTCACGCCTATACCTCCGAAACGTCCTTTATCGTTGGCATTCTGGGCTCCGAGTGCGGTAAGGCGGGAGAAAAGCAGGCTGGTTATTCCGCGAACTTTGCGGTAACGCCCCTCGCTGCGGGGACTCAGCCGGGCATTGAGCATCAGCATCGGGATACGCATGCGGTGACAGGCCTCCGCAAAGTTCGGCCAAAGCTCCGCCTCAATCAGCACCACGGCTCTGGGGCAGAAACGTTTGAGGCAGCGGCCGGAGAGTCCCGGTACATCCAGCGGTGAGTAGAGTGCGCGCACGCCGGGCAGGGCTGCATCTCGCACCACCTGATGACCTGTGGCCGTGCTGGTAGCCAGCACCACAGGCTCGTGGTGTGTCTTCACCCATTCGCGGATGAACTTGAGAGCGATGAACACCTCGCCTACGCTCACGGCATGCACATAGAGGCCGCCCTTCGGTTCTTCCGATGCAGGTTTCTTATAGATACCGAAGCGTTCTCGCAGACCGGTGCCAAAGCCCCCGCGCTTCTTCATTTTAATGAGATACCCCGGTATGGAGAGTATCAGAAATACCGGGAGTAACAGATTGTAAATTAACAGAAAAATAAAGCGTTTCATACGTCTTTGCGGTAGAAAAGAATGGTGTTTTTGCCGTAGGTGCGCTCGTCTATGAGTTTCCAGCCCGGGAACTCGCGCGTGTGGATATCTCCCACGCCGTATCCCAGCTGAGCCTCGGCTATGAAGTAGCCGTCATCCTCCAGCAGCTCGTGCAGGCGGTCGGTCATCAGCTCCGCTATCATGTCGCGGTCGCCTATGGCTTTGGCATAGGGTGGGTCGGCAAATATGATGTCGTATTTACCTGCATCTCGCTTCACAAATTGCAGACAGTCGCTCTGCACAATGCTGCCTCCCACAAGCTTACTCTTTTCCAGATTGGTACGCGCCATAGCACAGCTCTGTCGTGCGACATCCACCATGCGGACGCTGGCAGCACCACGGCTCAGGGCCTCCAGGCCAACAGAACCGGAGCCACAGTAGAGATCCAGAATACGTGCTCCCTCGACGATGGGGCCGATGATGTTGAAGAGAGCCTCCCGAACGCGGTCCTGCGTGGGACGCACCTCCCCCTGCGGCACCTTTATGCTGTAACCTTTTGCTTTACCTGCAATAATCCTCATGGGTGTGTCAGTTGCGGTTGCGACGTCGGCGGTTGCGGCGCTTTTTGCGACGCTCCCTGGGTTGTTCTTCCTTCGCCTTATCCTCTGTTACTTCCTGTTTGGGAGCCTCCACTTTTGGTGCAGGGGGAGCGGCTTCAGGAGGGTCTGCTGCCGGCTGCCCCACACGGAAGCGAAGCACATACCCCCCCTGGGCCAGCGTTGCGCCGCTGCCCGGGGTACGCTCCACGAAACTGTAGCTCAGGTACAGGTACTCGCCATTCATGCGGCGGGAGATGCTGAGAGTCTCCATCAGCTCAGACATAGCATCATTCTTCTGCAGAACCCAGGTTGTGCCTTTGCGGGCTCCATACACGTTGGTGTTGAGCGTAACAAGTTCCTGCGGCATCATTTTACCGTTCGGAGAGACCCATGTGTTGTCAGACGCGTTGTACGACATGCCGGCAACCGACAAAGGGGTAACCTGTCGTGTGAACTGATTGATGCTCACGCCATGCAGCCCCCACTCGTTGTTACTCTTGTCGTAGGCTCCCATCTGCACGGTCTGCACCGGAGTGATGGTTATTTTTGCCCATTCTGCCTTGTATCTTTCGTACTCAGCTTTGTCCGGCCACAAATCCGGGTTGTATTCCATAAGCTCCGTGGAGTTATATGTGCGGAAGAACTCCTGTTTTTTTTCGGTCGGCAGCGCCTGCAAACGAGAGGAAAGAGCCTGCTGCATACGAACAAACTCCGGAGTCGGCGTTACTTGTACAGATTCACCCGTCAGCCGCATGCCATCCGCAGGAAAATCCATAAACGCAGGCGGTACTGATGCAGCCATTGCTACAGATGTTGCCATCAATATATGGAGAGGAAAGAGAAATTTCATATCGTGCTTTCTTATTCTACCATTATCGGGCTCCTCTGACAAGTGAGAAAGATATGATTCTGCTTATTTTTGCGGTTCTGCTCAGTAAAAGGATGGTAGATTCGGGGTTTTAGTTGCAAGAAATGAAATTCCGGGGCTGTTTTTCTCTGAGATAACCTGATTCTTCCAACAGCATGCAACAGACTATTTACGCCATAAATGTCTTGCTTTCGCTTCAACGGTATGCTACACTCGGGCAGACAGTTCAGACATTTATGCCTCAGTCAACGGAATTATACAGACCGAATGCCGCTATCATCTATCAGCGCAATGATGGCACGCTGTTGGTGTGCGAACGCGTGAAGCCTGCCGGAGCCTGGCAGTTCCCGCAGGGGGGCATAAAGAAGGGCGAGTCTCCGCTCAGTGCTGCCTGCCGTGAGGGCATGGAGGAAACCGGATTCCGCCCGAACGAATACGAGGTGGTGGCAGAACATGGTCCTTACCGCTACGATTACCCCCCCAAAGAACGAGAGCGTGTTCTTCGCAAGCGCGGTATTCCCTACGCCGGGCAGGAGCAGTATTACTTCCTCTGCCGCATGCACAGTGATACCGCTGAACCTTGGTTAGACAACAAGGAATTCCGCGATTACAAGTGGGTGCAGCCCTGTGACTTCGATTTCAATAGCCTGCCGGATTTCAAACGTGACGTCTATGTGCAGGTAATGCGCGACTTCTTCGGCGTGTAATGGAACCCATTGCCCATATTCACAGCCCTTTTGCGGACAAGTTCGGCGTCCCGCGACAGGGAAACTTGGCTCCCCATGTCATTAGTGAGATTGTTTTCACACCTGCCTACCGTAATCCTGAGTGTGTGCGCGGCATAGAGAGTTTCAGCCATCTCTGGCTTATCTGGGGGTTCCATTGCAATGAAACTGCCGGGTGGCACCCTACAGTGCGGCCTCCACGTCTGGGCGGCAACACACGCGTTGGGGTATTTGCAACGCGTTCTCCATTTCGCCCCAATGGACTGGGGCTTTCGGTGGTGCGGCTTCTCTCTGTGGAGCCCGGCCCCGTATTGCGTGTGAGCGGAGCGGATATGGTGGATGGAACGCCTATCTACGACATCAAACCCTATATTCCCTACGCTGACAGTCTGCCGGAAGCTACCGGCGGCTTTACTGAGACACCCCGCACCATGCTGGAAGTGCAGCTGGATTGCACTCTGCCTCGTGCGGCCACCCCGGAGTGGTCACTGGCCATGCAGGAAGTGCTGGCTCAGGATCCTCGACCTGCCTATCAAGATGACCCTGAGCGCGTATACCACATTATCCTCAAGCCCTTTGAAATCAGTTTCCGGGTGCAGGATAACGTGGCGCATGTGCTTAAAATTCGCCGGGAACCCGTATGATTCAGAAGCTCCAGGCCGCATTTGAGCAAAACCTGGCCGATGGGCTGGAGCAGGGGGGCTCCGTCTCTGTGTGGAAAGATGGAGTGGAACTCGTTACCCTCTGCGGAGGCGATACCGGCACCGGCTTCTCCTGGCAGGCAGACACCCTCGTCCCAATTTACTCAGCAACAAAACCCGCCGCAGCAGCTTGTCTGTTGCAGGCTTTGTATGACTGCTGCCGCAGCCCCGAGCTGCAGGTGGGTGAGCTCTGGCCACGCTTTCCGCAGCCGGAGCTGTCAATCGCCGAGTTACTATCCCACCAAGGCGGATTGGCGGCCCTTGCGGAGCCCGCCCCACTGGAGGATTTGGACGCCTGCCGCCTTTCCATCGAGAAAAGCTCCCCCCTCTGGGTGCCTCCGCAGCATGGCTACCATCCACAGACGTTCGGCCCCCTGGTGGATATCCTCATGCTGGAGCTTACCGGTATGCGCGTGGCGGATTTCTGGGAGTCACGCATCCGTCGTCCCCTCGGGCTGGATTTTTACATAGGCCACCTGCCGCAGGAAGCCTTTACCCGGGTGGCACATCTGCGCACTGCCCGCATGCGCTGCTCCATGCCGAGCACGCCCTTCTATCGCGAGTATTTCGATGAGTCTTCGCCCGTCCACCGCGCGTTCAACAGCATCACAGGCTTCCATTCAGCAAGGGAAATGAACACCCCAGCCGCGTGGCTTTCCGGCTCTCCGGCCAAAGGTGGCGTAGCCTCATCCCGTGGGCTCGCTATGTTCTACCAGGCAATCCTCGGTTGCCTTGCTTCTTCCCCCTTCGCACCGGAAGTTGCAGAATGGTTGAGTACGCCTCAATGCTCAGGGCAGGATCTCACGCTGCTGCAGCACACGGCCTTCACCTGTGGTGCCATGTGCGAACCTTCTGAATTCTTCCCTTACGGCGGGTTCGGCCATGCCGGAGCCGGAGGCTCCCACGGCTGCTGCTCTCCCGCTAACGGTCTCTCCTTCGCCTACGTTATGCGCGGTATGGAGCTGGGTAATCTCCCCGGGTCCCGAGTCCGCAGATTACTTGCAGCACTCTGAATATTGCAGAAAACTCTCCTCACAGGGAGCTCCATGAGCAGCCTCAGTATTAGGTACTGTCTGCTGCGCTTCTACCGGTCGTATCCATCCGAACAGTATCGAGGCGAGAGTTAACTGTTTTCCATAATTGAAAAAACGAAAACTAAACAGATGTTGTATTGAAGAATCGATGCAACTGTTCGCAGATACGCTCTGCGTAAGCCTGCGGGTTGCGCCACCAATCCAGAGCCCAGATGTGGAGAATGTTCCATCCGAGAGAATGCAAGACACTTTCCCTCAGAATATCACGGTCTCGAGCTGTGGCTGCGGTGGCATAGGCCGGGCCGTCAAGCACAATACCGGCGAGCATGTTGCCGGGCTGTTTAGGATGAGCGATGGCGATATCTACTCGGAATCCGGAAACGCCGAGGTTACAGATGCACTGCCATCCGAGGGATTGGAGGGTGGCGCAGACAGACTGCTGCAGGCCGCTTTCTGCGGCACTGCCGGTGGCTGTACCATTGTTGAAGAAGGCATTGGCTCCCATGCGGGCGCACTCCAGGAATCCCCGCAAATCCTCTGCGCCGCGAGCTCGGGTGCGCTTCAGGTCTATATCCTCCGGTTTGAGTGAAGTGAAGACACGCATGCCAGTGCGTGCTCGAGTGATGGCAACATTGAGACGTCGCTCGCCACCGGTCTGATTGAGAGGGCCGAAGTTCATGGAGATGGCTCCTTTTTCATCCGGTCCGTAAGTCGTAGAGAAGTAAATAACGCCACGCTCATCACCCTGCACGTTTTCGAGGTTTTTCACAAAGATGGCCTCAGGATTTTCCTCATCAAAGTAGGGTTCCAGGCTTTCATCCTCGGCTCGGGCTTTCTCGAACATATCGAGTATAAGAGCCTGCTGTTGTGTATTGAACGTGACTATACCTATGCTGGTAAGCTCGTTGTACCCGAAGCCCGGGCGCCTCAGCTCAGCCAGCACATTGTCCACAAGAGCCTGAGCCTCTTTTTTGTTGTAGCGCTTACTGCTGCCTCGTTCGTAGGTGCCTTGCACATAGTGGTATTGCAGGGCTGTGTCCTTCGCCACCGGGGCGGGGAAGGTGACGAGCTTATTTTCGTAGTAATTGCGGTTGGAGAAGGCAATAAGGCTCTCGGACTTACTGCGGTAGTGCCAGGTAAGGTTCATCTGCGGGATGCCGCAGGCAAGGCATTCATCCAGGATACTTTCCAAATCGACCTCGATTTCTTCCTCTTCTTCTGTTTCGTTGCCCTTACCGCGGGAGAAGAAGCTGGTGGGAGGCATCTGGCGGGGGTCTCCTACAATGACAGCACTCTTTCCCCGGCCGATGGCACCGATGGCATCCCAGACGGGAATCTGCGAGGCTTCGTCGAAAATAACAACATCGAATGGCTCAGCCTCCGGTGTGAGGTATTGAGCCACAGAAAGGGGGCTCATGAGCATGCAGGGCTTAAGCAGACGGCTCACGTTGGGAGTAAGTCCCAGTAGGCGGCGTATGGCCTTGTGGGCGCGTTGCTTGCCCAGCTCATGTTGCAGCTCTGCCATTTCCTTGCCGTATTCGTTTACGCCGAGCGCCTGTTTACGGAGTAACTGCTGCAAATGAACCCCGGCAGTGGTGAGCAGGTCTGCATCTTTCTGTCGGTAATCAGAAATCAGTTCCTCATGGGTGGGCGCATTGAATTGGGTGAGTGTTCTGCTGGCATCCACCGCTGCACGCAATCGGCAGCGGGAAAGATTGCAGAGCACTGCCTGCTCCAGCATTTCAGGCGCCACACGAGAGCTTGTGAGCTGCGTAACAATAGCGGCAAATCCCTTGCTCCTGGCTGCCGCAGCACATTCATTCCAGATGATGACCAGACGCCAGCTATGGCGAATCTCCAGCAGAGATTCCACCCACTTGCGGGCGGCACCTCGGGCGTTGTCTGCCAGTGCGGGCAGAGGGCTGCCCAGCAAACGGGATATTTCTGCTGCTACTTCTGCCTTGCTCTTAGTGGTTTCCTGTATTTCGTCCAGGAGGAAGGCAGCTTCCGAGCCTTTCTGCACAGGGTTACCGGCAATAGTGAGGTAGCGCTTGGCCAAGGGCTGTACGCCCCGCAATTCTGACAGCGTGGCGGCTATGCGGCGGGCTTGCTCCAGCTCGGTCGGCAGCATCTGCACCCCTTTGCGGAAATGTGCCAGTTCCGGCATGCGGTGAATGTCGGCTTCCTTTGCCGTCTTCATGTCCAGCAGAGCCTCCAAATCTTTGCGGATATCGGGTTTGGAACGGCTGAATGCATGCATCTGCAATGTTTTGCGAATGCGACGCGTGGCAAAAAAACGACTGATAAAGTTGGAGAGTTGTGCCATCTTCCACTCCCGATAAAGCGCGGGGATGTCCGGCGCATCTTCAATACCATTCGGGTAGGGTAGTGTGAGTTCGGCCTTACAACGGCGGTAGTTTTCTGCCTGTGTCAGAGCCTGAGCCAGGCTATCGAGAGCGGCTGCGGCAGTGCCGGGCAGGAGGGGGGTGTTGTCCTGCCCGGTAGTTTCCTCTGCGATGCCAAGCAATCTAAGCAGGGATTCAGCGTTGCCGCGGTGTTCCCGTGCATCCAGCTTCAGCTCGACGCAAAGCCTTTCAAAGCGTTCATCCCACAACTCAGCCAGGTGGGCATACTGCGACAGAGCGGAGGCAAGTTGTTCCTCCCACACCGAGCTGTAATTCGTCGTACAGATATTCTCTGCCACACCGGGATACAGCTTGGCTACTGCTTTGTAGCGCATGGTCAGATTGCCAACATGGGAGAGCATTTCCTCCTTTCGCTCGGCTGTGAGGCTGAGCAATTTATCTTCGCATGGGGTAAACTCTGCCAGAGTCGGAGTTTCCAGGAGTCGGCAGATATCAGCATACAGCGAGGTGCCATCCGGGTAGTGACGGTGCAGCTCCCAGGGCATGAGATTAAGGCCGAACCTCACCTGCAGCAGGTTGCTGACAGCCTGCTCCCAGTTGCTCTTGCCGACTGGCAGGGCGCTGCTGTCCAGCGCTGTCTTGAACTGAGCCAGCACCTCTTTCTTGACGGCTTTGTTGGAGTGCAGCTCCAGACAGAAATCCCCCAGACCTATGCGTTTGAGTCGGTTGTACACAACGGACAGAGCTGCCGACTTTTCTGCCACGAAGAGCACGGTCTTTCCGTGACCGAGGCAATGGGCTATCATGTTGGAAATCGTCTGGCTTTTGCCTGTTCCGGGCGGCCCGATGAGTACAAAGTTCTTGCCGCGCCCCGCTGCCAATATAGCGGAGAGCTGCGAGGAGTCCGAGGAGAGGGGGGTGAAGACTTTTGAGGCTTCGGCCTCGTTGTCCAGTTCTGCCGGGTTCGGAAAGCCCACCTGCGCCGGGAAAGCCTCGCGCTGTTCTGCAGCGAGGTGTTTCACAATCGGATTAGTCAGCAATTCTTTCTGTCGGTCGCACAGGTCCTTCCACATGAGGTATTTAGCGAAAGAGAAGATGCCAATAGAGCACTTTTCCTCTACCTCCCATCCATCAAAATCCTTGATAGCGCGACGCACGGTGCTGAAGATAGCAGCAATGTCCAGTCCGGCTTTATCTGTGGGCAGCTCGCCTTCCAGCGCCGGGATACGGAGGTCGTACTCCGTTTTGAGTAACTCCAGCAGGGTAAGGTTGATGCGCGGTTCTTCGTCCGTCGTCTGAAGGCGGAATCCGCTCTTGACACTCTTGCGAGTCAGACGCACCGGGATGAGCAGCAGCGGAGCATGCAATGTCTGTTGCCCTTTGTCGCGGCGCACCCATTTCAGGAAACCGCAGGCAATGTAGAGCGTATTGTAGCCGCTTTCCTCCAGATTTTTACGAGCCGCGAGATAGAGTTTGTAAATCCGTTTTTCGAGTTGTTCACCCAAAAGAGGTTTGGAAATACTATAGGCGAGCAATTCTCCTCTTTTATACAGATTGGCTGCTTGTTCGGAGATATTAATGCGTAGCGCATTGTTTTCATCATCCTTTTTTTCCGCTTCAACTACGGCAAAATTAACTTGTAATCCCGATATTCGGAAAATGCTGCCATTGGATAAATCATCTTCCAGTTTCGCGATATCAGGGATAATCAGTTCCTGCTGGGAAGAATCTATTTTGCAGTTGAGCAAGTTGTTGCGCATAGATAAATCCAGCAGCTTAAGCTGCCAGTTTTCCATGCGAGTGCGTTTGCGGGCGGTGACAAGGGATTGCTCCTCCTCCAGTTCTGCAATGGAATGCGGATGGGTGAAGTTGAATTTATCTGCGTTTGCCTCCTGTAGTTCTATGGCCGGTGCAGATGATACGGCTTTCTTTGTGTTGATGGAGGTGATGCCGTTATCCCAGATTTGTCTGATATCAAAAGCACCGGGAGAAAGAGAAGGAGCTGTTTCCAGAGTATTTTCTGCCACTCGACAGGCTGTTTCGAAATCAACTGCGTCCTCGGAGGCGTTGCGGGTAAGAAGAGTCGTTTCCATCACCAGCAACTCGCCCAGTTTGTGCATGTTTCGAAGATGAGAAATACTGGTGACAATCTCAGATGCAAGTGGCTCTTTTTTAAGCATCACACCAATAAAGGCATGCCCGGGAATTAAGATGACAATAGGTCGGAAGTCAGCCTGAGCAAAAACCGCGGCCATTAACATTGTGGAATCCAGGCAGGTGGCACAGCCTCCCTGTACTATTTGTGAGGGAGTACGGATCTTCTGAAGAAAACCGGATTCAACATTTTTGCGCCCCTGTGGGGGGTGGACATAGTTGATGCCATAGTTGGCTATGGTATGCCAAAGAGCCTGAAGTTGCTTAATGATGATGTCTACCGGTGTCTTATACCCATTCCAACAGGGACTTATATTCTTCTTCTGCAAGAGTGCACCGGCTTGGTGAAGAATTTTATCGACAACCGGATCATTGGGCTGCACCAGCGCCGCGATAAGTTCCGGATGTTTCATATTTTCATCCCCGACCCATGCATTAGCCGGTAGCCAGGTAAAGTTGATTTTCTGCTCCAGAAGTACCTGTGCGCCACAGGTCAGAGTGAAGCACATTTGCCCCGGTTCTTCCTCGGTGATGGCATTGAGGCGTTCCAGCTCATACACGTGCTGGTAGGGGCGTATGCAGTGCGGTTCCCCAGGCTTCAGTTCCGGTATATTGAAAGTCTGAGCTTTCACATAGTCCGGGTAATAGCTGACATCAAGGGTGAGTTTTTCCAGTGCAATGTCGCTTTGCAGGAAGGCCTCATCGAAGAGGGGCTTTCCATTGTGAAGGTAGACAACAGATGTGTAGGGGCTGAAGGTTGGGAGAAGGGAGAGAGCCATGAGAAGTAGGCGTGCTTAGCGTTGATTGAGATATTCCACGACGCCGCGACCAATTACCCGGGCGAATTTGACGGCGTTTTCGTGCTTATTGAGGTAGCGGGCGTGCTGCGGGTTTGAGAGAAAAGCCACCTCGGTGATAACAGCGGGGACATAGGACTCGTTACAGGCATTGAGCCAGTCGCCGCCACCCTTGCGACCATCCGTACGCAGCACCACGCCACAGGGAACGCCGTTGTTGGGCATGCCACTACCATCCGGAGTATCGAGGATATCACGGCTCATGACCTGAGCCATGGTCTGCGCCATGCGTACTCCTACCTCATTGCAGTAAAAGGCCCCCTTATTGAAGACACGCCACCTGGCAGAGTTGCTGTTGTGGTGCAGGTAAACAACGGCTCCTGGCTGTTGGTCCAGTGCATAGTTTGTACTCAGCATCCCCACGGCAATGCGGCGCGGGTGATGCGTGGAGCGATAGATGGCGGTGGGAATGGGACTCTTAACATGGTGAACGCCTGCTTTCTCTGCTGCAGCAGCCAGTTTAGGGTCGTTGGGGACATCCCCGCGGTTGCAGATACGGCAGCTGTAACCGGCTTCCTCAATCGTTTTCTTGACCTCACCGGCGTAGCGGTACCAGAACTCGGTCTCCTCAATCATTCCCCCTTTGGTAGCATCCGGAGTGCGAGCGCCCTGTCCGCCGCGGGTTGGCTCGAAATAGTGTCCGATATCCAGCACCACCACTTTGGAGTTATAGGCTATCTGCTGCATTTGCTGCTGCATGCAGGAGGGGGTAAGGAAAGCAATTATCGCAAATGCGGCAAGGAGAAGGCGTTTCATTCTGTTTCTTCTGTATGTTTTAATTAAAGGGGAAGTTCTCCCTGGGCGCGGGCAGGGGTGGCGCCAATCTTGGCGTAAGCGGCGGGCAGAGCCTCGCGACCGCGAGGGGTGCGCTTAATGTAGCCCTGCATGATGAGGAAGGGCTCGTGTACGTCTTCGATGGTACTTTCATCCTCACCCACAGCCACAGCCAGGGATGCCAGCCCAACAGGTCCACCGTTAAACTTGTAAATCATCGTTTCCAGTAGGCGCTTGTCCATCTCATCCAGACCATCCGCATCGATATCAATCATTCCCAGAGCCGCTTCTGCCACGGCATCGGTAATGCAGCCATCGCTTTTGACCTGGGCATAGTCACGCACCCAGCGCAGCAGGGCATTGGCCACACGAGGTGTTCCGCGAGAGCGGCGGGCGATAGAAAGGGCACCACCTTGTTTCAGGTCGATATCCAGCAGCCCTGCGGAGCGGTGCAGAATCTGGCAGAGTTCTTCTGCCGAGTAGTAATCCAGTCTGTTGATGAGCCCAAAGCGCGAGCGTAGTGGGCCGGTGAGCATGCCGGCACGGGTGGTGGCTCCCACCAGGGTGAATTTGGGAAGGTTGAGCTGAATGGAGCGGGCATTCGGCCCCTGATCGATGATAATATCGAGCCGGTAATCCTCCATGGCAGGGTAGAGATATTCCTCGATGGCCGGGTGGAGGCGATGGATTTCATCGATGAAGAGTACATCTCCCTTTTCCACATTAGTGAGGATGCCGGCAAGGTCTCCGGCCTTATCTATCTGCGGACCGGAGGTGGTGTGTAACTTGTGCCCCACGGCGTTGGCTATGATGTTGGCCAACGTGGTTTTTCCAAGCCCTGGAGGGCCACTGAGCAGCACATGATCAAGCACATCGCCTCGCATACGCGCGGCTTCCACCATGAGCAACAGACGCTCCTTTACTTTTTCCTGACCGCAGAACTCACTGAATGCCGGGGGGCGCAGCGACACATCGTAACTGCCCGTTGTCTCTGCCATGCGGGTGTAGACGGAATCAGCCATGGGGATTATATAATACCTTCCTCAGTATCGCGTGGATGTTTTTCAGCCACATTGTTCTTTTGCTTAACAACGACATTGCTCTGACGATTCCGGGGAGGCGAACTCAAGCAGATTACATCATCTTCCGGGGAGATAGGCATTCCGGAAGTTCTCTGCAGCGGTCCGGTGCGGGCAGGCTCTCTCGCCGGTTGGTCACCAGCGGGATATTTTGGGGTGTTCTGCTGTTCCGGTTCAATAATCATGAGCTGGTGAAACGGGTTATTTAACACCGCCGGTCACCTGCGGGGGCAGCGGGGCGCCGGGAGGAGTCATACCCTGCTGTTGTTGCTGCTGCTGGCAGGAGGTCACTGCTGCTGCAGCTGCTACCACAGCTACGGTTTTCACAATAGTAGGATACTTCGGGGCGGTTTTCTGTACAGGTTCTATTTCCATGTGCACAGTGTACCACATTTTTCTTCAGAATGTCAATTCCTCAGCGCACCATCTTTGCCGGAAAATTGTTCACTGCCCGGGGTCTATCTCTCGCCCAAGGCAATACAGATAGTGCCGCTGGGGCGGTGGAGTATGGCGTAGCTGTACATCATTCCCGGAATATCGGCGCCGAAGCATGAGATGTCCTCACTGCGGAAATCGGGAAATGCTTTCTGAAAATCTTCGTAGTGATAATGAGCATCCACAGGATTGATGGGACTCCAGATATCTGAGAGTGGCGATTCCAGACGGCCTGTGATATCCCAGGTGCTTTCCTGTAAAGGACCGCCCCAGCAGAAATCGCACGAGTGAATCTTTACATTATCGAATAGGCGGCAGGGTAACGTAAGCTCCCAAATATAGCCCATGGGCAGGGATATCAACACCAATCCGATATAACCCAGAATGATGTAACAGGAGTATTTGAGCAGTTTTTTCATTGCTGTTTCATCAGCCGCAGAATGTTGACAGGAGCCGCCGACGCTTGTACAGGGAATTTTACTTGTCCGGGGAACACAAGATAATACTGACCTTCCCTCGGCAGGTTGAAGGTGGCAAACTTGCGCACGTCATCGCGAGAGGTCGGCAGCAATTGCTCTTCCAGAACTTTACCTGTGGCATCCACTAATTGGACGGTTTGTTTTTCCTCGCTCCGGGGGAGAACGTCGAGCATGAGGCGTTGCTTGTTCTCCGGCAGACCGGCCGCAATATACCATGCCGTAGCCAATTCCCGATAGCGGGCCGTAACGTCTTCTGCAGCAATGGGGGCATTCCGGAAGGCTCCTACAGGAAATATCCATTCCCCCTGCGGGTGCTGAGCCACAATATGTTGTGCTGGTTGCTCCGGGTCCAGCATGCCTATATTTTCCATCACCCACCCTGTATTGAAGGCTTTTTCGTTAAATTCAATCATCTGCCATTTACCATCCAGCCAAACCTCCGGCCAGGTGTGATTGCCGGGCACATGATTCCAGGTAGGCACCCCTACTGCACGAGCCGGTATGCCAATCGACCGAAAAGCACACACCATCAGAATTGTCTGCCCGGTACAGGATATTTTCTTCTCGGCGAGAGCCTCCAGGGCATTCATATCCTGCTTTCTGCGTTCGCGGGAATAATAGGTGCCGGTAAGGGCTGTCATGTTTGCCGCGATGTGCAGCACAGCCTCCCGGGCTGTCTTGCATTCCTTTACGGCAGGAACGAAAATATCTGCCACGGGTTTACGCCAGTTGCAGTCAACCTCGCTGAGCACACGATTACTTTCCAGATAAAGCGTGCGCACGTCATCCGGTATTTCCTGCTGCCAGCGGGCAAAAGCAGGGCAGTTAAGGATGGCGGCAGCAAGGATGCAGAGCAATTTTTTCATTGCAGTACGGAACCGTAGAGGGTGAATCCGGTGCATTCATCGATGCGCACCGGCACAATGCTGCCTACCTCTGCCGTGCCGCCTTCGATGATGACAGGCTTATTCTGCGAGGTACGCCCCTGGAGTCGGTCGGGATTATTCTTGCTGGGCCCCTCCACCAGGATGGTCTGCTGTGTACCTACCAAGGCCATGTTTCGAGCCGTGGCTATGCGGTTAACACACTCCAGCAAATCATGATTGCGCTCTTCCTTTACACGCAGGCAAATTTGCTCCGCCATGGCAGCCGCGGGAGTGTCACGGCGCGGAGAATATTGGAAAATAAAGGCGTTATCGAACTGGATGCGCTCCACTGCAGCTTTGGTCTGTTGGTAATCCTCGTCCGTTTCGCCGGGGAAGCCTACGATGATATCTGTCGTGATGGCGAGATCTGGACGAGCCTCGCGCATGGCCTCGCAGAGCTGGAGGTATTTCTCATTCTTGTAGGGGCGCAGCATCAGCTTGAGAATGCGATCGCTGCCGCTCTGCATGGGGAAGTGAATGTGACTGCACAGCTTAGGCAGGTAGGTGTAGGCATTCACCAAATCCTGCCGGAACCCAATGGGGTGCGGCGAGGTGAAGCGTATGCGCTCCAGCCCGTCAATCTCGTGCAGGGCTTCCAGCAGACGCACAAAGGCTCCGCGCCCATTGATAAGAGGTTCATCCTTGCCGTAGCGATTCACAATCTGCCCCAGGAGGGTGATTTCCTTCACGCCGCGAGCCACAAGCTCACGAGCTTCCACCAGGATATCCTCCTGCGGACGACTGCATTCACTGCCCCGGGTACTGGGCACGATGCAGTAGGAGCATTTCATGTCGCAGCCCTGCATGATGGAAACGAACGCAGTACAGTTGCCTGCAGGGGGGAGGTGGTCTTTAATAGCATTCTGGAAGCCGTCCTCGTGCTCTACGGCACAGATATGGGCACCCCGGCGGAACGGCTCTGTGATATTCTGCCCCAGGCGGCTGCGCAGCAGGCGGTTGCAGTGCAGATACACATTGTGGTACTGACGTGTGCCGCTTACGAGGTCCAGGCGAGGGATATCGCGGAAGAGGCTACGCTGACGGCTCTGGCACATGCAGCCCATGAAGCCGTACACCACCCAGGGCTTGGCCGTGGGGCGGGAGCAAAGCAGCCCCATCTTACCGAGTGCTTTCAGCTCCGCCTTTTCGCGCACGGAGCAAGTGTTGATGAGGATAATATCTGCCTCTGCCTCATCTTTTGTGATGTCGTAGCCACCCGCCAGGAACATGCTCAGCACCTGTTCGCTGTCACGCTCGTTCATCTGGCATCCATAGGTCTTTATCAGTACGCTCGGCATGGTCTGAATGATAAAATTCGGGCGGGAGTGTAACAGGTTATGCCCGTTTTGGCAAGCCTTTTATTCGCCTGTAAACTCAATCTCTTGCCCTTTGTGAGCCTTGCGAATGTTGCGGATATAGCGCTGGCGGGCAGGGTGGTTGATGTAGCGGGCGTGCCATTCATCCGGCAGCATGGCTACAGATTCATGGCTCACCTTCGTCGCCGTGGCTTTCACTATGCCGTGCAGACAATCGATGTGCATAAGCTCATTGCCTTTGCTGTCCTTCAGGCTCAGCCGGTCAATGATGTGGGCGTGGGCGGAAAGCGAAGGTGGCAACATTGTTTCCGAGATATAGGAATGCCCGCGTCCATCGGTCGCGACACTGACGTAAAAATGGGGAAGGAACTCGTGTTCCGGTATAGGCGGTGCAGCTGAGGCATGGCTCAGAATGCTACGCAGGGCTGCCAGCTCGCTGCGGCTGAGCTTTACGCCTTTCACCGGTGGCATATCTCCACCGCAGCAACAGCAATCGCCCGGCACGCGGCAGAATTCTGCCGTGGCAGCCTCTGCCAGTTTCTGCTGAAACGCGTTGAATGTCTGTTGTCTATTGCGGCAGTGCTCAGCATACTCCTTCGCTTTGCGTCCTGCATTGATTCGTGCAGCTTTTTGCTCCAGCATCTCCATCGTTGGCGGTTCGGGAACAGTGTTGCAGGCTGTTGCCAGAAGCAGAGTAATAATGGCGGCAATGATTGTCTTCATTTTTCGGTAAAGTAAGCCTTCTGGGGGTGGTAAAGATAGGTCTTGCGAATCTTGTGTCTTGTGACATGGGAGTCTTCTTTTTCGTCCGCAGAACGCAGCTCGGTATAGAACACATGCAGCTGAGTGGCATCTCCGGACGTGTCATCCAGTACCAGGCTTGCCATGGGCGGGGAGAACACGCTGCCGTTGTCGTGAGCATCGTAGAAGGGAATTGTTATTCCGGGAAGGGAGATGGTACCATTACCTTTGGATGTGGTGTGAACAGACATGGAAACATTGCTGCTATTTATTATAAGCACGCCGTTCAAATCGTATTCCCCCATCTCCGGCACCAGACGTTGCAAATGTGCACTGAGGTCAATGCGTTCGCCCGCCTTCAGCTGAATATAGAAGTCTTGCCCCTTGGGAGTCGTTTCGCTCTTCGGGTTGAGGATATGTCGCAAACGGCGAGCATCTGCATCTCCTAGCTCAATTTTAGCCAGTTGCGTAGTGCATGAGGAGGAGCAGATGAAGTCATCCCGCAGACTCAGAAGGGTGGAGCCATCTTCCGAAAGAAAATCGAGATAGGTATGATACGTCGGTGTGGCATAGAGCTCTGCATCTCTCTGCACCGGCTGAGCTCCGGAAAGAATGCGGCGCAGCTCTGCCTGTTCGGATGCGGAGATGGAAATGGTGGTGTGTTTTGCGGTGTCGCGGATATGGAGTTTGCGCAGTCGGATTGCGGCGCAATTCTCCGCCGCCGCTTTTACCTTCTGGGTAAACTGTTTGTTGAAGGCTATACCTTTGGCCGGGAGTTTTTTGCTCCGATGTTCGGAGGCTGCATAGGTGGCATCTATTGTAGCCTGCTGCTGTCGTTGCATGGCAAGACAGTAACAGATTTCGTTCGGCAGGCTAAGGGCGGAGAGGAGAATGGAGCCGGGAATATCTATAGCCACAAAGGCCAATATGGATACCGGCACTGTCCAGTATCGGTGAGGCGAAGGTTCCGGCGACATCAGCTTAATAGGGCGGTAGTCATTACCCACCGTGTACCATGGATAAACATGTCGCATCTTTTCCGACTTCTGCTCAGGCACGGTGTATGCCGGCAGAGAGTCTCGTTTTTGTCCGGAATCCGGGGAGAAATAGTATTGCTCCTGCAATACCTCTTCTATTGTAAAGTTAGCATGCGGCAACTGACTAAAAGTAGGGTCCTGAATAGTAATGGGATGATTTGCAGAAAGCCTTACACGCTTTGTTTCCACATATTGCGTGTCGCCTACCCGGTAAACTTTCCAATCGTCTGTGTCAATGGGAACAATGAGAGCCTCGCTTTTCCGGTCGAAGTTGCTGATGGCTCCCGCTACGTCCACGCGAACGCAACCGGTAAGAGCACATGCAGTAAGAATAAGGAAGATGGGGGTCGATTTCATAGTGTCAGATAGTTAAGACTCGTACTCTGTCGGGTCTGGGATTCCGGCAGAGGCGAAGGATTCCCGGCGTTCTCGACAGGTGGCACATTGGCCGCAGTGCTGCTCGCGTCCGCAGTAGCACGAATAGGTGTGGGCAAAGTCCACACCCAGAGCGGCTCCGATGGCTGTAATCTCCGCCTTCGTGTTGGTTATGAAGGGCCGCAGAATCTGCAGCCCGGCGTAGGTACCCAGAGAAATGGCAGAGGCCATGGCGGCCATGAAATCTTCCCGGCAATCCGGGTAGAGAGCGTGGTCACCACCATGAGCAGCAATCACAATGCCCTCTGCTTTGTTGCTCTCTGCAATCCCGGCGGCAATTGCCAGGAAGATGCCGTTGCGAAAGGGGACTACGGTCTGGCGCAGATTATCCTCCGCATAATCGGCGGTGGGGATGGCATCGGCCCCACTGAGCAGAGCACTCTGCAAGTGGGCTGAGATGCTGCGCAAATCAATTTCGTGGTAGGGAACACCGAGCAGCTCTGCCTGCCAACGAGCACAGGCTAACTCCCGTGCGGCGTGGTTGCTGCCGTAGTCGAAGGAAAGGGCGCACACCACCTCGTGGTGGCGGTGCGCCCAGTGAAGAGCGGTGGTGGAATCCAGCCCGCCGGAGAGTAAAACAGCTACTTTCATGCGGGGCGGTTCTCCGGCTTGTGCTCAGCAGTACAGGTGAGCTGAATGCCGCCGCGGGCTCCGAACTTGCCTTCCACCTTCATCCAGGCGGGCTCTACGGCGGCCACGAGGTCATCCAGAATGCGGTTGACAACATGCTCGTTGAAGGCTGCATAGTTGCGGAAGGAAACGAGGTAGTACTTGAGGCTCTTAGTCTCCACAACTTTTTCTGCCGGAGTGTAGGTGATGGTCAGCTCACAGCTGTCCGGCTGCCCCGTCACGGGGCAGAGGGAGGAAAACTCGTGCGTGGTGAGCGTCACCACATAGGGGCGCTGCGGGCTGCGGTTCGGGAAGGCCTCCAGCTTAGCTTCCTCCGGAGTGCGGAAGAATTCGCTGTGTTTACCGAGCAGGGAAAGAGCTTTGTTGTCCATGTCTTAGTTTACGCTTTGGTGAGTTTGTAGCCGTCCTTACCGTCCTTCATGGCCCAGCCCAGCTCGGCAAGCTTGCCGCGCAGGGCATCTGCTGTAGCCCAGTCCTTTGCCAGACGTGCGGCCCAGCGCTCATCGGCTATGGCCTTGATGTCCTCCGGCACTTCGATATCGGCATCAGGATCTGGCAGTTGCAGTCCGAGAGCCTCCATAATGAAGCGGAAGGCTTTCCACATGCCGGTAGCCTCTTCGGCATTCATTTCGGCAGGTTTAATGCCCTTGATTGCGCTGAAAACATGGCCAAGAGCCTCCGGGCCGTTCAGATCGTCCTCCAGACTGTCCCAAGCGGGTTGAAAAACACCGAGGGCAGGGGCTTTCTTGACGAGGTCGCGGTAGGTTGGTTCCTTGGCTCCGCTGGCTTTGGCAAGTTCCTTGTCGAAACGTCCCAGCTTATTGAGGGCACTGGTGGCGTCCTTCATGCCGGTGAGAGTGAAGTTGAGCGGGCGGCGGTAGTAGGCGCCAGCCAGCACGTAGCGCAGGGCAGCGGGGGTGTAGCCCATCTCCTGCAGCTGGTCGAGGGTGTACATATTGCCGAGGCTCTTACTCATCTTAGCACCATCCACCAGAAGGTGGGTCACATGGAACCAGTGGCGGGCAAACTCGCCGCCACAGGCACAGCGACTCTGTGCAATCTCATTCTCATGGTGAGGGAACACCAAATCCACGCCACCGGAGTGCAGGTCAAAGGTGTCGCCCAGGTACTTGTGGCTCATGGCAGAGCACTCCAGGTGCCAACCGGGACGCCCTTCACCCCAGGGGGAGGGCCAATAGTTAGGTCCATCTTCCGGGCGGCGGGCTTTCCACAGCACGAAGTCGGCCACGCTGTCTTTCTCGTACTCGTCTGTATCAGCACGGGTGTTGGCGGTTTTACCCAGGTCCAACTCCTGGCGGTCCAGGTGTGCCAGACGGCCATAGTCGGCATAGGAGGAAATACGGAAGTACACCGAGCCATCGTCGCTCTGGTAGGCATGCTTAGCATCCATGAGCTTCTGCACAATATCAAGCTGTTCTCTGATGTGGCCTACGGCGCTGGGCTCCACATGCGGCGCGAGGCAGTTGAGGGCCTTGCAGTCATCATGGAACTTGACTGTCCATTTGGCAGTGTATTCACCCAGGGGCATGCCCTGTGCCTGGGAGTTGCGGATGGTCTTATCGTCCACGTCCGTGAGGTTGCGTACATGTTTGGTACGCAGCCCCCCCAGCTCTACCACACGGCGGAATACATCCTGCACCACGAACGTGCGGAAATTGCCGATATGTGCTGCGGCGTACACGGTCGGGCCGCAACAGTAGAAGCGCAGCTGTTTGCCGTCCTCTGCCTGCACGGGCTTCATCGCCCCCGACTGTGTATCGTAAAGGTGTAACATAACGCGCATAGTATGCACGCAGAGGTAGATTATGTCAAGCTGACATGGCGTCAGTCTTTCGTTTTGTTCTTTACCGGAATGGGGAAATGTGGTAATTTTACAGGCATGAGGATGTCCACCTGTGCCACGGTGATGCTATGCCTGTTGACCTGCTGTCATCGGGGCACCATGCCTGTGCACCGGACGCAGCTGATATCCACCCCGGCTCTGCAGCGACACGATGATGTGCTGTCACTTGCCAGACGACAGATGGAGGAAATGGCTCCTCAGATATCCTTTACTCTTTCCGGCGGCAATGCATACAATCGCGCTTACGAGATAGCAGATACGCTGTTGCGGGATGGTGCAGCGGTTTCTTTCCGTATTCAGACTCGCGGGAACGAGGTGATTCTGGAACCTCGTTATGCAGATAATGAGTTGCTGTGGAAGGCTCATCAATCTGAAGCCGTACGAGCAACGCTGACAGATGCGCAACGGCGGGCTCTCGAGGTGGCAAGAAAGGTTGTCCGAGATGTCTGTGCAACGCATTCCGGTGAATACGAACGGGCTCTGGCTCTGCATGATTTCCTCGTCCTGAACAGCACTTATAACGACAGTCTGTCCGGACAGGATACGGCCAATGCCACAACCCGCCTTCTATTGAGCGGACAGGGTGTATGCGACGCCTACACAAGAGCTTACAAGCTGATGCTCAACATTGCCGGCATTAAGAACATCTTTGTGGCAGGCGTGGCGCAAGGAGAAAATCACTGCTGGAATCTGGTGTGTCTGGAAGGCAGGTGGGTACATGTGGACTGCACCTACAGCGATCCCATGCCGGATGAACCGGGACGCCTTTGCCATACCCACTTTGCTCTACCGGATTCTCTCCTGGCGGCAGACCACAAATGGAATCATTCCGCCTACCCGGCAGCTACTTCTGCTGAGCTGTATTACCCCATGCGCTACCATCACTTCCCGACGATGCGGGATTTGCTTGTCTGGCTTGCGTATGAATCACAGCCACACCCCCATGTAACCGCCTACGTGGAAGAGCTCAGTCACTTTGCTGACAAGCGCAGCGGTGCACAGTTTCTCATCGAACAAGCTCATGCAGAACTGAATGCTCATATTATCCGCAGTTTCTCGGTGGAGGAGCATCTTCCGGGCGTTATTGTCTGCAAGATACGGTGAAATTAAGTTTTGACTTGACAAAAGAATAGCAAGCGTGTATAGTCCCGCGCGCATGGCTACGGATATCCGCTACAAACGCAACTTTTCGATTATTGCACATATTGACCACGGCAAGACGACCTTATCGGATCGTCTGCTGGAGTTCACGAACACCATCGGTGAGCGCGACAAGCAGGATCAGCTGCTCGATGCCATGGATTTGGAACGAGAGAAGGGAATTACCATTAAGTCCCATCCGGTAACAATGCGATACAAGGCCAAGGATGGTAACACCTACGAGCTCAATCTGCTGGATACACCCGGCCACGTGGATTTCTCCTACGAAGTGAGCCGTTCTCTTGCAGCATGCGATGGCGCAGTGCTGATTGTGGATGCCGCTCAGGGTGTGGAGGCACAGACGCTGGCCAACATGCACCTCGCCCTCGACCAGCAGCTTGAAATCGTACCCGTTGTCAACAAAATCGACCTTCCCAGTGCCAACCTGCCCAAGGTGTACAAGCAGTTGGAAGACATTGTATGCATCCCTCACGAGGAGGCAATCCTGTGCTCTGCCAAGGCCGGTATCGGTATCGAGGAGGTGCTGGAGGCCATCGTAACCCGGGTGCCGCACCCGAAGCCGGCAGAAGATGACAAGCTGCGTGCACTGGTATTTGACTCAGTATACGACTCCTACCGCGGCGTAGTCTCCTATGTTCGTATGATGAGTGGCACTGTTTCCCGTGGCATGAAGGTGAAGCTTTTTGCCACGGATGAGACATACGAAGTGAAGGAGGTGGGTATTTTTACTCCCAAGATGCAGGCTACAGACCAGCTGGAGACCGGCGATGTAGGTTACATTATTGCCAATATGAAATCGGCAGCCGATGTAAAGATTGGTGATACATACACCAACCTGTCCAATCCCTGCGATGAACCGCTGCCGGGCTTCAAGGAAATTCGCCCCATGGTGTTCTCCGGTATTTACCCGGTGGATTCCTCCGACTACGAGGCTCTGAAGGCCGCCATGGCCAAGCTGCAGATTAATGATGCAGCATTCACCTACATGGGAGAAAGCTCCGTTGCTCTTGGTTTCGGTTTCCGCTGTGGTTTCCTCGGTCTGCTGCACATGGAGATTATCCAGGAGCGTCTGCGCCGCGAATTCAACATGGATGTCATCTCCACCTATCCCTCCGTGATTTACGAGGTAACTAAGACGGATGGCACAGAGATTCTGGTGGATAACCCCAGCATCCTGCCCGACCCGCAGGAGATACAGGAAATACGCGAGCCCATCGTCAAGGTGTTCGTGATGATTCCGGCAGACTACATCGGTGATATCATGCGCATCGTGATGGAAAAGCGCGGCGAAGTGGTACATACCGAGACGATTGACGACACCCGTGTGATGCTCACCTGCCGCATCCCCATGGCCGAAATACTGGTGGACTTCAACGACAAACTCAAATCCACCACACGCGGTTACGGCTCCATGGACTACGAATATGATGGCTACCAGGCCGCTAAGCTCGTGAAGATGGATATGATGATTGCCGGCGAGCCGGTGGATGCCTTCTCCATGATTGTGCACCGCGAACGAGCTGAGTCCCAAGGGCGTGAGATAGCGCTGAAGCTGAAAGATGTGATACCCAGACAGCTTTTTACTGTAGCCATCCAGGCCTGCATCGGTGGTAAGATTATCGCCCGCGAGAGCATCTCTGCCATGCGTAAGAATGTGACGGCCAAGTGTTACGGCGGTGACGTAACCCGTAAGCGCAAACTCCTCGAAAAACAGAAGGAGGGTAAGAAGCGTATGAAGTCCATCGGCCGCGTGAACATCCCGCAGGAGGCGTTCATCAACGTGCTGAAAACCGGCGATTAATGCTCGCCACGCACGGTCCGACTATTGATTCGCAGCATTCGGTAGCCTTCCCGCTATCGAATGCTTTTTTTGTATGCACGGACTCTTCCAGCTCAAAATCACCTGCCGATTCTGGCTTTGAACTTCACCGGGGCGTAAGCTTCGCCCTGTGGCTTATGAGTAGAAAGCCGGAACTGAAGTTCCTCAAACTTACTGCTGAGCACATAGGTCGCAGAAACCTTGTTGCTGTTCTCATGGCAGATACCTTCAATGATATTACTCTCCAGAGGCGTACCCTCATTGTCGCAGATGGTGATAGCCGCGATATCGGGCGCGTTCTCGTATTCGAGGATAAAGGCTATATTGTCCGGGTCCTCGGCATTGGCAGAGGAGGGGGTGATGGTAAATTCGTGCCCATTGATGGTGAATTTTTCATCCTTACCGGGGTGGAAAACAACAGGGGTATGTTCTATTTCCCCACAGGAAAGCGGTATGCTGAGCAGTGTATCGCAGCTCATACTACCGCCTTGAGGTCGGCTGGGAAAGTCATATACGGCTATGATACAAGGGGTATCCTCATTAGCATCGTAGCAATGTTCCCATTCGCGGAAGGTGCCTTTCATGCTGTTTCCCTTGCCATCCGCAGCTTCCAATTCCCGGAGATGTGCATCCTGGCGAATGCTGTAGCCCTCAGACGGGGTAATATGCAAACGCACCGAGCAAAGCACCTTCTCAGCATCCGTAGTAGGAAAAAAGAACTCCACACTCTGCGGGGATACCTTAACGACCATTGGCTCCTCCTGTGCATAAGTCAGGGGGAGAAATAATGCGAACAGTGTCGTAGAAATGCGTTTCATGTGGTGGAGTTATGGGCGGAGTGACATCACCTCGCCGAGTGAAACGTCGAGGCGGAAGCGTACTTTTTCTCGCTGAGGCGCTTTGATGGTGACAACACGAACAAACTCAGTGGGGTTGGTATCCCACATCTGCATAGAGAAGGTATTGCCCCCAATGGGCGTGATTTCCACGGGCTGGGTATACAATTCCCCGTTGATGCCTTTCCATACACGCTCCACGCGTCGTATCGTTGAGCCGGACGAACATGTCATTTTCATGTTGGCGCAACGCATCTTGGTGCCTTCCCGATTTGACCAGGAGGCATTGCCGGGAGCCGGCTGTACCTTGATGGTGGAGTCTCCCATGCGGTGTACAGAGAGTCCCACCATACTCATTGGTACAGGAGGATGCGCCGTGCGCTCTTTCGCCACAGTCACCAGCAACTCGCCCTCAATCTCCACCTTCGAGCCGGTAGGGCGGGTGGAACAGGTAAATGTTGTCAGGGCTCGATTATCCGGCGTGATGACGATAGCCCCGCGGTCTGCCAGGCGTATGGCACCGGTGGCATCCTTTATGCGGATAGTGCCAGTTAGCAAGGTGCTTTCGCACATGGAGAAGCCGGGTGGGGGCAGCAGTTCCAGCGTGCAGGAAAAACCGGGAGCGGTGGCGCTGTTATGTGTACGGTACTCCGTACGGCAGCTGCGCAGCTGCACCGTGACAGGTGACTGCTGTGCTTCACAGACAAAAGAAGCACCCAGGAATAAACAGAGGCTGAACACACGCAGGAACACCTTGCTCCTTATAACGAATTTTGAGGGCTGAAGCAAGCAAAATCGCTGATACTGACTGCTCTGGCGCATTTTTCTCATAAAAATACCTTGTCATGTGGCGCAAACTGGTGCATAATTCCGGGCATGAAGCATGGAACAGACCTGACAGGAGAACTGCTCAAAGCCGTCTCTCGTTCATTTTACCTGACTATCTACTGGCTACCACAGGCCATGCGTAGCGGGGTGGCTCTGGGCTACATGCTTGCCCGGGCTACGGATAGCGTGGCTGACACCTCATCGGCCGCCCCGGAGTTGAGAGAGTGCGTGTTGCTGCGCATGAGAGGTGCCATAGCCGGAACAGATTCTGCTGAAGAAAGGGTGGCACTGCTGGAAGACCTGAGTTGTACCATGGCAGAAGCTCAACAGAATCCAGCCGAAAGCACATTACTGCGCCGCTTCGGCGATTGCCTTGCAGCACTGCAAACTTTCCCTGCGGAGCAACAGGCCTGCATTCGCAAAGTTCTTCACACTATCATTGAAGGTCAGCTGTGGGATATAACCTACTTCCGCAAGCACAACAGTGTGGATACTGATGAACAGACTATCAACTACACCTACCTTGTGGCCGGATGTGTGGGTGAGTTCTGGACAGAGCTGGGCTACGCCGCTATGGGTACCGCATTTTGTGCCCCGGATAAACGGGAAGATATGCTCCGTGCAGGTATTCGCTATGGGCAGGGGCTACAGCTCATCAACATTCTGCGAGACCGGGAGGAGGATGCCCGGCGCGGGCGTTCCTATCTGTGTTCCGATGCAAAAAAATGGCTGAACAGAGCGGATTACTATATGAATGACGGCATTGATTACTGTCAACGACTGCGCGGATTCCGCCTCCGATTTGCCGGCATGCTGCCCGCCCTCATCGGCAAAAAAACAATTGCCTTGCTCCGAAGAGCAAGGCCGGAAGATGGACGGGTTAAGATTCCCCGCAGTGCCGTTTACGGCTGTATGCTCAAAGCTGTGTGGCTCAGCCTTGCTGGGCGAGCTTCTTAAGCTTCTTGGCCAGGGTTATCTTGGCCGCAGAGGATACGCGGTCAGTAAAGAGGAACCCATCCAGGTGGTCGCACTCGTGTTGCAGGCAGCGCGCCAACAGACCGCCGCAGTCTACCTCAAGCACGGTTCCGTCCAGCTGGGGCAGACTGGCCTTAACATGATCCAGACGGCATACGTTGGCGCGGATATTACGGACACTCAGACACCCCTCTGTAAAAAGCTCCTGCTTACCGTAAGGCTCAATGCTGGGGTTGATGAATACCAGCGGCATGATGTCGCGGATAGGACGCAGCTCTCCGTTGATAGTGGCCATCTCCGGTTCGGCACCTTCTTCCTCATCCTCGGGAATATCTATGACTACCAGTCGCAGATTCTCGCCAACCTGCGGTGCAGCAAGCCCAATGCCATTGGCTGCGTACATGGTCTCAATCATGTTGGAGGCCAGTCCGCGGATGGCATCGTCCACATGTTCTACCGGCGCACTCACTGCACGCAGTACCGGGTCACCGTATTGTGTGATGGAAAGAAGCATAATCTGATGAGAAGTGGATGAGTCATTCTGCCTTTCGTGAAACGTAAAGTCAAGTCATTTCCGCGCATGCAGTCACACAATCCCGGAAGATATGACAAGGCTCCACTCAAATTCCCCAAATGCATCGCTTCTGCACCTCATTTATCCGTCCAGTTCAGAAAATCCTCAGGCGGAACCGTGGCCGGGTCGAGCTCGGGTATGCCGTTTTTTGACTCGCCCGAAGAAATCAGGCATGCGTGGGGCTGGGAAAGTATGCTGTTGCCGCTCAAAGTATCCATTTTCCTGAGCAGCGCAGACTCCGCAGCCGTCGTACCGGGGCGGTATTTCTGTTCCAGCAACAGTAGGGCATTGCGTGTGGCTGCAGAGAATCCGAAACCGGAGCCAATCTGCTCGCGAACGACTGGGAGCAAGATGAATTTATCCCGCCATATTGCAGGAGCTTCCGGGTGCGCAGCCAGATAGAGATACAGCTTCTGTGCCGGGGTCTCCATAGTCGTTGGCATCGGGTCGATGGACTTTTCCGTGAAGAACATCACCAGAACCGGTAAGCCGGTATCAGCTGCCATTTCTGCCGCCTGAGTGGGAGTTGTTGCCAGGCGGAGCTGCTGGCTGAGTTTATCGTGCTCTTTGCAAAAAGCCGCGGCCTGTTCTGCCTGTTTACCAGTCAGACCGAAGGTACGCAGGTGGGATATGGAGTTATCCGGGCGCAGCACTGCGAGAATATGGTGACCGGGTTTGCCAAAGTCCGGATAGGCATAGAGGGGGCACCCCCATTCCTTGTCGAAATTAGCGAGGTAGTAGGGAGGGCGCTTCCATTCCCAGAGGGAAATGCCATTCTCTCTTTTCCATGTTTCGATGCGTTGCGTGGGGGATTCCGCCAGCGATGAGCGTAACAGCAGGCGGGTTTTACCATCCTCCGCTTGAATACAGAGAGAGTCCGGCTGCTCGTAGACGCCCACCAAACGACCATGTACGCTGCTGCCGTCTTTCAGTCGCCATTCGCAAGCAGCACTGTTGGTGAACTTGTATGAAACGACCGGAGCGACCGCAGACTGCTGTGGCAGTTCTTCTGTGGGAGCGGTTTCTTGCAGACATTCCTGCGCCAGTGCTCTGTAACGAGCAATATCTGCATGGCTGGGAATCCTTCCGTAGGGCGTAGCCGTGGAAACGCCTTCGCACAGCAGGTATTCATACACAAAAGCCGCTTTTGCCGGCTGCCCATGGCGCAGGAACATCTCAGCCATGGCCGGAGAAACGCCGGCACTGAGCCCCTCTGTGCAGATAAGAGAAAGCCTGACTGCATTTGCCGCGCCTTCGGGGGTGGATGCCAGTAATTCCAATCCCTCCGTGTAGATATTCTCATCGCAAGTGCGCCATAACATAGTGAGCAGTAATGCGTCTTTTCGCAGGCGGGAGGCTTCTGCCGGTGAGGTAGCCAGCATTGCCGCGGCGAGACGCCAGGCGGGAGTTGCCTTAGTGTCGTCCTGTTCTGCCATGTCTGCCAGCAATTTTTGCGCGTCGCTGCTCCTATCGCACGCCAGCAGGGTTTCAATCAGCCGCAGGCCATTCCCGGCATATTTACCACAGAAGAAGCGGCGTGGACAATCCTCCCAACTGAGCAGCAATTCTCCCATACCGGAACGCAGCAGCAGCGAAATAATGCTACCGCAAATCCGTGGGTCGTCATCCGTAGCATGTTCCTGAGCCAGAGCCAGAAGTGCCCGGGCAGATGTATTGCGCTGCTGTTCATTTGTTGGCATGGCTCCGCTAACGTATGCGGCGTGCATCAGATTCTCGCCGGTTTCATCCTCTCCGGCCAGAGCTGCTACCGTCATTTCTGCCTCCAGGCCCATGGCCTCGCCATAAGTGGGCAGGGGGGATTTTTCGCCCTCATAGTGATGGAACATTATCATCAAGGCACGTGGACTTACCCCGCGCAGCTCGCGCTGGCAGATAATGAGTGGCCAGAGTGAATGCCGATTCAGAAGTCGAGCCAGCGAGGCGCAGGATTTTTCCAGCTCGTCATATCGTTCATGTTTCTCCAGCAATGCCAGTTGAAGCGTCATGCGGTGCAACAGTCGGGGCACATACAGACACGCTTCCGACAGAATGGGTAAATGTGTCTCCGGTCCCCGGAAATCAAAGCCTCTGTCAGGCTCCAGCTCCAGGGTTAATCCGTCGAGCTCCATGCGGAGTGCTATGCGTACATATACTGGCAACCTGCCATCCGTGGGTAAGGGGCGAACGGCATCGCAGGCACGGAGGGATGCTGCCATCAGAGCAGCTGTGCCATGGTTCTGCTGCACTCCGTCCAGTAGTCGGACTAATTCCTGCATATCGGCATCAAATGCGTCCAGAACAGTCCGGGGTGCTTCATCGGCCAGCCCCAGCAGTGCCGGTTTCCAACCGGGCAGCTGTACTGCGGAGGCATCCGGCCAGTGAGCGGTTTCGTCCGAACGCAGCAGCACCGGCTTCCAGTCCGCATCCTGATGTCCAAGTGCCAGCAGGCAACGCGGGGCAAGTGCTTTGAGCTCTTCCGGCAATCGGGCGTTCTGTCGACGCAGAACATCAGCGTCTGCTGCTGGGAATTGCAAAGCTGTAAGACAGCTCTCAGGAGCATCGTGTCCATACTCCTTGTAGTGAAGAATACCTTTGCTGCTCAGGAAAGCAGGGGTTGTGCCCGGTTCCATTGTCAGTAACTCATAGCCATACATCGCTTTTCCTCGTGCCAGGGCCTGTGCAGCCCGGGGATTTTGCCATATCAGCGATGCCAGAAGGTTGTGTGTGCGCTGTCGCCCCTGGCTTGTAGCTGTGGCGATGCCTCCATTGAGTGCACGTTCTGTGTGGACAAAGGTACTGTGGCTGTGCGCAAGGTACTCGGTCAGTTTGCGCTCCTGTTCCGTGCTGAGAACCACTGGGCTGCCGTCCGAATAGCAGCGAATGAAGTTCCGTGTCATGCGGGCATCCGCCATCACTCTGCCAGTGTAGCCTGTGTAGTACATCATGGCGCGGCGCAGCATTTCCAATTGTGCCCAACTATGATGCTCACTTTCCCACAGCCATTCTCGCAGCGCTTCATAACGTTCGCTTGCTTTCATATCCGAACGGATGAAGTCGCGCATACGCAGAACAAACTCCTTTCCCGGGTCTGCGGCGAATCGCGACCGTACGTTCAGGATACGGCGGTATTCAAGAAGAACGGACAGCCTTTCCAGTTGTTCCTTCGGGAGCAAAGCTATCTGCTTATCGATGGATTTGCTGCAGAAGCTCAGACGGTAGAAGGCCTCATCATCATTTATGTCACGCAGCAGGGAGTCCAGATGGGATGTCAGCTCAGACTTCGGTATAGGTTGAGCCTCCGTCGGGAAAATGTATGCTCTCTGTTGAGCAGTAGCAGTGCAGCACAGCAACAAAAACAACAGGATATGAGTGGATTTTTTCATATATCAGAGATTAAAGAAAGGAACTGAGGATGGTTCAAGACGCAGAAAATCCTCCGTCTTAATGCGGAAGGAGTGAATACGCTGGAGTACAACGTGGCGCTGACCTACATCCGGATTGCCGATAAAGGTCATACCGCAAAGCAGCGACGGCAGAGCGTGCTCATCCTGCCAGGCGTAGGTGCTGGGTAACACCGTGGGAGCCATACTGGTAAACCCGTCCACCTGCACATTGTGCGCATAGGCAAACTCATCCAGCTTGCGACAAAGCTCCGGAGAGTAGGTGCCGTTCTCTTCTGCATATACCAACAGGAAAACAAAACGATTACTCCACTCAGCCGCAGCCTCCGGGTGTTGTGCAAGGTAGTGGCGGAAAGCCATATCCTTACCGCTTCCTCTTTTGCCCAGGAAGAGTACCACAGTGGTGAGTCCACGCAGTTCGCTGTATACGAGAGCCTCATGAGTATCTGCCGCCACAGGAAGTGGTGCATGCACTCCTGCTTGTGGATGCTGTTGTTGCCAGTTTTTTACACGCTCCAATGCTGCCGGAGTCAGCATCAGCACCCCACTGTGAGGCTTTCCCCGGGTTGTGACCGGAAAGCTGTGCACGCGACCATCTGCCGCTAATAATTGCAAGGTGAACTCTTCCGGCAGCACACCGGGATAGATGGCCAGGATTTTCCCATATAAAGTGCCATGATTCTGCGTTGCAATGGGCTCAAACTCGTGTTGTTTCAGCCATTGTGTCAGAAAGTCCACACTGACATCGTCCAGAGCACTGACCGGCACACGCACTTGTCGCCCCCGCATGGTACGCAAAATCACAGTAGCTTGTTTGCCCCATTGTCCACGGATTCCCTGTAGCGTGGCATGCAGTGAATCCCCGGTATGTCTCAGCCCCCAGTGACGTAGCGTGTCTCTGGCGCCGAAAATAGGCATCAGCTCCAACCCGGTCGCGCCGAACTCGGAAGGACTGGCAAAATCCGCCTTAACGCATGGCATGAGAGTCGCCAAAAACACCGGAACAATGCACAAAATCTCTTTCATATACCCCAATAGGCGCACACCGGGAGATTTTTTTCGATAAAAAACTCATTTTTTTATGACTTTCTGCTGATTTTTTGCAGGATTGACGCCGAGGCCGCTGCATGGTAGTATAAGTTCACACAGGAAAATGGAGAACGAGACGCAACAGAGAATCCACCGCATGAGCGATGTGCTGGCCAGCCAGGTGGCTGCCGGCGAAGTGGTGGAGCGTCCCGCCTCCGTGGTCAAAGAACTCATCGAGAACAGTATCGATGCCGGAGCTACCATGATTCGTGTAGAAATTGTGCGTGGTGGCATCTCGATGATGAAGGTGACAGATAACGGCTGTGGAATGAGCCGACAAGACGCCCTCATGTGCCTGGAACGGCATGCGACAAGCAAGCTGACCAGTTATGATGATTTGTCCTGCATTGCTAACCTCGGGTTTCGAGGGGAAGCTTTGCCCAGTATTGCCTCTGTAGCCGAGCTTCGCATCATGACAAGACGCGAAGCGGATATGGAGGGTACCATCATTTCCTGCAGCGGGGGCGTCATGGAAGACCCGCAGCAGGCAGGCTGTGCTCCCGGAACGGAAATCTGCGTCAATAACCTTTTCTTCAATACACCGGTGCGCCGCAAGTTTCTGAAGAGCAATGAAACGGAAGCCGGACACATTGAGCACGAAATCAAGGTACATGCTCTTGCATACCCCAACCTGCGGTTTGTGTATGTGCGGGATGGACAGCTGGTATTCGACTGGCCTGCTACAAGTGATCTGCGCCAGCGCATTGCCGACTTTGCCGGGAGAGACATTGCCGCTGGCCTGCTGCGCATCAAGCCACAGCTTGGGCCGGGAATCCATGTGAGCGGCTTCCTCATGCCGCTGAGCGAGGCTCGCCGCAACAGGCGCATGCAATTCATTTTCCTGAACACTCGTTCCATCGAGGACAAGATTATCGCCCGGGCTATACGGGATGGCTACGGCGGATTCCCCACCGGATTGCATCCTGCTCTCTTCCTGTACCTGGAGGTCGAACCTGCGCTTGTGGATGTCAATGTGCATCCGGCCAAAAAGGAAGTACGCTTCCTGCGCCCATCCGACATTACAAATGTGGTGATGGATGCGGTTTCTGCTACCCTGGCAGCACATGCCCGTGGGGAAAACGAACAGCGACCACAGGTGCCGCCGGCACCAGTGCACAAGCCGCTTCCGGCAGATAAAACGATTGTTGCCCCGCAGCCTTGCCCAAAGAGCCGACAATCGACAACACCAGTGGTCGCGATGACGGACGAGGCACAACAAGGGACGGCATTACGACCGATTCCGGAAGGAATCGCAAAACCCGCACTGGTGCTCAAACCAGTGCTTGAACCCATACAGAAAGAACTGACGCTGCCCGCCGCCCCGGTGAAGCAGCCCACGGAGTCACCGGTTGTGCCACATGCGGCATCTCCCTGTCCTGAGCCGGTTTCCTCCGGCTCAAAAGCAGATAAGTTCCGCTATGTGGGGACCTGCGCCGGCAAATACCTCCTGTACGAGAATGCGGAAGGGCTTGTGCTGCTTTCTCCCGGAGCGGCACGCGAGCGCATTCTCTATGAGCGCCTGCTTAAAAGCCACGACCGCCCCATCCACTCCCAACGCCTGCTGCAGCCTGTTATGCTGGACCTGGATGCCCGCGAGGTAGGCGTGGCTCTGGAGGTCAGCAAACAACTGGAGCGAGCCGGTTTCCGTATTTCTCACTTTGGTCAGCGCACACTCCGTGTGGATGGCGTACCGATGATGCTCAGCCTGCCTAGGGTGGATGAATTCCTGCTGGAGCTTATACGCAGCTTCTCCTCCGGCGAGATGAAGCTCAAACGCGCACGCAACCCCTTCGAACCCTACGCCCAGCAGCTTGCCCGCCAGTATTCCCGCAAGGAAGACCTGCGTCCCTGGTTGCAGGCACCTCTGCCGCTTCTCAGTGAGTTGTTGAGCTGTGAGATTCCCTACTGCACGCCTAACGGAAAACCCACCATGGTGCCGCTTTCTCTCAACGAGCTTTCCCGCAAATTCCAGGCTCAGTAACCGATTTTGTGCTTTATCTATCCCGCAGAGTATGCTAGAATGCGCGCGTATGGCAGCAGAAGAACTTTCTATCGGTGTGGATATGGGTGGCACAACCATCAAATTTGCCGTTGTGCAGGGAACAGAGGTCATTTACAAAGGCGTTCCCATGCAGACTGGAGATTACCCCTCGCCCGACTGCATTGTAGAGGAAATAGGCAAGCGACTTCGCGCCATTATGGAGCTGTATCCTTCTGTTAAAGCAGTAGGTATGGGGCTGCCCGGTTTTGTGGACCATAAGGCGGGTATTGTGGATTCTCTCACCAACGTTCCCGGTTGGTACGATATCCACATCCGCGATATTCTTTCTGATGCCACCGGACTTCCTGCCGCGGTGGACAACGATGCCAACTGCATGGCCTATGCTGAGTGGAAGCTCGGAGCCGGGCGTGGTATGAGCGACCTGGTGTGCTTGACACTGGGAACCGGCATCGGTTCCGGCGTGATTGCCGGCGGGCATTTTGTGCGTGGCCACCTGAGTGCTGCCGGTGAGTTGGGACAGATGACTATTGACTACAAGGGGCGTCTTGGCTACTATGGTAATCAAGGGGCTATTGAGGACTACATCGGACACCGCGAAATCACAGCCGAAGCTCAGGCTTCCTACGCCGCGGCCGGATATTCCCGCCCACTGGAAAAATGCGGCCCGATGGAGCTGGAACTGGCAGCCAAAGCAGGCTGCCCCATTGCGCTGAAGGTATGGGATGATATTGGTCGCAAGCTTGCAGCCTGCCTCATGAACTGCCACTACATTCTTAACCCGGAGGCCTTCATCATCGGCGGAGGCGTGGCAAAAGCCGGAGATTTACTATTCGGGCCGACGCGTCGTTATCTCAAGGCCCAGCTGTACCCGCCGCATTACGAGAAAATCAAAATCCTGCCGGCCAAGTTCAGTAATGATGCCGGCATCATTGGTGCCGCGCGTCTGGCTCTCAGCGTAGCCAATAACGAAGATTCCTGATTTCTGACGTGCTGCAAGATGCTACCAAAGCAGAGCTTCGCCTCTGTTCCCGACTGAAGCTGGAGGAATCTGCGGCATCTCAGCTGATTGCGGCCATGCGCGAGGGAAAATCCTCCAGAGGCGCAGTAGTGCTCTCGCCTTTGGCAGCTGCAGATTACTTGCCGCCCTTTGATTGCATCGATACAAGCGACTGGGGATGGTTGCCGCCGCGGGTCTTTGTGCCGGCAGAAGGCGTAAAACCCACGGCCTTTGCCGATTATGCATCCGGCCTGTACTACGCACTGGATTTGTCGTCCTGCTGGGAGAGTGCACCGCTTTCCGTTGTAGAAGCACCTGCCGCCAGTCTGGATATGTGTGCAGCTCCCGGTGGCAAGACAATGCTCATGGCTGCCCGTTATCTCCCCCATAACCACACAGCTAATGAGGTGAATGCCGCCCGCCGCGGCATTCTGCGGCAGAATATGGAGCAATGCGGAGTGCCGAATGTGGCTGTAACCGGCCTTCGCCCCGACCAGTGGGCAGCAGAAGGACATTGTTTCAACCTCCTTCTGGCGGATGCTCCTTGCAGTGGGCAATCCCTGCTGTGCAAGGGAATTCGCAATCCGGGGTGTCTGGGGGCACAGATGGTAAATGGCAATGCAAAACGCCAGAAGGGCATTCTGCTGGCGGCGGTACAGTGCGTAGCACCCGGTGGTCACATTCTCTATTCCACCTGTACTTATGACCCGGACGAAAACGAGAAAGTGATGGCATACATTCTCAAACGTGTGCCGGGATGGACGGCCGTGGAAGTGCCGGTTCTTGCGGAGTTCCGTTCTGCGTTGGCGGATTTCCCCTGTTATCGGCTTCTGCCACACCATGGATTCGGCGCCGGTGGCTTCTGCTGCCTGTTGAAACGTAACATTAACTCTTAACCTCAACATATACAAAACAATGAAAACCATTAACATTATAGTAGCCATTGCGGCTCTTGTGATACCCACTCTGATTGCTGCACCCATGCCGGCTAAAGCCGACTTGCTGGCAAGTAATACAGTCGTGGCTGTATACACCGGCACAAAAGAACGTCCCTGCATGTTCCGCACTGCTCTCTGCCCCGACCGCTGCGGCCACGCCGCCAAAGTAGCAACCTTCAGCGTTGTCAGCAACGAAGATTATAAAAAGCCCGGGAAGTATGGAGATGATAAGGCAGAACCCGGCTCCGTCATCATGGTGGATTTGCTGCATGAAACGCCCGGACAGAGTGACGAAGTGAAGAAAATTATCGAAACTCTCCAACCCGGTGATGCTGTCCGCATGACCCAAGATCACTATTATGGTGATTTCGGTGAGGTCGTTGAGCCTTTCCGTCCTGTCACCAAAATGGAGAAGTTGGAGGGTGTGAAGAAGAGCGTTCCCGCCTCCACCGAAGTTCAGCACCCCATTATGCTGCTGCGTCGTGCACGCTAAGCGACTCACCCTCACATTTTTTCTGGCAGGTTGTTTTGTTTCCCCGGCAGAGCAACCTGTCAGTGTTGTCGCCTCGCAGCAGCTGCGACAGCCCATTCCTCAGCTTGAACTTGATTTACAGGGGCAGGGGACTGCTCTCGTTTTTATTGGAGGACTCGGGGATGAAATAAGTGGTATCGTGCCGCATATGATGGCCACAATGCCCCCGGTGAGTTCGCAGGAAACACGTGCTTATTATCACTGGCATGCCGGCAATCCCCAACAGGCAGACCGGGGTGCTGCAGCATTGGCGGCCCGCATCCGGGCATACCGCCATCGCAATTCGGCGGCGGATATCGTGCTCATCGGGCACAGCATGGGTGCCGCAACAGCCATGAAGACCGCTGCGGCACTTCCACCCGGGGAAGGGCGCGTGTTTGTTGTAACACTTGATCCCTCAGACCGCAGCTACGCACCCGTGCGCCCGCCATCTGTCAGCTGGTGGGGAAATGCCTATGTGGTAAACTCTCGCTCGGCGCATGACTATATTGCCGTATGGGGCGGACGCTGGAATGCCTGCAAACAGGCAGATACGAACTTGCGATTCGATGGTCGGCTCAGAGATGAGAGTGGGTATTTTTATATACACGATAACGCCCTCTCGCTGATGTGCAGCAGAGGGCGCGGCAGGCATGCATCGCTGTATGATGAAATTTGCCGGAGACTCAGAACAGAGTCGGCACCCAGCCGAGAAGACGATACGTCCAGACAGCAATTGCCAGGAGAGAGAGCAGATACCAAGTGATAACCCACGCAGGACGCACCTGGTGACGTGTGGCATTGGACATCTGATTTCGCACCTTGATGACCTGCTTCTGGAAGATGAGATCTTCGTTCTCCGGGATTTCTTCTCTCATGGCTCGGCACAGTGTAACACAGACGAGCGCTGTTTTCAAGTACTACAGTCTTGCCAAGTCAGAAAAAATCTGCTAAACTCTGGGCCGTTGCAGAGCCGTGCACTCTATACAAAACCGTATTTACTTACATGGAGCCTTGCTTTCCCATAGATACCAAAGGGCATCCCATCATCCTGATTGGGCTGATGGGCTGTGGCAAGACGACTATCGGCAAAGAGCTCAGCCGCATGACTTGCATGCCCTTGATTGACATGGATTCCATTATCGAGGAACAGATTGGCAAGAGCATTTCCGATATTTTCCGCGATGAGGGAGAGGCTCATTTCCGGGCACTGGAAACAGCCCTGCTGCGATATATTGAGGGTACGGTGGGTACAGAGAAGGGCTCCGTCATCATTTCTACCGGAGGTGGCGTTGTTCTTAAACCGATTAACAGAGAGTTGCTGCGGAGAATTGGATTCACGGTGTGGTTCAATGTGGACGTTCCTACTCTGCTGGAGCGCACATCCCGGAGCAATAACCGCCCCCTGCTGCAACGCCCGGATCGAGCAGCCATCATGGAAAGACTGTACCGGGAACGTACGCCGTTGTACGCCGAGGCTGCCCACCTGCGACTAGATTCCTCCCATATCAGTGTGCGGGACACTGTCCCACTCGTACACGAGGCAGCGTTGCGTTTCTTTGGCAACTGAGCTTAGCGCAGCCAGGCCAGGAATTCTCTGTTACCCTCCATACCTGTGATGGGAGAATCTGCCACACCCATCCATTCCCGCTTCAGCTCCATTGTAACAAACTCGCGGATTTTTGTCACCGCTCTCTCATGCAGAGCAGGGTCTCGCACAATGCCGCCGGGGCCTATATCTTCCGGTTGCAGCTCGAATTGGGGCTTGATAAGCACTAGCATATCCCCGCCTTCCTCCAGACAACCGTAGGCGGCCGGCAATATTCTGGTAAGGGAAATGAAGGATACATCACTTACTATAAGCTGCACCTTTTCTCCCAAGTCTGCCGGTGTCATGTATCGGGCGTTGAACTGCTCCTTTACAATGACACGGGGGTCATTGCGGAGTTTCCAGACCAGCTGATTCGTGCCTACATCCACCGCATGCACACGTTTAGCGCCATTCTGGAGCAGGCAATCCGTAAAGCCGCCCGTAGAGGAGCCGATATCCAGACACACTTTACCCTCGGCTTTTACGGGGAATGCTTTAAGTGCCCCCTCCAGCTTAAGACCTCCGCGACTTACATATTTCGGCTTATTCTTCACCGTAATGGGCAGGGAATCGTCTACCTTGGTGCCGGGTTTTGTAACGGGTTGGCCCTTTACCAGGACTTCTCCGGCAATAATGAGGCGCTGAGCCTGTTCGCGCGAGTCGCACAGGCCCAGGGAGGTAATAAGAACATCCAATCTCTGCTTAGGCATAGCGGAAAGAGAAGATTTAATAATCCCCACGCATTTTCTGGGCGCGGTTCTGACCGGGCATGACGGGATAACGCTTCTTCTGTGCCGGGGTCATGACCGGACGTGGCTTGGGTACAACTGGTTGCACAACCGGACGTGGCTTGGGTACAACAGGTCGAGCCACCGGAGCAGGGGGGACAACTGCCTGTGCAGCCGGACGCTGTACCTTTGCTGCGGGTTGCTGCTGTACTACCGTGGGCTCAGGTTTCGGCTTGGCAACAGGTTGGGAAGTCGGTTGTTGCTGTGCAACAACGGGTTTCGGCTCCGGCTTGGCTACGGCTTCCGGTGCAGGTTGTTGCTGTGCAACAACAGGGGCGGTGACGGGTTGTGGCGCAGGTTCCAGTAAACCCGCCGGTAGCGGCGGCATGACAGGATTTTGCGCAGCCTGTCGCTGAGCAGGCTTGACGGCCGGCTTTTCCACAGGTTGGGGCGCTTGTACAACACTGGCCGGAGCAGGCTGTTTCTGTGCCACAACAGGCTTTGGTGACTGAGGAACTACAGCTTCCGGTTCCGGTTGTTTCTGCGTTATAACAGGTCTGGGAGCAGGTGGCGCAGGCTCCTGCAACTCGGCAGGAAGCGGAGGCAGAATGGGCGCTTCTTCTACCTTATTATTAACAGGTTGCGCAGCGGGTTGAACCTGTTTGATACTAGGCGATGCTTTCTTAACGATAGGCTCACGGCCATGAACATTCGGGCGCCCCCAGCCTTCCTCATCGGAGAAAATGCATGATGTCAGAGCTGCAGAAAACGCAGCCATGCCGGAAAAGAGAATTAGTTTCTTCATAAAATATTACATGTTAAAAAGTTGAGTAGCAAATGAAGCCATGGTGGACCAGGCATAAAATACTGTAAGTATGGCCATCAGGATAAAAGTGCGGTCTCTGGCCACGCGCTCATGCCTGTCATCCGCGCGCCCCGGGCGCAGACTTATCAGCATGATTACCGTAAATGCCAGCCAGGTAAAACCATACACGTTCTGCCATGCCGGAGAACGGAACAGAGAGGAACCGAAAAACAGCGTCAGGTAATATATGGAATGCGGCAACACGCTCAATATAGCGAACTCCGGCCTCAGCCGGCAGCCCGTATACAGACGCACCCATACAACGCCCCAGGTCACGATGATGAACAGAAAGACCAACAGCAGCATCAACCCGGACGTGCCCAACAGACCCGTCAGCAAGGGGCCGCAGCTCAACAGAACGAATAAGGGTACCGCCGCGTAGATGTAATTCAGGCGCTTCATGGGCTCAGCCTATCCAATTCCAGGTAATCGGTACCTCAATCTCAGGATGAAGGCTCAGCATGGCAGGACTACCAAGCACACACTCATTCAGAGCAGCTTTGTGCGGATTCTCCTCAGGCAGCGTCACGTTTATCGTTGTCTCAATCCTGGCAATGCGGCGGGGATTGGCGCTCATTATTTTTCCAACCTCTATCGTTGTACCACGTAAATCCAGATTCTCTTTCTCCGCATAAATACCCATGATGGTTGCCATACAAGCGGCCATGGCAGAACACATCAAATCCGTAGGTGAGAATGATTCGCCTTTGCCATGATTATCCACGGGCGCATCTGTGCTGACGCTGGCACCACTCGGCCCATGCTCCAGCTCACAATGCAGACCACCGTTATATGTCATTTTACACTTTACCATGCCAACATTCTACACGGGGCAGTCTCTGCCGTCAAGGTAGAAAAAATGTCTGCATCCGAATTTCTCGCTCCATATCACGACAAAAGACAGAAATTTACAACTTCGCATAATACGTGTAATGCATAATTATATTTACGTATCATGACAGCGAGAACGGGATAACGTACTTTCAACTTGAAAAGCTGAGAAAAGCTGGTAGTATAGAGGACGCGTATGAGCATGGTGATTGCAGAGCATTTACACAAAACGTTCGGTCGCTTCACGGCTGTGAAGGATGCGACGTTTACGATAGACAAAGGAGAGATTGTGGGATTTCTCGGACCGAACGGAGCCGGAAAAACGACCACGATGAAAATGCTTACGGGCTATTTACCGCCCACAGCCGGTTCTGCGAGCATAGCCGGATACGACATACTGGATAATCCGCTGGAAGCCCGACGACACCTAGGCTATATGCCGGAAAATGTGCCGCTCTACGATGACATGCGCGTGTACGAGTATCTGGACTACCGTGCCCGACTCAAAGGGATATGCGGCAAGTCAGTACGCACTCAGATAGGAGAAGTCATTGACAAATGCGGGCTGGAGCCAAAGCGCAAGAATCTTATCAACACCCTTTCCAAGGGCTATCGGCAGCGTGTAGGCCTGGCAGATGCCCTGCTGGGCAACCCGGATTTGCTGATACTGGACGAGCCAACTAATGGTCTTGACCCCAATCAGATACGCCAGATACGCGAACTGATACGCGCCCTATCCGAGAATCACACCGTCATACTTTCCACACACATTCTGCACGAGGTGGAAATGATTTGCAACAAAGTTATCATTATTGACCAAGGCGAAATCAAAGCCGCTGACACCCCGGCAAATCTTACGCGCAACCTGCGTGCCGCCGGGCGCGTAACGATTGAGTATAAGGGAGATTTGAATACAATCGTTTCCGAACTGGAAGCATTTGAACCCGTCAAGAAAGTCATTGTGGAAGATAGCAGTGATGGCTGGAACCGCCTGATGGTGCGCGCCGAACCCGGCACCGACACTCGTGAGAAAGCTGCGGCCATTATCACGGCTCACGGCTTCCCCATCCGCCACATATACCGCCATATACCGAGTCTCGAAGACGTGTTTGTGGAAATGACACGCCGAGATTAACACCAGCCCCCTTCCCGATTTTACGATAATGGATAACGATACCAATACCATTTCCCGCACCACCAGTAGCCTCTCTACACTCTGGACAATTTACCGCAAAGAACTCAAGGGTTATCTCGGCGTTCCCTTCGGCTGGGTAATTCTTGGTTGCACCATGGCACTGCAGGGCTTCATTCTGCAGGCTGTCCTACAGGTCATGACCCACGCCACGGGCAATGGCGTCATGTACCACATGCTGGACAACATGAACTTCTGGTTCTACTTCATCTTTATCTTCCCGCTCATTACCATGCGCTGTTTTGCGGAGGAAGAACGACAGGGTACGCTTGAGGGACTTCTTACAGCCCCGGTCACAACAACTCAGATTGTGCTGGGCAAGTATTTTGCTGCCTACACCTTCTACCTGCTCCTCTGGCTGCCCATGCTGCTGTATCCCACAGTAAGCCGCATTGGAAATTGGTACACAGAGATGCGCTATGGTATTCAGCCGGAGGGTATCATCACCTACATGCTGGCAGACTGGGTTGGTCCGTACCTGATACTTGCGCTCTGTGGGGCTTTCTTCATAGCTCTTGGGCTGCTCTGCTCGGCTATGTCCCGCAGCCAGATTATTGCAGCCATATTGAGCACCTGCCTCATGATTATGTACTACTTCATGGGCAGAGTAACAGAGCTGTGGGGAGAGTTTCCCGCGGCTCCGATATTCCATTATCTCTCCTGCACGGAGCAGATTCGTTCCTTTGCAAGCGGCGTGATTGACACCCGCCCAATTGTTCTCTACATATCCATGGCCATATTCACGCTTGCGCTCACCAAGCGCGTTGTGGATTATCGTCGCTGGACCCGCTGAACCTGAACACCCATCATCTTCCGAAACAACATGAGAAAGAAAAACTTTACGGGGCATCCGGATGCCCGCCGCCCCAAGGGGAATCCCCTGGCCTGGATAAACCTGCTGTTGCTCTCCATCATCGTGCTGGCCTGTAACTATATAGGCTGCAGGGAATATGCCCGCACTGACCTCTCCGAACAGGAAAGCTACTCCATCTCCGAGCGCACACTCAACGTGCTGAGCAGCGATCGCATCCGCAAACGCGAAACACCCATTCACATCATCTTCGCATTCCAGCGCACCGCGACTGGCTACGCCCGCATGTATTCCCTGCTGGAGGAATATGTGCGCCACGGTAATGGGAAGATTGTCGTAGAGTGTTTCGACCCGCTGAGAGACCCCAACCGCGCCCGACAGATTTCCCAGATTTACGGCGTTGATTTTGATCAGAACCTTTGTGTGGTAGACGCCCGAGCAGACAACACAAAGCCGCTGCGCGCCTTCGAGGAAAATCGCAGCGAACGCAAGCATGTGCGTATACGCCCCGGTGCATCCTTCATGAAGTATGAAGTGCTGCCGGATGAGAGCAAGCGCATCGTGGCACTCATGATGGACGAGGTGCTCTGCTCGGCCATCACAGAAGCAGTGGAAGGCGAGATGCGCCGCATGTGTGTTGTTGAAGGCAAAGGCGGAGTCTCCCGCGATGACCAGACACTACTGGAAACACTGGGACTTATCACCGGCTCTCTCAATATTCAGCTTTCCTGGGTTAATCTGAGCGAGGTGGAAATGCTGCCGGAAAACACAGAAGGCCTTATCATCATTTCACCTCAGACCGATTTTACTGAGGGTGAAATGCGTGTGGTACGCGAATTCTGGGAGCGCGAGGGACGCAACGCCATCTATGTGGCGCTCGACCCCACCAACACCAATCTCCCCATGCTCTACCGCTTTCTGCGTGAGCAGGGAATTCGCCCCAATGCCGACCGCGTGCTGCTGCGTAATCGCAAGCGCGCATATTACGACATCTCCGCCGTCATGCCCAAGGGGCTCAACTGCACAAAAGCTTTCTGGAACAACACCACCCAAGTGGACGGCCAGTCCATGTCGCTCACTCTGGAACATGGTGATGAAAACATGGCGGCCATCCGCAAGCTGACCACATATCCCCTGCTCATGAGCACAAATGAGTATTATGGCGAGACCAGCCGAGACCTGGATCCCATCTTCAATCCCCAGGAAGATCTGGAAGGGCCGCTCTGCCTGCAAGCAGCCGTCACCCGTGGTAGCAACAATTCCCCCAACAATCTCTCCACCCTCATTGTGACCGGTAATATCGATATGCTCACCAGGGAAAATGCTCGCAAGGAACAAACCGATTATCTGCGTTCCATTTGGGCCTGGATGGTTCACCGCCCGGAATATGCCGGCAAGAGTGCCAATCAGGATCTCACGCTCAAGATTGACCTGAACCGTCATACCCGCAGCGCTGTGGAGCACATTACCCTCATTATCATGCCGGTGCTCACTCTGCTGATAGCCCTGGGCATCTGGAACGCCCGCCGCCACTGATCCCCTGCACCGCCACACCCATGCGCAGAATCCTCTCATCCATTCTCCTGTCTCTCGCCGCCATTCTGAGCGTGACGGCAGCAGTGTTCCTGACAATAGACGGGAACCTGGCACGCCTGACCGGCTGGTACAGCTTTAAGCAGGGAATGCCGCTTTTCACAGCAGAAAACACAGACCGCATACCCGATGTCTCCTGGATGCGTTTGCGCGACCTGCACGACAGTATCAGCTGCGTCCGGGAAAAAGATGGTACCTGGTGGATTGAAAGCCCCTTCCGGGACCGCCTTAATCCGGCGGTGGCGGATGCTATTCTTAACTTCACAGCCAGAGCTCGTGTGGTAGATACCCTGCCGTTGGACAAAACAACGCGTCCTCGCCTCCGAGAATTCGGCGTACAGTCTAACCCACACGAAATTACCCTGAAAGCACCGGTAAACGATGATCCGTCGGACCTGACTACCATTGCCCGCTACACGCTGGGCAGTGCTTCACCCTGGCTGGCAGATGCCGGAGACGGCAAAAGTGTGATTCCCACCACCTACCTTCGCACGAATTTCTATGGCAAGGACAAGCGGATACACGTTGTCAGCGGTAACATTCTCAGCATCTTCAAGGAAGGCCTGGCTTCCCTGCGCGACCCCAGACCCCTGCTCTTCGAACCGGACAAACTCCGGAAAATCGAGATTGCAGAAGAGGACTCCAAAACACAGCCACTAGTTGTGATGCGAGCCAGTGCCGAATCTGCATGGAATATATGTTCCCCCTGCCTCACGGCTGCAGATCAGGATAAGATGAATAACCTGACCGCCTCTCTGGTGAACCTCCAGGCTGTAAAGGTGGAGAACAGGAGCGACCTGGGCAGCATCCCGACCCCGCTGCGCTATACTATCCGCCTCACCACTGAGGGGGCAACTTCCCCCATAGAGCTGAAGATATATGCCAGTTTTGCCTCGTCGGCAGATGGGCAGAGTCTCTGTTATGCCACAGTGAGCAATCGTGACGCGGTCTTTACCCTGCAAGCAGAACCCCGAGTCAGTCGCAAGGGTAGTTACTCCCGCCTTGTCAACAGTATCTGCAATCTCCCTGTATTACCCTCCGATGTGATGGCAAAAATCAAATCCGGTGCCGGTACCGTATACACGGAGGAACTCCCCCTCAGCCTCAACGAGCTGCGTTCTCTCAAATTTACCAACGTCGTGGATAAGGATGTGGAGCGCATTGTCCTTACAGCTCACGACAGCAAGGAATCCCTGCGCCTGCTGCTCATTCCCGGCGACATTGAGAGCGAGGTAAGCGACACCTGGATGTATTCCGTGGGCAAGATTCCTTTTGCCAGGGCAGAAGAACAGATAGTGCGCCGCTTCATCAACGGCTTGGGCAGCATCCCGGTGCGAGGTATCGAGGCAGACCTGCCAGCCGACCCCGCCGAGCGAGAGCGAATCATTGCTCATTACGGGCTCCACACCCCCTACTACAGCCTCTACCTGCGCCCCAAGTCCTGCCTGTACCGGGCCACGCTCTACGGGGTGGATTTGCCGCTGGTGAAAGATCGTGCGGCTCGCGTCTTCTACATCGCGCGTTATCGTGACCCCGTAACGGGCAAAGGACGCTGGATTGGCATGGAGATGGGCGGCAATACCATCTATCACCTCAGCACGCGCTTGACGCGTACGTTGTCGCTGAACCCGAACACCTGGCGTGCACGCAACATCGTCAGCTTCCCCATTTCAGCCCTGCGCCGGTTGACACTGGGCTACCAGCAGGCACCCCTGGCGCTGGATTACGACTATATCGGCGAGACCTGGTCCGGCACATTGAACGGAGAGGATGTTACGCCGCGCATCAATCCGCACCGCGCCCAGTATTACATACGCCAGTTGCAGAAGCTCAAAGTTTCCGAGTGGCTGGATTCGGATGATGAATATGCCTTAGAAAGCCTGAAGACCCCGGTCTTCAGTGTGCGACTGGAACTGGAAATAACTGATTACTCTGATGCGGAAGCAGTCGTAATGGAACAGTCTGATCTGGATTACGACACCCTGGATCCTACAGGGGCAGACTCCCGAAAAGAAAAGGCAAAGGAAGCACTTACCGAAAAAACGGAAACAGATGCAGCCCTGCGAAATGTGGCGCTGCAGGAGCGCAAAACGCACAGCGAGACTGTAACAATTGAACTGGCACCTTCCACAGAAGCAGGCGATACACCATTCTTCTATGGTCGCATTGTGGAAACCGGAGAAATCTTCACGCTGCCCTTTAACGATGCCCAGGGACTGGCCGGCAGCATACTCGACATGTAAAGAGAGAACAGCTATGTGGGTCTGGAAAAAAACAATTGCCAGAAGGAACGAAGAAGACTGGCAGGAACGTGTGGGCAACATGCCCGGCGCTGTATTCAGCGAAGCCTTTCAGGCAGAGCGTCTTAATATTGATGTATACACGGAAACGGAAGAAGAGGCACTGATACTGGAAGCCTGCTATGGCGGCAAAGCCGAGGAGATTCAGACAGTAGATTGGGTGGCGGCTACAGCCCCGGAAAACACGCCTCCACTTGTTATCCGCGACCGCCTTGTCATCTCTGCCAGTGCGGATACTGACGTCCTGCAAAAACTGCAGCAGAAATACCCCGACAGAATCATCCTTACTTTCCCGGCAGAACGCGCATTCGGTACCGGGAATCACGCCACAACCTCCACCTGCCTGCGTATGCTTTGTGATGAAGCAAAAAAACGCCGTACCCCCTGGACACTCACAGACATTGGCTGCGGTACGGGTGTGCTGGCTCTGGCTGGATTGAGACTGGGGGCACAGCGTGCCATCAGTTTTGATTTTGACCCCATCGCGGTGGAGGTAGCGGCTCACAACATCGCCCGCAACGGCGGCGCAGACAATCTCAACCTCTTCAGAGCAGATGTTTTTGAGTGGAGCCCGGCACCCGGAGAACAGGCAGACATCGTACTGGCCAACCTTTTCTCCACCGTTTTGCAGAAGGCTTTCCCCCGACTGCTGGCGGCCATGAAACCAGAGGGCATTCTTATCATTTCCGGTATTCTCAACACCCAGGCTCAGGAAACCCTTGCTGCGGCGGAAGCCGTCGGACTGCGTGTACTCAAAGTGGTAAGCCGGGGTAAATGGACGACCGCCAAACTGACAAACGCATGAATATACTGGCCATCGAATGTTCCCATCCAAGAGCTTCTCTCTGTCTCTCGCTGGAGGGTAAAATGACCATAACTGCTCACTGGGAAGCCGAGCGTAACCACGATTCCTACCTCTTCCCTGCCTTGCAACGGGCTCTGGAATCCCTGGCAGACAAGCCGCTGGACTATGTGCTGGTGGGCGCCGGCCCGGGAAGCTATGGCGGCGTGCGCGTGGCTCTGGCCGCGGCTGTAGGTATTTCCACGGTGAAAGGGGCAAAGGTAGTAGCCGTAGGCTCCTGGGATTCGCTTGCAGAAGATGGCAGCTGCATCATCTCCGATGCCCGAAGGGGCGGATGGACGCTAAGGCGTGCGGATGGGCGCATCGAAGTACTCTCTACCCCTGCCTTGCTGACAGAAATCGGAAACGGCCTCGTAGTATCCTCCATAGAAAGTGCAGAGGTGCTGGAAAAAGCCGGTATAACAGCACAACGCACCTCCCTGCAGCCCACGGCAGAAGGACTGGTGAGAAGCTGGTACGCCCTTTCCCCCGAGCACCGCGTCGAACTCGCTGCCAGACCGGCTGAGCCCATATATGTGCGCCCGCCTCACATTACCGAGGCCAAACGCAAACCCTGGGAAGTCCGGAACTGACGTATATATCCCCATGACAGATAACGCCCCCATCATCCACACCTGTCAGCGCTGCGGTGCCTGCTGTCGCTGGGAGGGAGACGTTTGCCTGACGGATGCGGATATTACCGCCATTGCGGCCTATCTCGGCATGTCGGAGGAGTCTTTTATCGACCGCTATTGTCGCCTGCAACGCAACAGGCGCGGCTTGTCTCTCATTGATGCCGACAATGGTAATGGTCCCTGCTGTATGCTGACCCCGGAGGGATGCCGCATTCAGCCGGTCAAGCCACAGCAATGCCGTGATTTTCCCCATAAATGGAACTTTCCCGGCTGGGAACAACGATGCCCCGGCGCGGGAAAAACAAGCTATACCCCGCCTACACCATGAAACACGGGATTAGCAATCGCCTGGACCGGCTCGTAACCTATTGTCGTCGTAATCTTCTGAGTCTGAGACGCCGCTGTGCCGAGCTGTTTGCCAGCCGGAATCCGCACCGACTTACAGCACTTGAAGAATCACGCCGCAGCCACGCCGGTGTTGTGGTGGATTTGTTTGCAGCTATCATGGCGCGAGTAGACGGCATCGGCATGGATGACATGGATACCACCATGGATATGCTGCGCTATGACTTTCCCAACGTGGAGCACAGCTGGCTGGCAGAACGGTTCCAGACGGCCTACACTGCCCGCTACTCCCTGGAGGATACTCTTCGACTGGCCGCAGCCTCCCGCACGGAGGAAGAGCGCATGGCACTTGTACTGGAGATTCTCAACATGCTTTACCGCGTGGGTGGCGATCTCACCAACCCCGCGCTGTTTGAACGCGTCACGAATGGATTAAATCTGCCGGGTCTGGCCCCTCATCTGGAGGTTCTCATCAGCACCCCGGGTATGGATGCCCCCCATCCTATCCAGAGCCTTACTTTTTCCGACATCGAGGCAGACAACACGATTACCCTTTCCCGGGAAGACGTTGGTGCGGCATTCCGCGCGTTCTGTTGCGTCAATGTTCTTCTTATTATTAATGATTCTCGCGTTCCTATCACAGTGAGCGGGCGCACCCTGCACCGTGGGGATATGCAACTGCTTTCTCCCGGGCAGAATCTGGAACTCACGGAATGGGTGTTCAGCTACAACACCATCCGCAGCCTTATCCAGAATCGCTACAGCGGCGTGAGCTATGTTGGCTACCTCTTCCGTGAGGGTGACGAAATCAGCATCATCCGCACTCGCCCACGCAATGCCCTTGTCCGCATCAAGTTCAGCCTGCACGTAGAACTGGAAATTCTGGGGAAAGATGTGGAGTTCGTTCTGGACAACCGTAGTCTGGAACAAGGCGAAATATGCCGCACTACATACTACACACCTTTCACGATTAAGGGGCTCGGGCCTTACCGCTTTGCTGAACTTCATAATATCGAAGAACCGGGACGCAGTTACCAACTGGCACCGGATGCCCGCACCATCGTAGTCACCAACCTCCCCTACATCAACAGCCCCACGGCCCTGATGCTCACACCGGGGCTGGCTCAGGCGGTTGTGTTTGAAGTAAGCTATTCCCGTGCGGACAATTCCGGCAAAATTTCCATCATTAAGGACAGCGGCTCACTGAAACTCAATGGCAACTCTATAAAGGGAGAAACAAGCCTGAAAGATGGCGACCTTATTGCCCTGAGTGCCGTGCAGCATCTGCGCTGCCACTTCTCCGCAGGCGTGCTGGAGGAAGAAACCTCCCTCATCAATACCCTCAGGGTTCAGGGGCTTACACGCGACTTCGTGCGCGCCGGGCGCGTGGTGGATAACATAGACTTCACCATCAAACGCGGTGAAATGGCCTGTATTCTGGGTCCCAGCGGCTCCGGCAAAAGCACCCTGCTGAGCATGCTGGCCGGACACCTCTCGCCCTCTTTTGGCGCTATCTACTACAATAACGAGCGCATGTCCCCTTCTGCAACGGATTTGCGCCGGCATGTAGCCTACATTCCCCGCGAGGACATACTGGATGAAGCCATGACAGTAGGAGAGCACGTTTACCACGCCTCCATTGCACGCCGCCCGCGCCTGAATGATTCCGACCGCAAACGCCGCGTGCTCTCCATCCTCAACTATGTCGGATTGGGCGCGCTGGCCAACCGTAATGTGGGAAGAGCCGGCGAACGCACGCTCTCTGATGGCGAACGTACGCGATTGAACCTCGGGCTGGATCTCACCGGCACGGCTGAGGTATACCTAATCGATGAACCCATCAGCGGACTTTCCTCAGGTGATGCGGAGCATGTAATTGCCACCTTGCGTAACATAGCTTCCGGGCACATCCTGCTGTGTACCCTGCACCGCCCGGCACAGGTTATCCTCAATCAATTCCGCAAGGTCATGGTGCTCAATTCCCATGGTCAGATGGCATTCTGGGGTACGCCCGAAGAAATGGTGCGTTACTTCCGTAAAGCCGCTCAGGAAATGGGGCTGCGCGTTTCCCGCGAGGCAATCGCAGCAGGCGGCGCAGACTATGTATTTGAGGTCTTGGAAGCACCCTACAGCCGCCTGGGCAACATCCAGAAACCAGCCCCCGGCATGTGGCAAGAGCGTTTTGAACGCTACTACTTCCGCAAGGATGAAAACGAGCACTCCACTGAGGAAACACAGCCGCACAAACTCCACCCTATGCCCGGCCGCACCCCGCTGGAACTGTGGCGTCTCTTCCGCCTATGGATGACGCGAACCTTCCTGAGCCGTGTACGCAGTCGCATGAGTATGTATGCTCTGCTGCTGGAGGGGCCGGTACTGGCACTTCTCATTGCCGGCACACTGCGAGCCTCCAGCGATGTTCCCTACACATTTTACAAATCCCTGCATATAGCGGAATACATGTTCCTGTCGCTGGTGCTGGCCATGTTCTTCGGGCTTACGGATTCAGCCTGCGAAGCACTCCGGGACAGGCCACTGCTGCGACGTGAGAGTAATTACAAGCCGTTCATACCGGGTTATCTTCTGGCAAAAATGCTTGTACTCACCGGCATAGCGGCTCTGCAATGTGCGCTCTATCTGTGGGTAGGCAATGCCATACTGGAGATAGAGGAAATGTTCTGGCAGCATCTCTCCGTCATGGTTCTGACGGCATTCATCGGCATTGCCCTTTCTCTCATGGTATCTACCCTTGTGAGTTCGGAGCGCACTGCTCTCAACATTGTTCCTCTCTTGCTGGTGCCCCAGATTCTGCTGGCCGGTGCCCTCATCCGCTTTGAAGAGATGAACGAGTTCAGCCCGGAACTCCCCTCCTTTGTGCCGGAAAAAATCGTGCACCACCTTTCCACGCTGCGTCACCGCGTGGCCTATCAGGATGACGATACGCACAATATTACCTCAAAACCCGTGCCTTTCATTGCGGACTTCTGCCCGCTGCGTTATTCCTTCGAAATGCTCTTCGTCATCCAGACCCATAACAACCTCTGGGAAATAGAAAGCGGCCGCATCGATGCAGAACGAGAACGCCTCAAAGCCGAGGGGAGTCTGGATGACTTGCGCTTCATTCAGCGCGCGGCCATGCTTCTTAACACAACCGCTCCCAATGCAGACAAGGCGGATGATTACCTGCGCCGCATCCGCAAAGCTGCTCTGTCCCACAATGAGGAATATCTGGACAAGATTACCGATGAGTTTGAGCGTAATGATAGCACGGAGAATGAGCAGCCCCTGGAGTTCTTCTATTCCAATAAAGAGCTTAACGTTATCCGCGAAGGTGTAAAAACAGCGCGAAAGGATGGTCGCAAGAACGAACACCGGGGGTTCTTTCTTTCCCCGCGCCAGGCCCAGGCATTCAATGGCGGTATCAATCATGAGACGGATGCAAACTCCGTATCCACCATCAAGCGAAACGCCGTTTATCTCTTCATTATGGGGTTGTGTCCCATCCTGGTGGCGGCATGGAGATTACGCGCCATTTGCAGAGGCAAATAATTAGAGCGCAATGTCGAAACTTTATAATTTTTTTGTTGATTTTTATAAAGTATCTTGTAGAATAAGCGCATGAAAGTTTCGCATCGCACACTATGGGTGCTGCCACTGCTTGCAGGAGTGGTGCACGGCCAGATGCCTGGAACCGCAGAGCATGTACAGGTTGAGAAAGTAACGCTGGGCAAGGATCGCATTACACGCAAAAGTATCGGGCATATGGAGGCTATTCGCACCGTGTCCGTCAAGGCCCCGGTCGAGGGATTCCTGAAAGCTCGCAACTTTGAGGAAGGCTCCATCGTGAAAGAAGGTGATGTGCTTTTCGAGATTGACCCTGTACGCTATAAAGCAGCCGTTCAGCAAGCAGAAGCCGCTGTGACAGAAATTGAGGCTCAGATTGTTTATGCCGAGAAAAATTGCAAGCGTCTCCAGCGGCTCGCAGCAGCACACGCCACCTCCGTGGAGGCCACAGAAAGCGCACTGGCTCGCCTGGAGGAGCTCAAAGCCCTCCGTTCCGGAGCACTGGCCGACCTGGCCAAAGCGCGTAAGGATCTTGTGGACTGCAGCATCAAAGCAGAAATTACAGGCCGCATCGGCCGTTCCGCGTTTTCCGAGGGGAACTACATAACCCGTGGTGAGGCTCTGGCCACCGTCAAACAGATGAATCCTATCTATGTGCGCTTCCCCCTCAGCCAAACAGATGTGAACGGCATCTTCCGCGGCCCCAAGGAAATCGGCAATGTGGCAGACGTTCACCTCACCACAGCCAATGGTCGCCGCTATCCGCACGCCGGAAAAGTTGCCATTGTCGACAACCTGCTCAGCTCGACAACAGATACCTATACCTTGTGGGCCGAGTTCTCCAATGAGAATTATGTCCTTACCCCCAAGGGCATTGGGGCCATGCACATTTCCCTGAACGACACTCAGCAGGTATGCATGGTGCCGCTGACAGCCATTCACTATGATGCAGACGGCGCCTTCGTCTACACCGTCAGTGAAGGTGAAAATAAGGTAGCCCGCCAGGAAGTCATAACCGGAGCCATTCAGGGACGACTGCAGACTGTCTACACCGGGCTGAATGTGGGAGAAACTATCATTACCGATGGTGCGCATAAAATCCGAGTAGGCGACACCGTTATACCGGTCTATGCCGAGTCTGATTCACCAGTGGACGAGACGGGGAGCGTTGTTGCAGAAGAAAAAGCGGTAGAGGTAAAGCTGACACCGGTAGTCAAAGCACAGGATAAAACAGTTCTTACCTGTCAAGGCGCCCGTATAGAGGCGGTCAACCGCGTCAATATGCGCCCGCTGGTACAGGGAGTGCTGGCAGAGCCCCTCTTCCGGGAGGGCGACCGCGTCAACAAGGGAGATGTACTCTTCAATATTGACCCCACTCGCTACCAGGCCGTGGTGGATGCCAGGAAAGCTGCCGTTACTCAGCTGGATGTGCGGGTAAAAGATGCCGCTCGCAAATATGAACGCCAGCAGGCCCTCGCTGCCACCAGCGCCACTAGTAAGGATGACCTTGAAAGTGCCAAGGCTACCCTCGATGAGCTGACGGCTCAGCGTCAGAAGGCAGAAGCCGCACTTACCATTGCGGAAGATGACCTTGCCCGCTGCACCATGCGCGCCCCCATCAGCGGACTCATTGGTCGCACGATTTTCTCCAAGGGCAATTATCTTTCCGATGTTAAGCAACCGCTGGCTACCCTGGTGCAGCTCAGCCCCATTTATGTGCGATTCTCCCTTAGCGAGAATGCCATTCTCTCCAACTACGGAACGAATGAAAATATCGAATCGGATGCCGATGTATCCCTCGTGACTGCAAATGGTAATACATTCAGAGAGAAAGGTCGCGTAGCCTTCTGCGACAACATCATCCAGACCGCAACGGACACTCAGAATGTCTGGGCTGTATTCCGCAACGAAAGCGGAGAGCTGCAGCCAGGCGGCGTAGTGACCATTCGGGTCACCCGCAAGGCAGACAAACTCGTTCCCGCTGTGGACTCGCGCGCCATTCTGATTGATACGAGCGGTCATTACGTCTACGTCTTGCGCCACCAACGTGCCGTTCAGGTGCGCGTGCTCTGCGGCACGCCGGATGAAAACGGGCTTACCCCGATTTTTGCGGGTCTGAGCGAAGGCGACCAATGCATCACCGGCCCGCTCGCAGAGATAGAGGACGGCACACTTGTTACCCCCGCCTCTACGGAAGAAAACAAATAACCCACAGACACCATGTTCTCGCAATTCTTCATACATCGCCCCAAGTTTGCCTTCGTTGTCTCTATCGTGATGATGCTTGCAGGCTTACTGTGCCTGAGCAAGATGCCCGTGTCCGAATACCCGGAAGTCTCCCCACCCACCATTTCGGTGCGCATGAACTATGCCGGTGCCAGTGCAGAAGAACTGGCACAGGTAGTCGCAGCGCCGGTAGAGGAGAACCTCATCGGAATGGACGATTTGCTCTACTTCTATTCCTCCTGCACCAACGACGGGTCATACTCGCTCACACTCATCTTTGCCACCGGCACAAATGATGACATGGCCATGGTAAACGTGTCCAATGCCATTAAGCAGGTGGAAAGCAAGCTTCCGGAGGACATCAAGAAGAACGGCTACAGCGTACGCAAGCGTTCCAGCGACATGCTCTGCTTCCTCAGTTTCATGTGCGATGAAAATAAGATGGATATCCTCCAGCTTACTAACTGGCTGCGCATGAATGCAAAAGACCCCCTCACTCAGGTGGATGGCGTTTCTGTGGCAGACATCATGCACAGCCGCAACTATTCTATGCGCGTGTGGATGAACACCACCCGCATGAATGCGCTCAACATCACCCCGGCAGATGTGAGCAAGGCCATCTCGGAGCAGAATATACAAGCTGCCGCCGGTTCTGTAGGCTCTCAGGACGAAGGCGCTTATGCTACCTTCAAGGTTACGGCCACCGGCCGACTTAAGACAGCCGAGGAGTTCGGCAACATCATCGTCAAACGTGGTGCGGATGGTCATGTGACAAAGCTGAAGGATATCGCCACCATCGAACTGGGGGCGGAGAATAACTCCGGTTACAGCCGCCTGAACGGTAAGAATGCCGTTGGTATGATGGTGCAACGTAACAACGATGCCAATGCCCTAGCTACTGTGGAAGCACTTAAGAAAAAGATGCGCGAGGAGGTAGAACCCATGTTACCCGAGGGGGTTACCTGGACCATGGGCTATGACCCCACACAGGCCATCAGTGCCACCATGGAGGAAATCGCCGTCACACTGGTGCTGGCTCTCATCCTCGTTGTACTGGTGACTTATCTATTCCTGCAGGATTGGCGCGCCACACTCATTCCGGCTCTAGCCATTCCGGTGTCTCTGCTGGGTGCCTTTGCGGTTATGTACCCGCTGGGGTATACCGTGAACGTGCTGACAATGTTCGGTCTCATTCTGGTTATCGGCTCACTGGTGGACGATGCCATTGTGGTGGTGGAGAACGTGATGCGCCTTATCCAGGAGGAGAAGCTCAGCCCGCGCGAAGCTACTATCAAGAGCATGCAGCAGATTACCGGAGCCATTATTGCCACCACACTCGTGACTCTGGCAGTGTATGTACCCATTGCCTTCTATGGCGGCATGGTAGGCGTCATTTACACGCAGTTCTCCGTCACCATGTGCGTAGCTCTCTGCATATCCACCTTCAATGCACTCACACTCTCCCCGGCACTCTGTGCGCTGATACTGCGCCCGGCCGGAGAAAAGCAGAGCAAGCTTGCAGAATGGATGTTCCGCCCCTTTAACTGGGTGCTGGAAAAGAGCCGTGCCATCTACCTGCGGGGAGCCGGTATTCTGGTACGCAATGCCTGGCTTACTGTCATTCTGTTGCTGGCGGTACTGGGACTCAACTACACATACTACGCCGGTGCCCCGCAGTGGTGGAACAATATCTTCCGCAGTGCGGAAATGCCGACAGCACCTGCAGCCAAAGGCAAAGCCGCAAAATCCCAGTTCGACCTCCTCAGTCTCATTGCTCCGGAGATGCTTAACAGCTCCTTTATCCCCACGGAAGATAAGGGCGCTGTATTCTGCATCGTAAACCTTGAAGGCTCTGCCACAGCCAAACAACGTACGGATAAAGTGATGCTCCAGATTGAAGAGCGCATTGGGAAACTGGAAGGTATCGACCTGATTACCTCCACCAGTGGCTTTAGCTTTGCCTCCGGCTCCGGCGAGGGTAACGGCATGGTCATCGTGATGCTCAAACCCTGGAGCGAACGCACAACGCCCGATCTGCATGCAACCGCCATTGCCAACAAGATAAACGCCGCCTGTAAGGATATCCCCGAAGCCTCCGTCATGGCGACAACGCCGCCTGCCATCCAGGGCCTCGGCCTCTATGGCGGTGTGTCCATGGTACTGGAAGGCCGTGGCTCCGCCACCCCCAAGGATCTGGGCGATATGGTTAAGGAAGTTCGTAATCGTCTGCAAGCTCACCGTGACATCATCATGATGGTGCGCTCTGAGTTCAATGCAGAAACACCGCAAATTCGCCTGGATATCAATCGAGAGAAGGCACAGGCTCTCAATGTGGATGTAAAAACAATCTTCACGACGCTTCAGAGCGTGATGGCTTCCGCCTACGTCAACGACTTCACCCTCAACGGCTTTAACTTTAAGGTAAAGATTCAGGGTGACGTAAAGGATCGCCGCACAGCAGATGATATTCTCAATCAGATGGTACGCAACGAGAAGGGCGAAATGGTTCCGCTCTCTGCGGTCTGTACACTCTCCTATCGCCTTGGACCGTCCAATTTCGGTCGCTTCAATCAGTACATGAGCGCAGATGTTACCGTCATGCCACAGGCAGGAGTCGGCTCCGGTCAGGTCATGAAACTTATTGAGGATACCATTGCCCAGATCAACAGAGAAGAGCGAGCCAAAGGACTGGACCGCCAGTGGGCCGTGGAGTGGAAAGACCTCTCATACCAGGAGCGGCAGAATACCGGCAAAATCGGTCTGCTCATTGGTCTGGCCATGCTTTTTGCCTATCTGTTCCTGGTGGCTCAGTACGAAAGCTGGACGACCCCGGTTCCCGTGATGCTCTCCGTGAGTGTAGCGACCCTGGGTGCTCTGATGGGGGCACAACTCTGCGGTCTCTCCATGTCCATCTATGTGCAGCTGGGTATCCTGATGCTCATAGGTCTGGCGGCCAAAAACGCCATTCTCATGGTAGAGTTCAGCAAGGACGACCACGAAGCCGGAAACAGCGTGCAGACGGCTGCAATCAATGGAGCCCGCATGCGATTCCGCGCCGTACTCATGACGGCCATCTCCTTCATCTTCGGTGTATTCCCCATGGTGATTGCCACCGGCTCCGGAGCAGCCAGTCGACAGGAAATCGGCATCACAACCTTCTTTGGTATGCTGCTTGCCACCCTGTTCGGTATCTTTATGGTGCCAGCCCTCTACTCTATCTTCGCCCGCATGCGCGACTGGACAGCGCGCACCATCGGTGTGGATAAGAAGAAGGCATAATTCGCCCTCCTCTCTTTCCCGGCCTGTGTGCAACACAGGCCGGACTCTCTACCCACAATTATGAAAGCAACAGCCATTATCGTACTAACTGTTCTTCTGTGTGCAGCGATGCCGGTATCGGCTCTGTACCTCGGGGCTCCGACCGTATACGAGAGCACAGCTGAACAAAAAGCAAATCTTGCCAAAAGCAAGCATAAACTGCAGAAATTGCAACAGGCACTCCCCAACTGCAGAGACATGCGCCTGAGCATTGTACACAGCAGCTATGCCAGACTTCCTGTCCCGGCCGAAATCCCCCTGTCGGACTACGACAAACAGCAACTGCGACACCTTATTTCCCACATGCGTGCCGTTAAGGACAGCAACTCCACGCTCGCCCAACCGGAATACATTGCACGCCTTGAGCTGCTGTCGGCAGGTGGTAAAGTACTGGCCAGCGTGGATTGCCACGAGGTCACAACAGATTCTCTCGTCAACTCGCAGGGCTATGCAGCCGGAGCCCGACTGAGCCTGCGCACTGCCGATGCGGCTTCCTGGTATGCTGTTATACGCCCCGACCAAGCACGCGCCATCGCACGCCAGCCCAATCCCGCCCGCATCCCGCGTGGTCGCGGTATCCCCAAGCGTCCGGCTCCTCCGCCACCTGAGCCATCTTCCTCCTCAGTTACTACCGATTTTCCCAGTCAGGAGTACCACCATAACTGCAAACACAAGCACCACAAACACAAAAAGAAAGACCACTGGTGCGATTGTCATCACTGAGCCAGGAGAACTACTAATGCAAAAGCCCCGCCAAGGCGGGGCTTTTCTTTATGAGAAAACGAGCCTTCTTACTTATCGCAGGCGGATAGTATAACGGCCATTCGTCATAGAAAGTGCATTTTCTGCCTTCATGGACTTTTTCTCGTGACCACCTCCCCAGGAGTCCGTGTAAATAATGGTCTGCTCCTTCATATTGTAGCCAATGATAAGGCGCATGTGGCCACCACGAGCCTGGGGAATAGCCGGCGTTTCCGGGTAAAGCCCCAAAGTCGTGCTCCAGATGACAGGGCAGCCATTGTCGATATTCTTCTTAATAGCAGAAAGCCACTTCTTAACCTGAGACTTCTTGCCGGCACGCACAGCACGCAGCAGAGCGGGGTCAGCTGTCCCTATAGGGTCAGCCATGAGTGAGAGGGAGGGTTTGCCCTTGCGTGCAGCCAGCTTGTTGTATAGGGGAATGAGCTCACGAATGGTAGTATTGTAATTTTCTAGCACAGTGAACTTGACCGGGAACTTCTTGCAAATGGCATCCATGGCAGCTTCCATGTCAATATTGCTTGTTCCTCCATCTGCGGAAGAATCGCACAGTGCGGCCAAAGCATGCTGGTCTACACCGTCCATTCCGTAGAATGCAAACACGCGAGCCAACGTTGCAGGCACACAATAGCCTTTCTGCCCTTGGTCTACCATGGGCACTCCGTCCAGCCACACGTTACCTTCCTCATCTTTCTGGATACTTCCCTTTATGTCCTTGCGGGACACTTTGTCGCGGGCACCCCCCAACGCAATAGCCTCGGCATCGGGCCCGAGATCCACACGGATGAACTCAGCCTCAAACTCATCGTCAGCAGTCTTCTTCTTACGCCGCACCGGGCGGTTTCCTTTGCTGCGCTTACCACTGTACCCGGCATCCAGGCGAGCTGCACCGCCATCCCAGCTCCACACCCAGCTCTCGGTTTTGACGCCGGTTTTCTTTACATCAGCGCGTTCTTTCTTTGGTTCAGCACCCGCTATTTCCGTGAGAGCGGCCACTGCGGCGTCAAGCTGTTCAAAATAGTCATCAGCCTCCACTACACCATCATCCCCCTTGTTGTACACCATCAGACGGAGCGAACCCACACCATCATCGTTCCAGTTGACAAGCACTTCACCGGTTTTAAGATTCCCGAAGGTTAATGAACCGGGAGCCATCCTCCAGGTCTGGGCATCCACCTCCGTATAGCGACACCCCACAAAATATCTGTTCTTTACCTCAGTGGTGGAGCCATTCCAGAAATCTCCACTACCGAGTGCCTTGGATACATCACCGGCAAAACAGGCCAAACTGCTCAGCGCAGCGGCCACCAATAGGCTGATGGGCTTAATCATGTGCACTATAGTATATGTATCTGTTCCCCCTTGCAAGCCTAAAAATACACCCGAGCCATTTATTTCCGACGCTTCACCTTTTGTTTAACAGGATTTTGAGCTGGACATGGGAGCTTATGCCTGATATAATGCAGCGCGTATGAATCCTCCCGCTATTGCGATAGACGGCCCTGCGGCCTCCGGCAAGTCCACCGTTGCCAAGCTCATTGCGCGCGAGCTTGGCTACACCTTCATCAACACCGGTGCCATGTACCGTGCCGTCACCTGGTATGCCCTGCAGCAGGGGGTAAATCCGACAGACACGGAGGCGGTAAAGGCACTGTTGCCCGGCATTCCTCTCTCCTTTGGCAAGGACGGGTCAAACTCCACAGTCATGTGCGAAAGTAAGGTACTGGGCAGCGAGCTGACAGAAACCGCCGTAAATGACAACGTGTCTGCTGTAGCAGCCATTCCCGAAGTACGCGCACTCCTGGTAGAAAAGCAGAGAGAATACAATCTCAACGAACCTGTCGTGATGGAGGGGCGCGATATCGGTACTGTAGTCTTCCCGAACACCCCCTTCAAGTATTTTGTGACAGCCTCTGAGGAAGTTCGCGCTGCCCGCCGAGCCGCACAGGGTCTTACCGATTCCATCGCCGAGCGCGACCGTAAAGATTCCGCCCGTGCATGTGCTCCCCTGGTGATGGCCGAAGACGCCACGCTGGTAGATACCTCCGACCTCTCCATCGAACAGGTTGTAGCTAAGGTAGTAGCCGACATTAAAAGCAAAATCTGAGAAACATAATTATGACCTGGATGAATCCCGTATACTTTTTTGTTATCACCTTGGCCAGAGCCATGGCCAAGGCTCTGTTTAATGTCAAGGTGATTAACTACGATAAGTTGATTCAGAGTGGGCCCTGCATCTATGTGGCCAATCACCAGAGCTTCCTGGATCCACCTATCATTGCTACTCTTTTTGAAGGCGAAATCAATTACCTCGCTCGCAAAACGCTCATGAATCATCCGGTCATGAAATTTGCGCTCTCGCACCTCAACGTCATCCCCATCGACCAGGAGCGCCCGGATCCGGGTAGTATTCTCAAGGTGTTGCGTCTTGTACGCAGCGGCAAACCCATCGTCATCTTCCCGGAAGGTTCCCGCACCGAAGACGGTAAGATGCATGATGCCATGCCCGGCATCGGCCTCATTCTGGGGCGTCTGGTTGGTGTGCCAGTTCAGCCCATCCGCATTGAAGGCGCCTACGATTGTTTGCCCCCTCACCGCAGCAAGCTGGAGCTGCATCCTATAACACTCAGCGTAGGAGATCCCATCAACTTCACCAAAGAAGAGCTCAAGGCCAAAGGACGTGAAGGTCAGCTGGCCATAGGTCGTAAGATAATGGAAGCCATTGCAGCTCTGCCGCTTCACCCCTGATTCCGCTTCTATGCTCAACGCGCTGCGCTTGCGTAACTTCAGGTGCTACACGACCCTCAACTGGAATATTCCGGCTGAGGGTGCGTTGCTTCTGGGTAGCAATGCACAGGGAAAAACGAGCATACTGGAAGCTATCTGCTTTGCTCTTACATTGCATTCTCCGCGTGCCAGCAAGATGGAGCGTCTGACAACCCACGGCTGCGAAGATTTCGGCATAGCCCTCAGCTCAGACAGCGATACACGCAAGCTGCTCTGGCAAAAGCGCAAGCTGAGTTTGCTTGTCAATGGAGCCCCCCGCAGAGATTACTCCGACTTTCTGGCAGATGCTCCTCCCGTTGTCTGGCTTGGCAATACAGATATCTCCCTCGTAACAGGCGGTGCTGAGGAGCGACGGCACTATATCGACTTTGTCGGTGCCCAGTGGCACCCGGCCTATCGCACAGCCCTGAGAGAATACCGCAAAGCACTGAAGAGCCGCAACCTCTTGCTGCGCAATCCTCGCCGTTCGGCTGCGGCTCTTCGCAGCTATGCCGGGATTCTCAGCCGACACGGCGAAGTCCTGCTTACCCTGCGACGCCAGTTGCAGGAATTACTTCACCCTCACATTCGCCAGTACCACAGTGGCATTTCTGCCCGCGGTGAGGAGGTTGAGCTGCGCTACCGTCCCTCCGCAAATGCCCCGCTCCTCTCTGCCTATGAAGAATCGCTACAAACAGATGAACGCATGGGCTATACGACCATCGGCCCGCACAGGGATGACTTTGAACTGCTGGTAGCAGGAGCACCTGCTGCCGAGTTTGCCTCCGAAGGGCAGCAGCGCACCCTTGCCACGGCTCTTGTACTGGCACAAGCCGGACTGCTGCTGGTAGAGACAGGCCACGCCCCCATTCTTCTGATAGATGATATCTTCGGCGAACTTGACCCCGACCGCCGCAGGGCGCTCCTCTCACTTCTGCCGGACGATTCTCAGATTTTCATCACCACCACCCATCTGGACTGGCTTGGCAACGCACCCGCCCCACTGCCCATCATCCGTATAGATGACATAAAGCAATAGTCTTTGCCGGATATAACGCTAACACTTCCCGGAAAACAGCAAGAGATAGGAATTTCCCTTTCCGAAGAAATACGTTGATTGATGCCGACAAAAAAGCAGGGACAAAACATTACGCTTTGTCCCCGCCAATAAATTAACAGGCTACATCAATAGCTGCGAGCCCAAAGAACACGACGCGTAGTCGGGCGGCCGGTCAGAATGCAGGGAGCCTCAGGCCCGGTTCCCATGTCACCGTGGGGAATGCAACGGATGGAGATGCGCAGGCTCTTGCCCAGCTCTTCCTCCTCCTCGGGGCTTCCGTCCCAGGGGCAAAGCAGCCAATCGGCGTCAGTTCCGGCAGCAAAGTTAGCCTTAAGCTCATCGAGACTGTTGCAGGGGCGAATGTGACTGTCGCGGAAATTCAGCTGGCGCTCCAGCAGACTATTCTGCACATCCTCCAGCATCTGTACAGCACCGGCGATGAACTCATCTTCTGCTATGAAGCTCTTGTCGTTGCTGGCTTTGTCGCGGCGGGAAATGCAAACCGAGCCCTTCTCCAAATCGCGAGGACCGATTTCCACACGCACGGGCACACCCTTCTTCACCCACTCCCACTTCTTGGTGCCGCCGTTGAGGTCGCGGTCATCCACCTGCACACGCACGGGCAGTCCATGGAAACTCATAGCTGAGAGCTTACCCGCCAGGGCGTGGCAGTGGTCAAGAATAGCCTGTTTGGTATCAGCCTTGGGAGTAACGGGAATGATGACGATCTGCTTGGGAGCCACTCGCGGCGGGCATACCAGACCATCGTCGTCCGAATGAGCCATGATAAGCGTACCAATCATGCGGGTGGAAACACCCCAGGAGGTTGTCCAGGCATACTGGCGCTCATTGGTACGACCGGCAAAGGAAATATTCTGAGCCTTGGCGAAGTTCTGCCCCAGGAAGTGGGAAGTGCCGGCCTGAATCGCCTTGCGGTCCTGCACCATGGCCTCAACTGTGTAGGTGCGCACAGCTCCGGGGAAACGCTCATGTGCAGTCTTTTCTCCGGGAATGGAGGGCACGGCCAGCACATCGCGCTGGAAGTCCTCGTACACCTTGTGCATGATGGCAGTTTCCTCCTCTGCTTCCGCCTGTGTTTCGTGTGCGGTGTGCCCCTCCTGCCACAGGAACTCAGCCGTACGCAGGAAAATACGAGGGCGCATTTCCCAGCGCATCACGTTGCACCACTGATTCACCTTGAAAGGAAGGTCGCGATAGCTCTCCAGCCAGCGGGAGAAAGCTGCACCAATCACCGTCTCAGAGGTGGGGCGGATGACGTATTTATCCGTCAGCTCACCGCTGGGAATCATTTTCGTCTTACCGGTTTCCGGGTCCTTCACCGCTTCGAGACGATGGTGAGTGACCACGGCGCACTCAGTCGCAAATCCCTCAGCATGCTCAGCTTCCTTCTCCAGATAGGAAACAGGGATGAGCATGGGGAAGTAGGCATTGGTGTGGCCGGTGCGTTTGAATTCGGCATCCATCTGCTGTTGAATAAGCTCCCAGATGGCGTAGCCCCAGGGCTTAATGACCATGCAACCGCGCACCTCGGAGTTTTCTGCGAGGTCCGCGGCCTTAATTACCTGCTGATACCACTCGGGGAAGTCCTCCGCGCGCGTGGGTGAGATTGCGTTCTGTTGTGCCATACGGGTGGGTATTATGTACGTTATCGTGAAAAAGTCAATGCAAAAGATTGGTGCTGGATTTTATTCCTGCTTCATACAGCTGTAGTTGAGCAAGGCAAGAGAGGCCATGATAAACACCATCCACCAAGCACCGAGAAGCAGGAAGAAACACAGAAGAAAACAGGCAAAGGTCAGGCTGATGCGGTGCATGCTGACAGGTGAACGCATGAGTCCGTGCATGATTCTCCCACCATCCAGCGGATACACAGGTAACAGATTCAGCAGGCTCCACCACACACAGATGCGTACCAGATAAACCCCGAAGAGCAATACCATGGGCGGACACACTTCCAGCAATTCCGCAGGCACATACCCCGGCACAAAGCCGATTGTAATGCTCAGCCCGGTCCAAACATTCCCCACCACCAGCGCAATCATCGGCCACACCAGCACCAGCGGTAAAACCATGGAAGCCAGCGGACCGGCTGCCGTCATCATCACACCTTGCCAGCGCGTCAGTTGCGCCGTCTCATTGCAGCAATCTCCACCCAACCAGGCCATAAACACCTCCGGGCGTCCTCCGCCAAGCCAGCGCCCTACCAGCGCATGCCCCATCTCATGCGACAACAGGCAGAAAAACAGAGCTACACCAAACAACGCAACACCTGCCCAGCCTGCTGCTACCCCCGTAAAAAGACAGCCGAGCAACACCAGCATCACCCACAGCGAGCTGTGAATGCTGACCTGAACTCGGAAAAGTGTGAAGCGAATCATTTCTACCCCACATTCTATGCAGCATCGCACGCACAGACAAGTCGCCCGCATGCCATACAGGCCAACATGTCAGAGAAAAGCCCTATTTCACCCTTTTTTTCGTATTTTTTTCCATGCATACAGCCCCGTGTACATAAACAGGGCCACGGCAAGCGCCACAATTACGCCATACTCGGAGGTAGGGTGCATCACCATACCACCCAACAGAAAGGCGTAGACGATGCCCGTCATCAACATCGTCGGTATTGCCCAAAGCCCGGTTACACATGCCTTGCGGACATCCAGCGTGCGAATAGCTTCCGAAATCCCGAACAAAACAGATGCCGGCAAAATATATACCGCAAGCAAAAACAGCTCCCGGAAACCAAAAGCCTCCTTAGTAATCAGGTAAGCTACGGCAATCCCGGTTACAAGCCAACATAAAATCGTGAGCGAGTAACAGACGATACGCAGAACACGATGCTGTACCGGATGCGCCCGATAATAAGAGATGGGCTCCAGACGTATATGCCCCAGGCGGATGAACAGCCACAGACACAGCACTGACAACAACACGCAGGCAACAGTGCGCCAGACAAAAGCCGAAACGCTCACCAGCCCCGGAGTTCGTACTCGGGTAGCATTTCGGAACACTGCCTCACCACGCAACATATCCTGCACCTCCAGGCATTTTCCGTTCTGCCTGGCAATCAGGTAAAGATTCACCTTGTGCGGGCTGGGGGCGTAGTTGAACGCGATCCGGTAGGGCACCCCATGGGTATCCGCCACACGCAGCTCAATATACTCCGGGGTAACGGACTTAGCCAGTTTTTTTACACCGGGCATCAACCTTGCCCGGCTGCAATCGGCAACCTTACAGATGGAGCCACCGTAGTCTGCTGCCTTCATCCCCTTCAGTTCAAAAATACCGGCCATTACCTGCGGAGCAGCATAGGTGCCGGTAATATCGGCTAAATCCTGAACATCCCGGGGCATATCGGCTTGTTCTCCGGAGATATAGCTACTTACCAGGACAGCTCCGGGTACAGGAAAATCAAAGTAATTTTCCATGGCCCAATTTTTACCGGCCCGGATTTCTGTGACATGAACACGCACCAGACACCCATCCAGCTCCGGCTTGTACTCGGAAAGACTGATTTCATGCACCTTTTCGCTGCACAGATACACACCGCTCCGTATCACCATGTGCAAAGACACATACGAGAGAATCAACGCAACAACACCAAACACCACAGCGAGAAGTGCCCCCAGAAATCGAAGAAGCTTTAAGAAGAGAGACATACCCGCTGATTTGGACACGAAGGCAAGCTAACATGTTCAAAAATTATAGCGAACCCATTCCCAAATCGAACTTTTGCTGCAAAAAGGCGTGACTTTTGAGCAAAATGTGCTAGAATGAAGCGCGAGATTATGAAGTACCACGGACTTTACACAGCTATTGTCACCCCTTTCAAAGATAATAAGATTGACACCGAGGCGCTGAAGGCCCTGGTGGAGGCGCAAATTGCCGGCGGCGTAGACGGCATTGTACCCGTAGGCACCACCGGCGAGAGCCCCACGCTGAGCCACGAGGAGCACATGGAGGTTATCCGCCTGGCTATCGAATTCGCAGCAGGCCGTTGCCAGGTGATTGCCGGCACTGGTTCCAACAGTACGGTGGAAGCTATCGAGATGACCAAAGAAGCCGAAGCCATGGGGGCTGATGGTACTCTGCAGGTTTGCCCCTATTACAACAAGCCCAGCCAGGAAGGCGTATATCGCCACTTCAAGGCTATTGCAGATGCTACTTCCCTGCCCATCCTTCTGTACAGCATACCCGGCCGCAGCGGCATCGAAATCTCTGTGGACACAGTGGCACGCCTGGCTAAGGATTGCCCCAACATTGTGGCTATCAAGGAAGCCGGCGGCAGTGTGGAGCGCGTGAACCAGCTGGTGCAGGCCCTGCCCGGCGACTTCGCAATCCTGAGCGGCGATGACGGACTGACCGTTCCCTTCATTTCCTGCGGTGCCGTAGGTCTGGTGTCTGTCACCTCCAACGTAGCCCCGGCTGAGATGAAAGAACTGGTGGACACGGCACTTTCCGGCGATGGCAGAAAAGCGCTGGAGCTGCAGAAGAAGTATTATCCGCTGATGAAGGGGCTGATGAGTCTGGATGGCAATCCCGTACCGATTAAGGCCGCCATGGCACTGCGTGGTGATATGAGCTGGGAGATTCGCATGCCCCTGGCTCCTCTGGCAGAAAGTAAGCATGAGCAGCTGGCAAACCTCCTCAAGAGCTATAACCTTCTGTAAATCGCCATGATGAAAATTCTTGTCACCGGTATTTCCGGACGCATGGGGCAGACGGTAAAACAGGCCGTGGAGCTGAACCCGGCTGCTGAGATGGCCAGCACACACGATGTGGGGCAGGACATAGCCGCTGCCATGCAGCCTGCCGATATCGCCATCGACTTCTCCTTCCATGGCTTCACTCCGGAGCTGCTAGCTACGGCTGTGGCCCAGGGGAAACCCCTCGTCATTGGTACAACCGGCCATACCGCCGAGGAGAAAGCTGCCATCACCGAAGCAGCCAGGCAGATTCCCATTGTATTCGCCTCCAATTACTCCGTGGGCGTCAACACCCTCTTCTGGCTCACCCGCAAGGCTACAGCCATCCTAAAGGATTACGATATCGAGATTATCGAAATGCACCACCACCACAAGCTGGATGCCCCCAGCGGCACCGCCCGCACTCTGGCAGAGGTGGTATGCGACGTCACCGGGCTCGACTACGAGAAGGACGTCATGCACGGCCGCAATGGTCTGGTGGGCGCACGGCCTCAGGCTCAGATTGGCATGCACTCCATGCGCGGCGGCGACGTAGTGGGCGACCACACCGTCATGTACGCTACCGATGGTGAGCGTGTGGAGCTGACTCACAAGGCATCCAGCCGCATGACCTTCGCCAGTGGAGCCGTACGCGCTGCGCTCTGGCTGGCGGACAAACCCGCCGGACTGTACACCATGCAGGATGTGCTGGGATTCAACGATTGAGATGAGTTCCTCCCACAGAGTTATTCTTTCCCTGGGTTCCAACACCGGGGACCGTCTGGCAACGCTGGAACGCGCCTGCGATTTCCTGGCTGAGGCTTTTGGAAGCTTGCGGCTTTCCCAGTTGTATGAAACGGAGCCTGTAGGGTGCCCGGCGGGTTCCCCCATGTTCCTGAATGCCTGCGTAGAGCTAAGCACGGAGCAGTCCCCGCAGGAGGTGCTCAGCATCTGCCAAAACATCGAAAACGAACTCGGGCGCGTACGCACGGGGGAGTATGGCACCCCTCGCACCTGCGATATTGACATCATTCTCTACGGGGAATTACAGCAGAATACCCCTGCGCTCACGCTGCCGCATCCCCGGGCTCACGAGCGAGAGTTCGTACTGCGCCCCCTCTGTGATATTGACCCGCAGCTGCTCCTGCCGGGGCACACGCACAGTGTCAGCGACATGCTGACAGCTCTGCCCGCCGGCCCGGAGGTCCGCGCTTTTGACCTGTAATGTAAGACAATGAACTGCAAGATTGAAGCCATTCTTGCCCGCAAGGGCAAAGCTCCTGTTGCTGAACTGACAGCTTATGATTACCCCACAGCCCGCTTGGTGGATGAAGCCGGAGTGGATATGATTCTGGTGGGCGATTCCCTCGGTATGGTCATGCTGGGCTACCCGGATACTACCCACGTTACGCTGGCACACATGCTGCACCATGTGGAGGCCGTGGCTCGTGCGGCCAAAAAGGCAGTAGTCGTTGCAGACATGCCCATCAACACCTACAATACTCCCGAACAGGCAGTCGAGACTGCGCAAGCACTCATGGCCGTGGGTGCAGATGCCGTTAAGCTTGAGGGTGGTGTGGCTGTCGAGGCGCAGATTCGCGCTATCACCCAAGCAGGAATTCCCGTGCAGGGTCACATTGGCCTGCTGCCGCAGAAGGTGAAGGAAGATGGCGGCTACCGCATGCATGGCAAGACTGATGAGGAAGCAGCAGCCATCATGCGTGACATGGAGGCCGTAGTACGTGCAGGAGCATTCTCTGTTGTCATAGAATGCACCAAACACAGTGTAGCAAAAGCCATCACAGATGCCTGTCCCATCATCACCATCGGCATCGGTGCAGGCCGAAGCACCTGCGATGGAGAAGTAGCTGTATTCCATGACCTTGTGGGAGGATTCCCATGGTTCACCCCATCCTTTGCCCGCCCCAGAGCCGACATTGCCACCGAGATTTCGCGAGCTGTGAAGGAGTATATCAGCGAGGTAAAGAATACTATCTAATAATCTGAACAACAATTTACGGCAATTGTCTGTCCTGTACAGGATATGAAAATTGCCACCATTTTTGCTTCAACCCAGCTCTTTCTCGCCTCCGGGCTCATCCTTCCGGCTACATCTGCGGCCGTCCACCTGCCTATGGCATCTGCCCTGTGGGGATTTCTCGGCACCACGGTGCTCCTTTACTGGCCGCAGGATCATCCTGTGCTTCTGCTCATGAAAAGCTGGCTTTGTACAATTCTGTTTGGCTCTGCCATAGCCATGCTGGCGGATTGCTGCCTGCCGCATTGCAGTGCGGGACACACATTTCTGTGTCTGTTGCCGTTCTTTCTGCTACTGACACCGTGTATCGTCTTTCTGCTGCGACATCTTTTCCAGCGTTTGACTTCACAATACCGATGCACTCCGGGGAGATTCAGGTAATCGACAATCCGTGCAAATAAACACCATCAAAACTCGTTGGTACCATTAGGGTATCTTTGGAGATTGGCTCTTTGAGAATGACATCTTCCCTGTCGGCTGCTTGTTTCCTCTTGACTCCCCCCCATGGAATAGTGTAGTCTATGGGCATGCGAATCTTAACCGTTATGGCAGCGGCAGCCGTGCTGGTTATGAGCACAGCCTGCCAACTTCAGCAACAGCAGAATCCTGCGTCGGAGGATAAGACGGAGAAACAAGAGCACAAAATTCTGCCCCCCATGCACTTGGGTGCAGTACACCAGGTATACCCGGAGCAGAAGTTTGCCCTGCTGCGTATTATCGGGCCCATGCCCCGAGGTGGAACCGTGCTGATTACACACCCGGCAGATGGCTCCAACATCCGCATTGGCAATCTCGTTGTCTCCTCCGACTTTAACGCCCGCGGCAATATCATCGCCGCAGATATTCGCTCGGGTGAAGTGATGCAGGGAGACCGCGTTTTCCAGTACAGAAATATCAGCAAAACCGAAGAGGATGAAGACAGCCCCGAGGCTCGCCGTAATGCATACCGCCCCATTTTTGATTCCGTGACACCGGAAGAAGTGGCAGCCGCCCGACTCCAGGAGGGCGAGCCAGTGAGCAATACGCCCACTGCCACAGAAGAAGATGCCATTCCCGAAACGCCTTTTCAGGATAGCCCGGAACCCCACACCCCCGAGCCGCCCACTTCCAATCCGGCGGTGGATGTTCCCTCCTATCTGGATGAAATACCGGACGATATTCATGACTGGGAGTGATACCGAACAGATTTTTGTAACATGAGACTTCAATATTACATCGACGAAGAAGGCGAAAGCGTTATCGGCCTCTGGGTTCCCCGCCGTAAATGCTGGATTGATGTAACGGCACAGGATGAGCAGATTTGGGCTGCTCTGCAACCCGACGGAAAAAAGCTGCGAAAAGAAATAGAAACCTGGATTTCCCGAGGTGCTGCCGATGGCGTGGAGGTAGACAGAGATGGACTCGTTGTCTCAAGCGCACTGCATGTGCAGCCCTGCACCATCGCATGCCTGGGCAAGTGTTATGCGGCACACGCCCGCGAGTTCAGCGGCGATGTCCCCACGGAACCCTCCATATTCCTGAAAGCGACTTCCGCCATCAGCTCAGACCTTTCCTATGTGCTCAATCCTCCGGGAGCAAGCAAACTGGACTATGAAGTAGAGCTGGCAGTGGTGCTGGGGGATACCCTGCACAACGCTACTCCGGCAGAAGCACGCCGCGCCATCATCGGCTACACCCTCATGTGCGACTACTCCGAACGAGCATGGCAACTGGAACAGGGAGGCCAGTGGACCAAAGGCAAGAGCTACGATACTTTCGCGCCTTTCGGCCCCGTTTTCGTTTCCAAAGACGAAATCCATACGCCGGACAACCTGAGACTGCAGCTGCGCGTCAATGGAGAACTCCGTCAGGATGCTTCCACCGCCGAACTCATCATGCCAGTGGCAGATTTGGTTGCCTACGTTTCCCGATTCATTACGCTGAACGCTGGCGATATCGTTTCCACCGGAACCCCGGGAGGTGTCGGTATGGGAATGACTCCCCCCCAATACCTTAAACCCGGCGATATTGTAGAGTTTGGGTGCGACGCAATAGGCTGGGTAAAACAAGTTGTGGAACAGGAATAAAATTATAAAAAAAAGATTGCTTTTCCGAGAAAAAAAGCTAGAATGAATACCGTCCGCTTCCGCGGATGCAGATAAAGACACATCTCTCCTCTCACAAAACAATGAAAATACTCGTTACCGGCGCTGCTGGCTTCATCGGCTACCATGTTGTTAATCGACTGATTAACGAAGGGCACAGTATTGTAGGCATTGACAATCTCTGCGACCCGGAGACAGTCATCCTCAAGAAAGCGCGCCTTTCCCTGCTGGGTATCAATCCGGATTCCATCGAGGATGGAACATCTGTGCGCAGCACAATTGCCGTGTTTGATTTCGTAAAACTCGATATTCTGGATCGCAGAGGATTGATTAGTTTATGTAACGAGCACAAGTTCGATACTATCCTGCACCTTGCTGCCCTGCCCGGTAATACACGCTCCATACAATATCCGGCGCCTTATTACGATGTGAACACCAACGGAACATTCAATGTGCTGGAGGCCGCGCGCCTTACCGGAGTGAAACACGTTTTCTTCTCCAGCTGTTCCGCCGTACATGGCGTGCTCTCCTCCGCTCCGATGAAGGAAGACGACCATGTGGATACCCCCATCAGCATGTATGCTGCATCCAAGCGAGCCTCAGAGCTTATCTGCTATTCGTACGCTTATATGTACAAGCTCCCGGTTACGGTGTTCCGACTCTTTACCGTATATGGCTCCTGGTGTCGCCCGGACTCCATCCCCATGCGAATAGCCTGCGATATTGCCGAGGGAAAGACTATCCGACTCATCAACAACGGGCATCTTGTGCGGGATTTCACCTACATTGATGACGTTGTGGACGGCATGATGTTTGCCATCAATGCAGTACCCTCATCTGCCAATAGTGTCCCCTATGCTCTGTACAACGTGGGCCGCTCCACGCCCGTTCCCTTTGCCTCGTTCATTCAGTGTCTGGAAACCGCGCTGGGAGTATCTGCCAATGTGGAGCTCGATTCCACCGATCCCTTCTCTGTGGGTGAGCACGCAGAGCTGTATGCGGACACAAATAAACTGGAAGCCGACCTCGCCTACTCACCCGTGTGGGATTACGAAGAGGCCGTGCCGCTTTTCGCTCAATGGTTCAAAGAAAATTATAACGTAACATTTACAGTCTAACAACAATCAGGATATAGTGGCAGCAGAGGAATCTCCTGCCACGTTTCCATTAACACCGTGAATCCGCTCATTTATAACCTAGGCAAAAGATTTCTTTTCAGCCTCGACCCGGAAACGGCGCACGAGCTGACGCTTTCCGGCCTGCGCATGGCCGACAAACTGCGCCTGCTCGGCGCCATTGCACCTCGTACTATCAGCGACCCGGTCAAGGTAATGGGGATAGATTTTCCCAACCGCGTAGGTCTTGCTGCCGGTATGGATAAGGAAGCATCCACTGTGGAGGCATTCGGACGTCTCGGCTTCGGCTTTGTGGAGGTGGGCACCCTCACACCTCGCCCTCAACCCGGCAATCCCAAACCACGCCTCTTCCGCTGCATCAAGGAGCGTGCAATCATCAATCACATGGGTATCAATAACCCCGGCATTGATAAAGGTATTGAGAACATCGAAGCCATTAAACGCTTCAAGGGTGTACTGGGGGTCAACATCAGCAAAAACAAGGTCACCCCCAATGAGGAAGCTCGCATGGACTACCTGGCCTGCATGCGTGCAGCCTGGGGCGTGGCAGATTACATAGCCATCAACTTCTCCTGCCCCAATGTACCGAATCTCTGCAATCTGGCCAAGGCTGCACCCGCTGCAGATTTGCTGGCGAGCCTCAAGAGTGAGCAGGCAAACCTCACCAACGATACCGGCCGCTATGTGCCCATTGTGATGAAGGTGTCGCCAGATATGGAGGAGTCCCAGATTCACGAGCTTGCCCGCGTTTTCCTGGACAGCCAGCTGGATGGTCTCATCTGCTCCAATACGACCACCACCCGCCAAGGCGTGGAACACCACCCTGCCGCTAAGGAAAGCGGCGGACTCTCTGGTGCCCCCCTATACGACCGCGCCAACGAAACATTGGAAGCATTCGCTAAGGATTTCAAGGGCAGCATCCCCATTATCGGCGTGGGTGGCATCATGTCTGCCCAGGACGCAGTCAAGAAAATAGAAGCAGGCGCCAGTCTCGTGCAGCTCTACAGCGGCTTCATCTACAATGGCCCGCGTCTTATATACGACTGCGCCAAAGCCATCCGGGACATAAAGAAATCCTGACTCGGGTATATAGCCGACGCCCCATTTACCGGCTCCCTTTCCCTGATTTTCTCCATCTAAAACGGCCTCGGGATTTCTCCCGGGGCCGTCTTATTTCTCCTCTTGTCTTATGAACGATTGTCTGTGAGCACTCAGCGGCTCAGGTAGTCAGCCACGCCCTCGTGGGAGGGCTTCATGGCCTCTGCACCCTTGTGCCAGCCCATGGGGCATACTTCGCCGAACTGCTCAAAATGCTGCAGTGCATCCACAATGCGGATAGCCTCATCGATGGAACGCCCCAGCGGCATATCATTTACCAGCATGTGACGGATAATCCCCTCTTTGTCGATGAGGAACAGACCGCGGTAAGCCACACGATCGCCTTCCTCGGCAAGCACATCATAACTGGCAGCCACACTCTTGTTGATGTCTGCAACAAGCGGGTATGTCACCCCCTGTATACCACCCTGCTCCTTCGGCGTATTGGCCCAGGCCCAGTGGCAGAACTCGCTGTCCGTAGAGCAACCCACTACCGCTGTGTTGCGCTTCTCGAACTCACCCAGTGCATTCTGGAATCCAATAAGCTCCGTCGGGCACACAAAGGTGAAATCCTTCGGGTAGAAGAAGAGCAGTACATACTTCTTGCCCAGATACTGCTCCAGGCTGAACTCGTTCTGTATCTCCCCGTTCACGACTGCGTTCGCTACGAACTCCGGCGCTTTCTTTCCTACTAACATGGTGTTTATTCCTTTCTGTTTTTGTTGTTCTGAGATTCTTGTTTCGGGCAGTTGCCCGTACTTGCTGAGCTCTTTTTACCACAACTCCTATCACATTGCAAGACTTTTCTTAGATTTTTTCTAAAAAAGTTAGCTACCGCTAAAAATAATTTTCTTGACAACATCACGAAAAACAGGCATAAGATAATGTATGTCAAGTGGTAATAACCAAAGAATGCAATCTCTGGATGTACTGAGGGGAATGGTCATGCTACTCATCATCGGGCTGGGGAGCGTGCTCTGGAACGTGGGAGCACTCCACCGCGGCACGGAATGGGGGCGGGAATTGCAGCAGCAAATGGGGCATGCAACCTGGCAGGGACTGCATATATACGACCTTATCTTTCCGCTCTTTGTCTACCTGGCAGGCGTTGCCCTGAACTTCTCACTTCGCAAGCGGCTGAGCCGGCAGCAAAGCTACCCGGGATTGCTCTGGCACATGTGGTATCGCGCGGCCGTGCTGGTGGTGCTTGGCTGGGTCGTGAACGGGGCACTGGTATGGGAGCCGCAGCACATGCGCTACGCCTCCGTGCTGGGGCTCATTGGTATTTCCGGAGCACTGAGCGGCAGCATTGCTCTTCTGCTGCGGCGGAGCACAGCGCTGTTATCTGCCGTCATCATCATTCTGAGCGGTATAGCAGCAGCACAATATTGGGGTGGCGAGCTCACTCCTGCCGGCTGTGTCAATGCCCGCATCGATGCCCTGCTATGCCCCGGCAGACTGCATAATGTACATTACGATCCCGAGGGTCCCCTGTGCATTCTTTCTGCCACGGCGCTCAACCTTCTGGGCTATCTGAGTGGGCGAATCTTCAGCAACACACTCAGCACCGGCAAACGCATACTTGTCCTGGTAGTCGGTGGTGCGCTGCTGTTGGGCAGCGGGCTCTGCGGCCCGGTCATCAAAAACATCTGGACCCCCTGTTTTGTCCTATCAGCTGCCGGCATCGGAGCAATTCTTCTGGGCTTCTTTCACCTCCTGTGCGATGTCTGCCCGCGTCGCAGTTGGTGCACGTTCCTGCTCATCGTTGGCTCCAATGCTCTTTTCATCTATATTGTTACCAATCTGGTAAATCTCAGCGCCATTGCCGAGCGACTCTTTGCCGGCACCTTCAGACTCATGCTTCCGTTGGAGTGGATGGGAACTGCCCTCAGTTGCGCTTACCTCCTCCTGGCATGGCTCCTCTGCTTTTTCCTCTACAGACATCGCCTCTTTATCAAAATATAATACCTTGGAACCGGGTAATTTTTTACACATAAACACCACGACAGACGGAGGGAGGCGCCCCCCCGGCGGATTCCACTTTCTTTGTCATCTACCTTTACACTACCTTTTTTGTAGTGTATCCTTTGCGCCATGGATTACGAAGCATATCAGGAATCAACACCCCTGTTCCGAGCGATTGAGACAGGGGATACAGCAAAAGTGGCAACCCTTCTTGCCGCGGGAGCTGATCCGAATGAATGCTATGGCCCGGATGAAGATGCAGCCTTACTGATAGCGGCAATCGAAGGACGAGAGAAAATGGTGGAGATGCTCATAGCCGCCGGGGCAGACGTGAACATGGGCGACAACGCCGGATATACTCCGCTCATGGGCGCTATCTGCTCAGCCTCCCCGGGTATTGTCCGCAGGCTACTGGCGGCGGGAGCAAATGTTCACACCCTTTGTACACGTAGTGGAGCCACAGCGCTGCACGATGCAGCAGCCGGGAATCACCCGGAAATCATGCGATTCCTGCTGGCAGCCGGAGCCAACCCGAATGCGGCAGAAAACCGAGATGGCAATACCCCCCTCATGTGCGCTGTGCAAACGCTGGCTCCGCAAGCGGTGGAAATACTGCTGCAACACGGAGCAAATGCAACAGCTACGGATAGCAGCGGCACGACACCGGCCGACTTCATTGCAAACGAGATTCTTTACCTCTGGGAACCCGACAAAATTGACCGTGCACGCCGGATACAAGCACTCCTGACACAGCATTAACCATTTTTCAAACACTGGAGCCGGGCATATTTTCACATGCCCGGCTCCTGCGATTAAAAACTGAAGTTATCTCAATCACTCTGCCTTACCGGCTTCTACCAAGCGGGCAGCCACTGCCACGCACTGCTGGCAGGCAACGCGGGGTGTTCCCCCTTTCAGGTCGCTGCATTTCCACGCACCATTCTCCGCCACAAAAGCGGCCTTGATTGCTTCGGCTCGCTCCGGGGCTACCTGAATGGCACCATAAAGAGCACCACACATCCCTTCAGGAGCACGACCGCCCCCGCAAGTCTTCATGGGCTCCAACAGGTCATCACGATCAAATGCGGCACAGAGAGTCTGAGCGCAGTTGTACATATACGGAGGTTCTCGAAAGGTGGAAAGTGCCTTCTCTGCAGCTGTCATAACGGCGTGAACTTTAGCATAACTACTCGAAGATGTCAATTTCCAATTACAAAATGTCATATTATTGCTCCGGCAATAAAACATGATTGTTCGAGGCATAGCGAACACTGGCTTTGCGAAAGAAGTTTTTCACTTTCTCCGGATTGCTTTTAGTTTCTTCTATGTGCTCGACAATTTGCATGCGAAGCTCCTCTTTATTAGCTGCCGGCTCACGCTGCCCAACACCAGGCTTAAGATCGCCATTTACCAACTCATCAGGGTTGAGTTCCGGAGAATATGCAGGCAAGTAGAAAATCTTTATCTCATCTCGATGGCGAGCAGCCCACGCTCTGAC
>JAFQGF010000044.1 GCA_017415555.1 Akkermansia sp.
ACAGGGTATCCGGCGAGGAGAGATAAAAGAGTTGCGGCAGGAACATTAGTTCCGGGACCAATCACACGCCGAGAAACCGCCGTATGCCATAAAAGGCACGTACGGTGGTGTGTGAGGGGGCGAAAGCCCCCTACACGATTCAGCGCTTTATGCAAAATAATCGGCACTTATGCGACATTTGAGATACGCCCCTTTTAGGGTACGCATATCCGCCCTCTTTTTGACTGCGTAATGCTCACGTTTCCCGGCATGGTCTCAGTGACGCAAAATGACGGAATGATAGTAGAATCGATTCAAATCCCCTATGCCCCGCTAGCACTCCGCCGGGAGAAAATCGGCTCCAAAAGGCCAAAAAGCCTACTTGTCTCGTCGAAGCTTTAGCAGAGACGGAAGCATGTCTAAGCCTCTTTTTCTAAGCACGAAAGCCTTTTAGGGGTTCTAAAGATGGCTTGAATCTACAATCTGTGATTCTGTGAGCTTCCGTCTTCGCCCAAGGCTGCGCCTTGACAGGCTGCATGCGATGGGCAAATCGGGGCTCAATAGAGCCACCTGCTTGCTCATTTCGCGCAATTGCGCGTTTTCTGTCTGGAACGCCCATTTGCTTTAATGCCGGGCTTTTTTCTTCTTTTCTCTAAATCATCCATCGCCCATTTCTGCTGTAACTTTTTCAGCAATATCATAATGCCCGAATGGCAGATAAAAGCAAAAAGCAGGGCAAGGTAACACAGGGGATGATAGGGGCGACCATATTTGTTTCTTATCGTGACATCTCCATCCTGCGGGAACAGGTTCAGAATGGGATAAATCACCATGACCAGCCCCGCCACCAGAAGGATATCCCAGAAGCCAAAATGGAATGTTTTGCTTTGACGGCTTGGTGTGAAGGAGGAGTCCTTACTGACGAGAAAAAGAACCGAAAGCAGAATTAACAACAGTCCGACCACGCTGAGAGTAATCAGACGGTCTGATATACTGACATTTGCGAGAATCATGTGAGGAAGTTAGTTGCGAGAATTGAGGGTGAAAATGTAGAACTATTGCCGCCGCTGAGGATAGAGCAGCGTAGTTCCCGTAGAATCTGTCAGGCAGCAAATCCTCCCTACCGCCGCAAGGCACAGGGCTGTGGTGGCAAGGATTCTATGGATGATGCTCATGACTTGGTGTGTATCTGTTACGGGGCATTATATCAATTCCCGCCCCTCTGTACAAGCGTGGATGGCATTGTGTTGCGCGTTTCCTGCATTTTTGGTGCGGATGGCGCAAATAACAGAGCTTCGGCTTCGAGTTCGGGTTTGCGCCCTCCTTTCTGCGCCGAGACGGGCAAAAGCCAAGGATTCGCTCGAAGTGGAGCTCAATTTGCAGCTCAAAATTTCCTAAAATATTTACATTCTCAATGAAATATGCTAGAATTCCTGCGTAGCCAGCACACACCTGAAACGAATGAACGTGTATGAGTAATTTTCGCCGCCTTTACTGCCTTGGATATATCCTGATGCTTCTGGGACTTGCTGCTCTTTACTTTCTGCCGGCCCCGGAAATGGAATACACACCGGAGGAACATTTGCGCAAATTGGATGCTTGGTTGGGGAGCAGTTATGGCCGCACCGAGCTCGATGCCGCACCATGGAAACAGGATGGCGATGATTTCCGCGGAGTGATTTTCACTTTCCGTGATTCAGCAGAGGAGCTGGACGAATTGAAGCGCCGTCATAATCTTAAAGAGGGTCGCGTCATCCCCGGTCTGCCGTCCGGCTGGCAGGAACAAATTGACACCACTCGCCCCATCTACACCGCCCCTCCGAGAGTGCTGATTAATTGGCATCTGTCAGATTGGGGCTATGACACTCGGGATTTCATTCTGGCAAGCCTGAAAGAGGGCCGTAGCCTACTGGCTCTGCGCTATAAGGAGACCCTACATCTCAAGGGGCGTACCACCTTTGCCGCTTGTTATGAAGTACCTGATTACGAGGGGAATTTACTGCCCTTCTGGTATATGGCACTAGGCATCATCGGCCTCATAGCCTTCAGCCTGCTGGTACCGCTGGGGGGCCTGCTGCTGTTCCCGAATTTCAGATTGAAGCAAAAAGGCTCCGTGCTCAAGTGGTTTGGCATGGCTACCATCTTTCCGCTTGTCACCATCGTGCCCTTCTTCATACCCAACGTGGCGACAGACACCGATATTATCTCAACCCTTATTCTGCCGGTTCAGCTGGCAGGCGCCGCCGTCCTCTACGTGATTGTCGTAGTCATCCAAGGCCGCAGGAGCAAATCAGCACGCGCTACGGCATATATCAAACAGTAAATGCCTGGACCATATGGGCGGGACGTTGTTCCCGCCTCTGAGAAAGCTGTATTTCATTTTCCATGACCTCTTACAAGCGATGTAAGACTCTCCCAAATTGAGGAGGTTGTTTCGCAAAAGGTTATTTATAAGGAAGAACCCTGTTTTCCAACATATAACAGGTCAAGGCTTCAGGCCTGCTGCGCGTCGGACTGTTATCCTGTACCCCGGCAAAAAACGCAGCACCACAGCCTGCCGCATACACAGGAACCGCAACGCCACTGTGCAGGAAAGTACTGAAGTGCCCCTCAACCTTACCTTTAGCTTTATCCCCGCCCTGAATGCTTAATCCACCAGTCTGGTGATCTGCTGTTACTAACAGGAGTGTGTCGTTCCGCTTCTGCATCCACCGCAGCACCACCCCTACAGCCTGGTCGAAATCCAGCGTTTCGTGCACAGTTTCATCCAAATCATTCACATGCGCAGACATATTGATTTTAGAGCCTTCCACCATCAGGAAGAAGCCGTCCTTATCCTGCTCCAGCAGCTTCAACGCCTGCTCCACGCGCTGCGGCAACCAATCACCGCGCTTACTGGCAGGGGCACAGTCCCCCGGGGCGGCTAATTCACACAAGCTGCACTCTTTTTTCAATTTTTCGCGTTGCTCTGGCGTAAAATTATCGGAGCCGCCACCGGCTACCACGTCAAAACCTGCCTCAGTCAGCGCAGCGGCAATGGCATCTGTGTTCTTACGGCTCTTCACATGTGCATAAAATGCCGCCGGAGTGGCATCTGTGACAGCCTTGGTTACCACCACCCCCGTTGCCTTACCAGCCTGTCGCATTTGCTCGGCCAGCGATTGTATCGGCTTTCCCTCAGCGTCCACTCCAACCTGCCCATTCAGTGTCTTATGTCCGCAGGCAATTGCGGTGCCGCCGGCTGCAGAATCGGTGATGGTATGGCTGGCCGAGGTGGTTATAGAAAAGCCCGTTACCGGCAGCGTTGTCAGATTCAGCTGCCCCTTGTTGCACAGCCAGGCCGCCCATACATGCTCCGCTCCCATCCCATCACCAATCATCAATATCACATTGCGAGCCCTCCCACTCGCTGGCTCTGGAGCTTCTGCTATCGTCTCGTGCGTGCATGTGTGGATGTAGGTCTGGGTGCCGCAGGACACCAGGCAACTCCCCATCAGACCCATTAAGAATACCAACTTTTTCATGCTTGCAGTCTAGCATAATAACACATGCCCTGGCAAGGTAAAAAAAGCCGCTGTCAGGTTAAGATGCTTTGCCCGGAGGCTCGCGGGCGAGCCTAATTCAAGAGCCTCGCCGCATGGCGAGGCGGCATATAATAGCCACGGTGTGGAGTGAGCAACGCGAACGAAACCCGTGGGTATAGCGCAAAAAACAAACCGAACCCCACCGGATGGTGGGGTGGCATAAAGCGATGCAATACTCTGATTCATCGCTTTCTGTCACCCCGTTTCACGGGGCTCAAATTATTTTCCATCTTCTAGCAGGGGCGGGGCTCACTATCGTTCGCTTGCCCCTGCCTGAGTTCTTTCGCCCCCTGACGGGGGCTTCTGTTTTTGGCTCGCCTAGAGGCTCGCAACATTTCGCCAAATTTCCGTTTATCGATAAAACGGAGTTTTTTTGAGATTCCCTATTTTGTATTCTGCGCGGAGAGGCAGAATGTTTTGTGATTAGTCGTCAGTAGCAGTCAGATGTGACAAGCCAGTCATTTTTCTCTGCATTGTAGAAGAAATAGTAAATCCCGGCATCGCCAATATCCAGGTCCGCTGCACTGTCCCAGGTGATTTGCAGAACAAAGGGATAGTCATCCGGTTCGCTGCCATCTTGAATGAAGGTAGGGTAGCCGCCAATTTTGTGAGTTTCGTAGGTGGCATGCAATGCGGGATTCGTGAAGTGACCAGCAGGGAAGTCTTTCATGTCGCGTGTCTCGCAGGCGGTATCGCAGATGCGCTCCTCGTATTCGATGTGGTGCTTATCTTCCAGCTCAATAATCTTATCCCAAATTTCGTCACCGCCGCCGCTGCAGCGGCCGAAGGGCATATCATGTGCCACAGGTTCCGGGGTGAGGAGGCAGGTTTTCCATATACCGGAGACATAATTGCAGGGCTCCAGCCCCTCCAGGGTAGGGTAGGTGCGGATGACGCAGCCCAGCTGCGGCATTTTTTCCGGATCTTCTGCCCAAGATTCTTCGTGGGCAAAAATAGTGATGAGTGCTACCTGCCGGAGCGCCTCGGGCACGCCAGGCAAATTCGGCACAAACAGGGTGGCCAGCGGTTCCAGTCGCTTACCCGCGGCATCGACAGGCCATTCCTCACCGGGCTTCTGCCAGGTGACGCGGCCAAGGCAGCTGACATGTCCTGTCGGCAATTCGGCGGCCGGGGAGCTGCGCAGAATGACGGCAGGCTTCTGCAAGGTCCGGCGAATGGCGTCTATCTGGGGTTGCAACTCTATTGTTCCTGCAGCGGGCGCATCTGGTGCCGATGCTTTGCGCTTGTAGATATACCAGCACACAGAAACGGCCAGCACAATGCTCAGAAAATAGGCAAGTGCCAGCCCGATGTTGTCCCCCACTTTTTCTTTCAGCCCGAGTAGTCGGGAAAGGCCTTTCGAGATGAGAAATGACCATCCGAGGACAACGAAGATGTGGTAGAGAGCGGAGCTGAGCAGTTTCATGGCTTCAATATACACCTGCTATATGTTGTTTGCAAGCTGAAAAGCGCGTGGCCGAAGTAGATTTGAGTTCCGTGTGCCCCTCCCGAGAAATTGGAAGTTGGGCGGGCGAGCATAGCGAGCGGAATGTAAGAGCCCGGAGGGCGAAAGAACTAAGGCAGGTGGTGGAGCGGCGGAGCCGCGGAACCCCTGCAATGCAGAAAAAAGATATCTGAGCCCAGGGAACCTGCGGCGAAAGAAAGCGTTGCAATACTTTGATTCATAGCTTTCTGTCACCCCGTTTCACGGGGCTCAAAATTATTTTCCATCTCTAGCAGGGGCGGCGCTCACTATCGTTCGCTTGCCCCTGCCTGAGTTCTTTCGCCCCCCTGGCGGGGGCTCCTGATTTCCGCTCGCTTCGCTCGCCCGCCAACTTTCAATTTACAGAGCTAATGGTGCCAATGCATATTCTGCCGGCAAATCAGAAACAGCCCCTCGTTCTCCGGCCTCGATGTGAATTGACTTGTATTTTGCTATGTACAATGGTATATTGAGGTTGTGGTAACGTGTATACTCGTTGTGCTGTATGTGGGCATCATGCTGTTTCTGGGCGTTCATGAGGAATGGCTGGAGCGTGGGAACCCGTATTTCTGGCTGGGCTGGGGATTGGCTGCAGCAGGCGTGATAAGCGCGCTGGCTCTGATAGTGTTGCTCTAGAACCGGCTCGTTTTTTGTTTAACGGCGCAATGTCGGGGAATGCAGAAAGCTCAGTTCCCGGGGGAAACTGAGCTTTTACCTATGAAAACTAACCTGTAGAAAGAAGATTAGGCCGGATTAGCGGATGGTCTTCACGGTGACAGCCTCCTTACCCACGCGGTCACGCAGGTAGTTGAGCTTAGCGCGACGCACTTTACCGCGGGTCACAACCTCAATCTTGGCAATCTTGGGAGTGTGGATGGGGAAGGAGCGCTCTACGCCCTCGCCGTAGGAAATCTTACGAACGGTGAAAGCCTCGTTCACGCCGGCACCACGCTTGCCGATCACAATGCCCTGGAAAATCTGCACGCGTTCCTTACCGCCTTCAATCACGCGGCAGTGAACCTTTACAGTGTCACCTACGTTGAAGGGAGTCACGTCGTCCTTCAGCTGCTCTTTTTCGATGGTATCGAGAATGTTCATCCTTGTTCTCCTTGTGTGCTTATAAATGTTTCAGGAGCCTCTCGGCTCTGGCGGTTGCGAGAGTCTACACTATTTTTGTCTTCTTGGCAATCCAAATTTGTGCAGATGGCGCATTTTTTTTTATTTTTCTTGATTGTTGGGCTTTTCGGGGGAGGAAATGAGGAGGTCTGCGAGGCGATTTCGCTCATCTTCCGTATATGGTGCGGGGGTGACGAGGTCGGCTGTGCGGCGGGCGCTGATGCTTTTGAGTACGGCGCATACTCCCTGAGGGCCGCTGATGGTGAATTGCCAGTGCAGTGTGCTGTTGCCGATATGCTGTAGTTCTGCTGCTACGGTATATTCGTCCCAGAAATGCAGGGGCGCCCGGTAATCTGCCTCAATATGGACGCGCGGGTAAGCGTAGTTATCCGGGCGGAATCCGCGGGCATTGAGGGCGTAGAGTTCGGCTTCTTCCATGTAACGGAAGTAGTTGGCAAAGTGGACGATGCCGGCAGCATCTGTGGCGTGCATGGGCACGCGGCCTTTGTGTATGAAGGAAGGCATTGTGAGTTACGAATTACGAGTTACGGAGCTCTGTGGCGGAGGGGTTAATAGTAATAGCCGCGGGAGGATGCTGTGCCGAAGCGGCGGCGTATGTCGTCTGCCTTGGCGTTCCAGCCGGCATCCTGCACTTCTGCAATGTTGATGGTGTCGCCGGTTTCATTGGTGCGGATGTAGAGCACGGCCATTCGGCGGCCATCCGTGACGGTGAGGAAGCGGGTGCGGCTGTCGAAGATGTCGTCTACAGAAGCCACGGAGACGTCGCTTTCATCTCTCAGTTCGTTGCGGTAGGCCGTTGGCACAGACTGGAGGCGGAGCCATTGTTCTGCCTGGGCTTTGCTTTTGCCGGCCAGGGCTTCTGTGTCGGAAATATGCTTCATAACACGGTAGGCGGCATGCACGGCGGGGAAGGTGGCGCGGCGCGTGCCGTCCGGGGCCTTGCTGTATTGGTACATGGTGCGAAGGTCTCGTTGCAATGCTTCCTGCTCGGAGGGTTGGGGGTAGCACCAGAACCAGAGGGTGATGAGGATGATGAGGGTGGCCCAGCCGGCGTTCTGCCAGTTGCTCAGGCGCTGCAGGCGGCGCAGGATGGCGCGGAATCCGCTCAGGCGTTCGTGGTCGGCATCTCCGAAGAGGAAGTTGGGTTTTGCTTTCTGTGGGTTTGCCAGAATTTCCTGTACGGTGAGTGCTTTTGAAGGGTCGAGGACCGAGGCGTCCACGTTGTTGATGTCGCATTCATCGTCCGGCTCCGGCGGGTAAAGAAAACGCAGCACAACCAGGCGGGAGAACATAGTGAGCCCCAGCACGCAGACCATGTAGAGCATGCCCTGTGCGAGTTTGCCGTCCTCGTATTCAAAGGTTGGGTGTACGAGTTCAGGGCAGGTGGCAGTGAGCACAGGCCAGGCGATGATGGCTGTTCCCATGATAATCAGCAGTGAGCTGAACCACACCAGATTGCGCCGTGGGCCGGCCACGCTCACCAGCTCCATGAAGAGGAAGGGTGCCAGCCACATCACCGGCTTAAAGTCATAGTAGGTGATACCCTGTACATAGTCCAGTGCAGGGTTGGCAGGCATGATGCTGTCCGGATACGAAAAGACATAGAGCAGGGCTGCCGCACCAGCCGTACACAGTATCAGACGCAGCGCGATGGAGACGAACCTGAGCATGCCTTTATTCTACGGCACGCCACCGCGCACTGTCAAGCGTGCGTTTCGTCACAAATGTGTTACAGATTTTCCTTGTTACTCATTCTCCCGCCCGTCGCCAAGCAGAAGGTGCAGGTGGCGCAGCTCTCCTGCACCGTGGGTGGTGGCAATGTGCAGCAGGCGCTCCTCTACGTCCGGGGGTGGGGGCATGCAGGCAGCAGGCAAATCTGCGGTGAGCAGCTCCAGGGCGCAGGCATTGTGCAGAGCCATGGTAGTCTCAATGAAGCACATGCGGGTGGGCTCTTCCAGGATGAAGTTGAGCGGTTTCTTGTTGTTGAGTACGCGGTGGGGCGGAATCTTGGTGCCGAACTCATCATCGATGCCCATGTTGGCCAGCAAAACGGGGGAAGCGATGAGGGCCGGGGCATCCAGCCTGTTGTGCAGAGCATTGATGCGACCTGTGGCGGTTACAACACACCAGGCATGCAGTACGGTGTCGTTGAGGTCTTCGCGGTCGTTCACGTTAACGAATCCCACGTCTCCCGGCAGTTCGCCGACTTTGTCCTCTACATCTGCCACCATGACGTGCATGCCATGTTTGCGGGCATAGTGCACAATGCCGCGTCCTACCTTGCCATAGCCCACGACCAGCAGGCGTCGGCCTTCCAGGTCATTGTATTCCAGTTTTTTCAGAGCCCGGAAGAAGCTTTCGCCGGTGCCGAGCGTTGTTTCCACGCGCTTGATGCGGCCGGCATCTGCCACAATAACGGGGCGGCGTGCTCGTTCGTACACGGGGACACCGGAGCGCGTGAGCTCTGCATAACCCAGAGTGGGGGTATAGCGGACGCACTGGGCGGCGCAATCCAGTACGATGTCAAAGTTATCCTGCCCGTTCTCTGCTGTATGGATACCGAACTCCGGCAGGAGTGCCACGATAGCGGGGTCGCAGGGCATGCTGGTTTTGCGGGGTACATACACAGTAGCTCCGGCAGCCAGCAGAGCCATGAACTTGCCGAGCGTATTGCGGAAGATGGGGCTGGCATCCAGCACGCGCAATCCTTCCAGCGGTGTGGTAGCGGCCCACTCATCCGCCTGGCGAAGCAGGGTGGGCCATTCCTCGGGTGGGTAGAATCCCTGCAGATACTCTTTGATGCGTTGTGCGTTTGCGTTCATTCCTGTGCCAGATTCTAAGCCCCGAGTCCGGAAAATGCAAGCATATAGTGTAGAAATGTCCACTAAATGGGGGAAAAGCGGGGGCGAGCGGCAGATTCTTGTTGCATGCGGGCGCGTGCTGTGTTAAATATGTGGGTGCAATGGAAAAAACACTCTTCCAGAAAATAGCGGATAAGGAGATACCCTCGGCCATGGTGTATGAGGACGAGCTCTGTGTGGCTTTCAGGGATATTACTCCCGTGGCTCCTGTGCATGTGTTGCTGGTGCCGCGCAAGCCTATTCCCAGCGTAGCAGCTGCTACGGTGGAGGATGCCGCCCTGCTGGGGCACCTCATGCTCAAAGTTGGTGAGATTGCCCGGGCTGAAGGACTGACCGAGGGCGGGTTCCGCACCGTGCTCAACACCGGAGCCGATGCCGGGCAGACCGTGCCGCACCTGCATATTCACATCATCGGTGGGCGTTCTCTTCAGTGGCCTCCCGGTTAGTCTGCAAATGCTCAGATTGCGGGTTGCCAGTTGCTTGTTGATTACAATGTAGCTGCATGAAATCCTTCATCCGTCATTACGAGTGGGTAGATAGCTACACGCTCGAAATAGAGTTTCCCACAAATCGGCTCCGGCTTTACTTCCTGGAGCCCGGGGTAGTGCGGTGCCGTTATGTGTCGCACCCGGTTTTTGAAAACATACCCAGCTACGGTATTGCGCCGGAGTATGCGCCGGCATGTCTGCAGCCGGAGGAGGTGGAGAAGGCGGATAGCTACGAGTTGTACACCCCGCGCTTGGTGGTACGGGTACGCAAGGAGGATGGCGGTTTGGAGTTTCTGGAGCGAGCCGGGGGGCGTATGCTGTGTGCGGATGCCGAGGGGATGGGACACCGCCTGGAGGAGCGCACCGGGGATGAGCTGGTGTGGGTTCTGAAGCACATGCCGGAGGAGGCTCACTTTTTTGCGCTGGGGGATAAACCCTGCGCGCTCAATATGCGTGGACGTCGTTTCGAAATGTGGGGGGCAGACCACTACAAGTTCCACCCGGAGAGCGACCCGCTTTACAAGAGCATACCCTTCTTTCTCTGCCTGAACCGCGGGCTGCATTACGGCATTTTCTTCGATAACACCATGCGCTCCTACTTCGATTTTGGTAAGGAGCGCTCAGACCGTCTGTTGTTCGGGGCAGATGGCGGGGTGATGGATTACTACTTCATCTGTGGCGAGGATGCCATGGACACCGTACAGACCTACACCCGTATGACGGGATTGCCGCCCATGCCTCCGCTCTGGGCTCTGGGATACCACCAGAGCAAGTGGAGTTATTACCCGGAGAAAAATGTGGCGGAGCTCGCGGCTGAGCTGCGCTCCCGCCGCCTGCCCTGCGATGCTATTCATCTGGATATCCACCACATGAAGGACTACCAGGCGCTTACTTGGGATCGTACCCGATTCCCGGACCCGCCGGGTATGATATCCCGCCTCGGTGAGCAGGGATTCAAGGTGGTGACCATTATCAACCCCGGTATTAAGGTGAACCCGGATAACTATGTGTGGCGCAGTGGATTTGAGCACAATGTGTTCTGCCGCCGACACGATGGCGCCTTGTTGTCCGGCGAGGTGTGGCCGGGCACTTGTACTTTCCCCGACTTTACCTCACCCGTCACGCGGCAATGGTGGGCCGACCTGTTCCGCCGCCAGATTGCCGAGTATGGCGTGCGCGGGGTGTGGACCGATATGAACGAGCCGTCCATCTTCCCGGATCGTACCTTCCCGTCTGATACCCGGCACAACTATGATGGTTTCTATTGCTCTCATCTGAAGGCGCACAACATCTACGGCCAGTGCATGGCGCGTGCCACGCGGCAGGGGCTGGAGAAGTACGCTCCTGAGCGGCGTCCCTTTGTGTTGTCGCGTGCGGGGTTTGCCGGTTTGCAGCGCTGGGCTGCCACCTGGACGGGGGATAATGATGCGGACTGGGAGAATCTGAAGATGGCGAACCTGATGGTGCAGCGCCTGTCTGCCAGCGGTATATCTTTCTGCGGGGCAGATACCGGGGGCTTTCTGGGGCACCCCACGCCGGAGCTTTTCTGCCGCTGGATGCAGATGGCCGCCTTCCACGTATTTTTCCGCAATCATAACAACGGCGAGTATGGCGGGCAGGAGCCCTGGTGCTTCGGCCCCGTAGTGGAGGAGCTGGTGCGCCGCTCGCTGGAGCACCGCTATCGTCTGTTGCCGTATTTCTACACCCAGTTCTACAAATACAGTCGCCGCGGCACGCCCATCATCCGCTCGCTGGCGCTGATGTACCCGGAAAATCCGGACACCTACTGGCGCAGCAGCGAGTTTTTTGTGGGAGATGCTCTGTATGTGGTGCCGGTGCACCACCCGGGTGAGACCGGGCGCTTCATGTACCTGCCGCCGGGACGCTGGTATTCGTACTGGACGGATGAACAGGCTCCGGATACGTCCACGGAGGCCTGGGTGCCTACGCCGCTTTCTCATATCCCGGTCTATGTGCGTGGCGGGTGCGTTGTGCCGCGCTGGCCGGTGCAGCAGTATGTGGGCGAGCTGGAGAATCCGCCTGTTACACTGGATTTGTGGTGGGCGCCGGAAGTTCATCAGCTCAGCGAACTCTACGAGGATGAGGGGGATGGCTATGGCTACCGCCGTGGGCGTTATATGTTGCACCGTTTTGAGTATCGAGCCCAGCTGCGTTCCTTTGCCCTCAGTCACCAGGTGAACCTGCATGCCGAACAGCAGCACCGTAGCTTTGAGTTTGCTCTGCATTCTCTGCCCCGTACGGCGTCTCCCCAGGCTATGGTGGATGGTGTGGAGGTGCCGGGCTCGTTTGATGCTTCCCATGTATTCCGGACTGAGCTGCCGCTGAATTTCTCCGAACTCAAAATTTCTTTCTGACCCATGGCAATCAAACGCGATACACTGGATAAGATACTCAGCCGCCTAGAGCACCTGAGCACGGAGGAACTGCGGCAGTTGTTTATGCGTCTTGCCTCCGAGAAAGGCTTGCTGCAGGAGGTGTTCGATGCCCTGCGCGATGGCCTTATTCTCTTCGATGCAGCGGGCTGTGCCTGTTTTGCTAACAAAGCGGCCTGCGCCATTTACAACAGACCGCTCAATGAGTTGCTGCGTGTGTCTTTCGAACGCCTTGTGGGCGGCACCTGTACCTGGCAGGAGGTGTGCAGCAGTGGTATTGCCATCACCCGCGACCTGCATGTGAACTACCCCGCAGAGCGGCACTACAATTTCCTGATAAGTCCCGTGGCAGAAGGCTCCGAGTATCTGCTGCTCATCCGGGATGATACAGAAAGCCTGGCCAGGGGCGAGGAAGATGCGGAGGCCGAGCAGTTTAACCTCGTTACCTACATGGCCGGAGCCGTTGCTCACGAAATTGGTAATCCGCTGAATTCCCTGGGGCTGAATCTGCAGCTCATGCAACGCAAGCTGGCCAAATTGGGGAAAGAGGCTCAGGATAAACTGACGCCGTTGCTGGAGAGTGCCCTGGGGGAAACTCGTCGGTTGGATACACTGCTGCGGCAGTTTCTTCAATCGGTGCGTCCCGGGCACATGAAGCGCGAGGTCGTGCGCCTTAATGATGTGGTGGAGCATGTGCTGGAGGTGCTGGAGCCGGAGATGGCTCCCCGGGGTATCAGCATCCAGCTGGCGCTGAGCCGGGACCTGCCTGAGCTGGAGGCCGATGGCGGCCAGCTCTTCCAGGCTATGTATAACCTTATCCGGAATGCCTACCAATCTATCCCCGGCAATGAGGGAGGAGTGTATATTCAGACGGATTATAATGATACGGATGTACGCATCATCATAGGTGACAATGGTTCCGGTATTTCTCACGAGGTGATGGGTAACATGTACGAACCCTTCCGCACCACTCGTAAAAAGGGCAATGGCCTCGGCCTGCTGATTGTGCGCCACATTATCAAGGAACATGGCGGCACGCTTTCTCTGGCCTCCAAAGAGGGAATAGGCACCAAGGTGACGATTACGATACCTCGCGCAGACCGCGTGGTGCGCCTGCTTCCATCGTAAGGCATTGTTTTAAAGAAGTTGATTTTTTCTGATTTTCTGTTATATTACTCAGGCGATATATGAGTGATAAAACAAAAGCTGCTTTTTGGTCCGGTGTTTTACTGATTGTGTTGTTTGCCTGTACGGCCTCACTGATTGCCGGGTTTGAGTGGGTGCAGGCAGCTCGCTTAAGTCCGCTGATTGTGGGTATTATTCTGGGGATGGTGTATGCCAATACGCTGCGAAGTCAGGTTCCGTCCGGCTGGGCTCCCGGTATTAACTTCTGTACCAAGCAGGTTTTGCGAACGGGTATTGTGCTGTATGGCTTTCAGATTACTCTGAATGATGTAATGGCTGTGGGTTTGCCGGCCATTATTGTAGATGTTATTGTGGTTTGTTTTACCCTGTTGCTGGGGATTGGGCTGGGCAAGTTGCTGAACATGGATTCACAGACCGCCCTGCTGACATCAGTCGGGAGTTCTATTTGCGGTGCTGCTGCTGTGCTGGGGGCGGAGTCTGTGGTAAAGGGCGAGGCCTACAAAACGGCCGTGGCCGTGTCTACTGTGGTGATATTCGGTACGCTTTCCATGTTCCTGTACCCCATTTTGTACCGTCTGGGAGTATTTGATATGGATGTGCAGCAAATGGGCATTTATACGGGGGCAACTCTGCATGAAGTGGCTCATGTGTACGGTGCCGGCGAAGCGATGGATGGCATGCTGGGCGCCGATGCCGGGGCTGTGGCCGACGCGATTAAGCGCCCCGCAGTCATTGTGAAAATGATGCGCGTTATTCTTCTGGCGCCTGTGCTTATTGTTCTGGCCGGTGTGCTTTCGCAGCGCAGGCATGGGGCAGAAGCTGTCCGCAGTCGTATTACGATACCATTATTTCCGTTTCTCTTTCTGGCCGTTATCGGGTTGAATTCTCTGGAGCTGTTGCCGCTGTGGGCGGTGGATTTTATACGTTCGCTCTCTACCTTTATGCTGACGATGGCGATGACGGCTCTGGGGGTTGAAACGGGTATTGAGAAATTCCGCAAAGCCGGGGTAAAACCGTTTTTGTTAGCCCTATTCCTGTTTATCTGGTTGATATTTGGTGGCTATTGGCTGGTGAAGGGGATAAGTGCCATTTGTTCTCCGGGTTGATAAGATGGTGATAAATGCTCCCATAAAAGGTCATTCTGTGCCTTATTCACCATAGAATGGCGTTTACGAGAGTTAAGCTTGCTTTTCTGCTGTTTTTTTGTTACCATCTTTCTCGTCGGATATTGGCTTGTTAATGATGTAATGTATTTATAGACAAATGTGTTATGTTTAATGCGCGTGTCATTGTCGGAGTCCTGTTGTTTGTCGGCCTGCTGTGTATGGTGTTTATCCCGGATTGGTTTGAAGACCCCGTCAAGCTTGCTCCGGGAGAGTGGAAAGGTACCCCAAACGGGATGCTGGGCGAGGTGGATGAAAGCCAGGTGCGATGGAGTGTTGGCGGGCACCGGGGGCGTTTTGTTTACAACTGGGTACAGACGGAGAATGAACCCTACCGGGTGCAGTTCCGGCGCGGCAACCGCGTATTCGAGGCCGAGGTGGAGTTTAATGGACGCGACGAAGCTGTGGTGCATCCTCTCATTTTTGACGAACTTCCGGAGCTGGCTCAGGACTACATCCGCAGCCGCAATAAAGCCATGAATCGCCCGGAAAATGAGATGATTTTTGTTTTTCACCGTATAAAAAGGAAATAAGGTGCAGTGTGGCGGCATTGTAGCTTGACGTAGGGTGGGAGGTTTGCTAGGATAGTGGGCTATGAAGAGAAGCCTCTCATGCCTGATAATGGTAGCGGCCATGCTGCTGATTCTTTGCGGGTGCAACCGCGAAGAGGAGGGGAGTACCGTTATTCGCATGGGTGGCTTTCCTAATGTAACCCATGTGCAGGCTCTGGTGGCCCGCAATATGACGCGCAATGGTAATGGCTGGTTCGAGCGCTACTTGCCCGGGTACACTGTGGAGTGGTACACCTACAATGCCGGTCCCACCGCCATGGAAGCGATTTTCGGCCGCACTGTTGATTTAACCTATGTAGGCCCCAGCCCGGCGCTGAATGCGTACGCTGTATCCGCCGGGCGAGAGGTGCGCCTGCTGGCCGGTGCGGTGAATGGCGGAGCTGCTCTCATGGTGGCTCCAGGGAGCGGAATCGAGAAACCGGCGGATTTCAAAGGGCGCAGCATTGCTACGCCGCAGCTGGGGAATACGCAGGATGTATCCTGCCGCGCCTGGCTGGGGAGAAATGGATTGCGCTGTACGCTGGAGGGGGCAGGGGATTGCCGTGTGAGCCCCACGCCCAATGCTATGCAATTGCAGCTTATGAAGCAGGGGGATATCTCTGCATGCTGGACCGTGGAGCCTTGGGTATCCCGCCTGGAGAAAATGGCCGGAGCCCGTGTGCTCGTGCAGGAACCGGATGTGGTGACCACTGTGCTTGCCGGTCGCGTAGGCTGGTTGCGCCGCCACCCCAAGGAGGCTGCGGCTATTCTGCAAGCTCATAAGGATTTGACCCGCTGGATACAGGAGCACCCTGAGGAGGCTCAGGCTCATGTGGTGGCCGAGCTCACGGAGCTGACGCAGGCCCCCTTTGACCCTGAGTTAGTGCGAGCAGCATGGCAGCGCCTGAAGCTTACCACAGAGGTGGACATCTCCGGCTTGCGGCAGTTTGTGGAGGATGCACAGAGCTGTGGCCTGCTGGACCATGTGCCCGATCCGAATGGAATGCTCTATACCCCCGCAGAGGAATAAGTTTTTTATGAAAAAGTTAGAACAGGAAATTCACGCGTACCCTACGGCAAAGCTCAGCGTGGAGCATGTGTGCAAGGATTTTAAGACCAAGGCGGGCATTGTGCGTGCGCTGGACAATGTGTCGCTTACCATCAACGAGGGCGAGTTCGTGTGTTTCGTGGGGCCCAGTGGTTGCGGTAAGTCCACACTGCTCAATATCATTGCCGGTCTGGAGAAGCCGGATAGTGGATTGGCGCTCATTGATGGTGTGCCGATTACCGGCCCGGGGCGAGACCGTATGGTAATGTTTCAGGAGCACGCTCTCTTCCCCTGGCTGGACGTGATAGGTAACGTGATGTTCGGGCTGAAGCAGAAGCCCAATCTCAACGATAAGGAGCGACTGGAGGTAGCCAAGTATTATCTTTTCCTGGTGAAGATGGATAAGTTCGCTCATTCCAGCATTCATGAACTCTCCGGCGGTATGCGCCAGCGCGTGGCTCTGGCTCGTTCTCTGGCCCCCAATCCCAAGATTCTGCTGATGGATGAGCCGTTTTCTGCTCTGGACGCCATGACGCGCGAGCGCCTGTATGGCGATATTCAGGATATATGGGAAAAGCGCAGAAAAACCATTGTGTTTGTGACGCATAACGTTCGTGAGGCCGTATGCCTCGGGAGCCGGGTTGTTCTCTTTTCGCCGCATCCCGGCCGTGTGAGGGAGCAGTTCCCCGTTCAGCTGGCGCGTCCCCGCAATATCAACGACCACGACCTGGCCGATCTTTCTCAGCAGATAACCTCGGCTCTTAAAGGATACCAGAATGCTGCCGAATCCGATTAACCTTCAGAGACCTCACAAAGATGAAACCTGTGCTGAATACAACACTCTTCTTCCTGCTGCTCGTTGCCGTGTGGGCGGCGCTAACCGGGGATCTGCTGCGCTGGGGCATCGGCCCGGAGGAGCCGCTGTGGTCTCCCTATGTGCTGCCGCCGCCTTCCGTGGTGGGGCAGTACCTGTGGGATAACACGGTGAATGGCAAGATTCCGCTCTCCATGCTGATTACCCTGCGCCGCCTGCTTATTGGCTATGCCATTGGCCTGGTGCTGGGTGTGCCGCTGGGTATGCTGGCCGCTCGTTTCCGCTGCGTCAGCGATACACTGGGGGTGCTGGCACTGGGGCTGCAGGCACTGCCGAGCGTGTGCTGGGTGCCTCTGGCCTGCATCTGGTTTGGTCAGACGGAAGCTGCGTTGCTTTTTGTTGTGATTATGGGCACGCTGTGGAGTGTGCTGCTCTCCACCCAGAACGGCATGAAGAGTGTGCCTCCCATATACGCCCGCGCTGCGCGCACCATGGGTTCCTCGCCCTTCCATACGCTTGTTTGCGTCACTCTGCCGGCCTCTGCTCCCTTCGTGGTGAGTGGTATGAAGCAGGGGTGGGCCTTTGCCTGGCGCTCTCTCATGGCGGCGGAGATTTACGTGGCTGTGGTATCCGGTTTTGGCATTGGGCAGTATCTGCACTATGGCCGAGAGCTGCAGCGTATGTACCAGGTTATTGGTATCATGTTCATTATCATACTGGTGGGGCTTCTGGCGGACAAGATTCTCTTCTCCCCGGCAGAACGTTGGCTGCACCATCGCTGGGGAACGGATAAGGAGTAATTTGCAAATTAGGATTGCGTGTTATGCCAAGTTGGGTGGAGGAATTGAAGCGTGTGTTGGGGGGCTGCGTGAGTACGGAGCCCGATGTGTTGGCCTCGCATGCTGGGGATAAGTGGCATGCCTCTGCTCTGCCGGAGGCTGTGGTGCTGGCAACTGAGACGCAGCAGGTGGCAGCAGCCATGCGTTTTGCCGCAGAGCATGGCATACCGGTCACTCCGCGCGGAGCCGGGGTTGGCTATGTGGGAGGTTGTGTGCCGGTGAAGGGCGGGCTTGTTATTTCCGTGGCCAACATGCGCCGTATTTTGGAGGTGAACCCCGCCGATGGAGTGGCCGTGGTGCAGGCCGGAGTGCTGACGGCAGATTTGCAGAATGCCTGTGCCGAGCTGGGCTGGTTTTACCCGCCGGACCCCGCTTCCCGCAAGGAATCCAGCATCGGCGGTAATATTGCGACGAATGCCGGCGGTCCCCGTTGCCTGAAGTACGGCGTCACTCGTGCCTATGTGCTGGGGCTGGAGGTCGTTCTGCCGGATGGCCGCGTGCTTACCTGCGGCGGCCGCACCCACAAAAACAAGCAGGGATTTGATTTGGTGGGGCTTTTCTGTGGCAGTGAAGGGATGCTGGGTATTGTGACGCAGGCTACCCTGCGCATTATCCCCGCTCCGCCCGCCAGAGCTGCCTTGCATGCCGGTTTCCCCCGTTTTGCCCTGGCCGCCCAAGCGGTACAGAATGTGTTGCAGGGCGGGCATCTGCCGGCCGCTATAGAAATTACCGATGCTTTCACGCTGAGAGCCGCGCGCAATCACCTTGGCCCCGGCGTATTGCCGGAGGATGCCCAGGGGCATATTATCATTGAAATTGATGGCCAGGCAGATGCCGTGGCTACCGAGCTGGAGTCCATTGCCGCTATTTTGCGTACCACCGGAGCCACGGAAGTGGTGACCGCTCGTACCGAGGCCGCCGTGGAGGATATCTGGCAACTGCGGCGGGAATTCTCCTATAGTCTCAAAGCGACGGGGCTTACCAAGCTGAATGAGGATGTGGTGATTCCGCGTTCTCAGCTGGTAGCTCTGGTGGATTTCTGTGCTTCCATGGAGCAGGAAACCGGCATACCGGTGGCTTGTTTCGGGCATTCGGGAGATGGTAACATCCACACCAATATCATGGTGCTCAAGGACGCCGAAGGAAAAGATATCCGAGAGCCGGCGGATGCTCTTGTGAACCGTCTTTTCGACTGGGTGCTCGCTCATGGCGGCAGTATTACCGGCGAGCACGGTATTGGTATCGCCAAGTCGCCCTGGTTCCCGCAGGCCATTGGCGCTGTCGCCTTCGACCTCCACCGCACTATCAAAGCCGCACTCGACCCGCAGGGTATCCTCAACCCCGGCAAGATGGGACTGTGAGTCCGGGCTATGCGCGCCTTCCGCTGCCTTGTCCATTTTGTGCCAGAGGCAGCGGAAATACCACCTCATCCATGCGGCGGCTTATGGGGTGCTTCTGATGCTTTGCCCGTTTTCCGGGGCGAGGAAGCGCTCCGGTGGGATGTTGGCTGCCGTAAGGGCACATGCAAGGTCGGAGAGTGTTTCGTCATAGCCTTCGTTGGCGAGTTGCCAGGTGCCGAAGTGGCAGGCGATGGCTTGCCCGGCCTGTAGTTGGATGAATGCCTCCACGGCATCGGCCGGGTTGGTGTGATTCTTGCGTATCCACTCCGGTTTGTATTGGCCAATAGGCAGCAGAGCCACGGTGGGAGCTCCCAGACGTCGGCGGATTTCGGGAAACCAGTTGCAGCGCGCAGTGTCGCCGGCAAAGTAGATGTGGGGGCCATTCTCCACCAGAAGTGAGAATCCACACCAGAGGGAGCGGTTGGCACTGGCTTCGTCCCGGTAGCGTTTGCTCCAGTGCAGGGCAGGGGTGAGGACGATGCGCAACTGTGGGCTTACCTGTACGCTTTCCCACCAGTCTTTTTCTTCGCAGCGTGGCTCGGCTGCCAGATGGTAGGCCAGCAGGCTGCGAAGTCCGAGCGGAACGATGAAAAGGGGATTGTCTCGTGTATAAAGGCGCTGCAGCGTGGGGACATCAAAGTGGTCGTAATGGTCGTGCGAGAGCAGGCAGACGTCTATTTTCGGCAATTCATCCCAGGGGATGCCCACGGGGCGCTTTCGCTCCGGGCCGAGGGGGACGGGGCTGGTGTAGTCACTCCAAATAGGGTCGGTGAGGATGTTGAGCCCGGCGCAGCGGATGAGCATGGTGGAGTGATTGACCATGGTGATTTCCCAGGCGGTGCCGATGACCTCCGGTGCCAGTTGCGGGGTAAATTTGTTTTGGTCTACAGTTGGGTAATGCCCCTTACTGCCGCGCTCGCTGAGCCAGCGAACGGCTGCAGAGGTGCTGTAGTCGAGGCTGACGGTGGGGTTGAAGAAGCGTGTGCCATCGAAGTGGTCTGTAACGGGGCCGTGCCATTCGCCGGGGCGGCAGAGTGTATGGGCCAGCAGGCGGTCGACGCCCCAGCCGGCAGTGGTGAGACCGGCTATGCCGCCTGCGAGGAATTTCAGGAATCGGCGGCGGCTGCAGGTGGTGGGGGATGATTTTTTCATGAGTGAGTCGGAATCAAAAAGCCCGACCCTTTCGGGCCGGGCTTGTCGGGGAAAGCATCAGTTCTGTATGAAGAGGAGCGGGTATGTACCCAGCAGGATGATGGCAAGAGCACACCCGGTCAGCACTCCGGCGGTAACCGCAGGTACCTGCAGGGGCTTGTCGCCGTCCATGGGCTTCTCCCAGTACATCTCGCGCAGTACCTTGAAGTAGTAGTAGAACCCGGCCGCCGCGCCCACTACCATCACGAACAGTAGCCAGAGCAGGCCGCTGTGGTACTGCATGGCATCGATGAGCGTGTAGAAGGAGTCGAACTTGGCCATGAAGCCGTAGGTCAGCGGTACGCCGGCCAGAGAGGCAAAGGCAACTGTGATGAGGAAGGCCGTGCGGGGATTTGTCTTGCCCAGACCACGGAAGGCGGAGATTTCTTCGCTGCCGCGCTGGGTGCGAACCATGGCGATGGCGAAGAAGGCTGCCACCGTAGCCAGCATGTAAGCTGCGAGGTAGTCTGTCACGCACTCCACAATGTAGTTGGCACCGAGGTTGGTGAAGAATACGATAATGAACCCGGCTTGTCCGATGGAGGAGTAGCCAAGGAGGCGCTTGGCGTTGTTCTGGCAGATGGCACCGAGGTTACCGATGAGCAGGGTGGCAGCTGCCACGACAGAGATGGCCGTGACAATGACGCCCACCTTGTCGGGGTGAACAGTAGCCAGACGGCTGAAGGGCTCCAGCATGGCGACCAGAACGGCAAAGCCTGCTGCCTTGGAGGCAACTGCCAGGAAGGCACTTACCGGGGTGGGAGAACCCTGGTAGACGTCCGGAATCCATATTTGCATGGGGGCTGCACCGGCCTTGAAGAAGGCTCCCAGCAGCAGAAGTCCTACGGCCAGGAAGAAGCCGGTCTGCAGCTCAGGCATGGGGCAGGTGAACAGGCTGTGCACCAGACCGGCACTCAGCATGAAGGAGCCGGTGGTGCCGTAGTACCAGGCGGCGCCGAACACCATCAAACCCGTGCTGAGAGCACCCAGAACGAGGTACTTGACACCGGCCTCGATGGAGCCCTGATTGCGGCGGAAGTAACCGGCCATCACATAGGAGGACAGGGTGACTACCTCCAGGCTGACGAAGAGCATGATGATATCACGGGCCTCGGCCAGGCAGCAGATGCCGGCGCAGGCTACCAGCAGCAGGCAGTAGAGCTCACTGGTGCCCTCTGTCACACCGGAGCCGCCAACGGACTCGCAGGTCACTTTCTGATAGTCGTAGGCCAGCAGGAGAACCAGGGAGGTGGCAATACAGGCAATCATGCCGAAGGTACTGCTGTAGCCGAACTCCGGAACGTAGAGGAAGTAACCGGCAATGATTGCACCGGCTGCGCCCACAATGGTATAGGCTCGCTTGGGAATCTGCGGCAGGAAGGTGTCTGCCAGCAGAATGATTACGGCCAGACCCACCAGAGCAAACTCCGGTGCGAACTGTCCCCAGGTGTAGATGGCTGAAACAATTTCGTTATTCATGGTATTTCAGTGGTGGGGATGGGTTCAGAAGATAATGAAGGGCGCAACGCCGAAGAGAACGATGAAGAACGCCAAGAAGGCGGCAGCCCATATGTCGGCGCAGCTCAGACCGGTGGCTCGCTCGGAAGCAAGCCCTACGTTACCCTCGAAGACACGGCGGAAGGCACGCAGCATGTAGATGGCGCTGATGACCAGGCCCCACAGAGCAAACACGGTGGCAAGCTGAACCGGGCCCAGCCCCCCAAACCACCCGGAGATGGTGTTGAGGGCGCCGGTAATGGCACCAAAAATCCAGCCGAAGACCGGCCCGATAAGCCAGATGGAGGACATCCAGCCCTCAAACCAGCCGTAGATGCTGCTGAGGATGTCGCAGCCCTGAGCTGCTGTGGCAGCACCCGGTTGCCAACCGCTGAAGCAGGAGACAAATACGGTGAACTCGCCGGCAAAGTTGGCCAGCAGAGGCAGGCCGATGCTGGCCAGTCCGGCCAGGCCGAACAGGAAGCCGAGCATGGGCAGCTTGCGACCCAGGCCACCCATGGAGTCCAGCTCCAGTGTGCGTGTCTGGCTCTCAATCTGACCGGTCAGCAGGAAGAGCAGAGCGATGGTGAGTCCATGCGCCAGCATCAGCATGGCGGCTCCCTTGTGGGCAAGCTCGTTGCCCGCTCCGGAGGCTACGAAGGCGGCAAATGCCAGGAAGATGTAGCCCATGTGCATAACGGAGGAGTTGCCGAGCATGTCGTCCAGTCGTGTCTGAGCCACGGTGACATAGCCTACCCACAGCACGTTACCCAGCAGCAGGACGAGCAGCAGGTTGTTCCAGCAGCCGAAGAAGTCCTTGCAGACCGGCCCCATGGCCCAGGCCAGGGTGAAGAGCCCGTACAGACCAAACTTCTTGAGCACGCCCGCATGCAGCATGGCAATGGGGGTGGGGGCACTGGCATAGGCCGGAGCAGCCCAGGAGTGGAACGGGAAGAGGGACACCAGCGTGCCGAAGCCGGCAAGCAGCAGCCCGGGAACCAGTACAGAGGTGGGCACCACTCCCTGGGCAATGGCTAAGCGAATCCCGCTGAAGGTGTAGGCTCGCAGCTCGCTGCACAGCATCAGCAGCCCGGCCAGCAGTACCATGGAGGCAAGGCCGAGGTAGACCGTAGCCGTCCAGGCCACGGTGCGGCGGTTGCCGCGGCCGTAGAGGCCAATCATCACGAAGGTCGGGATGAGAGCCAGCTCATGGAAGGCGTAGAAGGAGATAATGTTGTCGGAGATGAATGCACCGGTGGCACCCGTGGAGAGCATGAGCGCGGATATTGCCCAGCTGCGCTCTGCATCCTTGTTGGGGGCCTTCATGCCGAGAACGGCGGCAAAGGTCACCAGGACGGACAGCAGCAGCATGATGGGGCTCAGCGGCGTCTCCAGAGAGAGCCACAGCTCACTGTTGCCAACCGTGGACCAGCAGTCAATGCAGGGATTGGCACAGAAGGTGGTGTGAATGAAGGCACAGACACCCAGAATCAGTGTGAATGTGGCGCTTACCAGTGCCGTGGCACGGCCCGGCGCCTTGAGCAGCCCGATAAGAGCGGCTGCAATCACAGGTACGATAATAAGCCAGATAAGCATAAGGGTATTTTCGTGTTAGTGGGTGAAAGAGAAGGAGACGATGAGGAAAAGGAAGAGCAGAGCACCAAGTGCCGCAACTACAGAGTAGCGGCGCAGAATTCCGCCCTGGAACCAGGTGAGGAGCTTGCCGAAGCGTCCGGTGAGCCAGCCGGCACCCTGCGTGCAGATGCCGTGCAGGATGGCGTTGTCGAACAGCTCAATGGCACGAGCCAGATTGCCCTGCAGGAAGCCGATGAGCCCCTTGTCGTACACGTCATCAATGTAGAGTCGCTTGCGGAGCGCTGTGGAAAGGGCATTGCCGGCAAGCGGGTCCTGACGGCGCTTGCCAAGACCATAAACGGCCCAGGCCAGCAGAAGGCCGATGACCAGAGACCCCATGCTCACATAGAAGGGCAGCCCCAGTGCAAAACCATGGGCGTGGAAGCCTTCGTAGGGTACCAGCCCATCGGCCACAAAACCGTAGCCGGAGATGATGGCCATGATGCTCAGAATGAGCAGCGGCAGCAGCATCGTGGGGCCTGCTTCCCTGGCCTCTGCCGCACCGTGGGCGCGCGCCTCACCAAGGAAGGCAACCAGGCACAGACGAGCCATGTAGAAGGTTGTGAGGGCTGCCACGGCGGCACCCACCCAGAAGAAGACCGGGTTCTTGGTCAGAGCGGCATCCAGAATAGCCTCTTTGGAGAAGAAACCGGAGAAGCCGGGGATGGCGATGAGGGCGCAGGTGCCCATGAGGAAGCAGATAACGGTAAGCGGCATACGCTTGCTCAGACCGCCCATCTTCCAGATGTCCTGCTCGTGGTGGCAGCGCACGATGATGGCACCGGCACCCAGGAAGAGCAGAGCCTTGAACCAGGCGTGCGTGTAGAGGTGGAACATGGCTGCCTCGCCGGCCAGCAGACCAACGGCCATGACCATGTAACCCAGCTGGGACAGGGTGGAGTAGGCCAGCACGCGCTTAATGTCGTCCTGCTGTACAGCCATGAGGGCTGCCAGTACGGCAGTGATGGCACCAACTGTGGCGATGACGGTACATGCCGTGTCCGTGAATGCGGCCTCGCCCATGCTGACCTGAAGGCGTACCAGCATGTATACACCGGCAGCAACCATGGTGGCGGCGTGGATGAGAGCAGAAACCGGAGTGGGACCCTCCATGGCGTCCGGCAGCCACACATGCAGCGGGAACTGAGCGGATTTACCCACAGCACCGCAGAAGAGGCAGATGATGGTGGCCGACAGCACGGCAGGAGCAATGGCAGCGGCCTTGCCTCCCATCTCGCCGAAGGAGAGGGTGCCGAACACTGCCAGCGTGAGCAGGATGCCGATGAGGAAGCCGAAGTCGCCCACGCGGTTGGTGATGAAGGCCTTTTTGGCGGCATCGGCCGCGCTGGCTTTGTCGAACCAGTGCCCAATGAGCAGGTAGGAGGAGAAGCCCACCATTTCCCAGCCGATGAAGGTCATGGCCAGGTTATCTGCCAGCACAATCATTGTCATGCTGAACATGAAGATACTCAGGCCGGCGAAGTAGCGGCTGTGATTGGAGGTGTCACCCTTCATGTAGCCGAGCGAGAAAATGTGCACCAGCAGGCCGATGCCCGTTACAACAAGCATCATGCGCATGGCCAGCGGATCCATCAGCAGCCCCACGGAGAGGGAGGGCATGCCTTCGGCCATGATGGGCATCCAGGTGTAGGTTGTGGGGGTGCCGGTCTGCCATCCCATGAGGTAGGCCACGCACATGGCAAAGGTAGCCATGGCGGAGAGGATGGAGAGCGTGGCGGCCATGCAGGCGCACTTCTTAAAGCACAGCCAGTTGATGGCGGAAACAACCAGCGGCAACAGCAGGAATAACCAGGGAAGATTCTGAATCATAATCGGTGAGCCGAGGGGTTAGTCTTCTTTGAGTGTGTTGAGTGCTGCGCTGGATACCGTGCGGCGAGCGCGGAACATGGCAACGATGAGAGCCAGACCGATGGCGACTTCCGCCGCCGCGATGGCTACGACAAACAGGGCAAGTACCTGCGCATCATACACCGGCAGCCCATTCACGCCGTTGGCGCGAGAGAAGGCTACCAGAGAGAGGTTGGCGGCACTGAGCATCATCTCCAGGCACATGAAGACCACGATGATGTTTTTGCGAATCAGTACGCCGGCAAGACCTATGGAGAACATCAGGCCGGACAGTATGAGATAGTGTGCTAAAGGAATATCCATTGTGGTGTACCGGGGTTAATCTTTGCGAATCTTGCGGCTCAGAGCAACGGCACCCACTGTGCCGGCCAGCAGCGCAAAGCTGAGAATGACGAAGGCGATGTTATACCGGGAGAAGAGCTTCTGCCCCAGCAGTTTCACGTCAGGAATGTCGGTGGCTTTTGCGGCCTCTTCGTTGCTGATGGCGGGGTTGAGCTCTTTGGCCGCCGCAGCAGGGTTGAGCGCGGGCAGGGCACCACCGAAATTGCTGACGGCGGGCTGTTCGGAGGCTTCCTGCTTGCCGATGCAGAGTTCACCCATGGAATCCCAGGCCTTGCAGAGCGGGTTGTTCCATTCCGTGGCTCCGGGCAGCTTAATGGCAGCAATGAATACCATGGCGGCAAAGACGCCGGAAACTAAGGCTCCGGGAGCCATACGCACCAGGTTACGGAAGACGGTGAAGCTGTTGTCCTCCTCCTCGGTCTTAATGTCGAGCATCATGACGACAAAGAGGAAGAGTACCAGAATGGCACCGGCGTACACGATAATCTGCACAATACCCAGGAACTGTGCACCCAGACCGAACAGAATTGCGGCCGTCGCGGCAAAGCACAGTGCCATATTCATGGCAGAGGTGACGGGGTTGTTCGCAAAGATGACCGCACAGGCACAGATGAGTGCCATGGCAGCAAATGCGTAGAAGAGTATAGAGGAAATGGCGAAATCCATAATCGTGATTTATTTGTATTGATTCCACTTGTTGACGAGTCCCTTGCGGGTACCGCCGAGCTTGTAGAGCGTGGCTTTGTTGCGCACGGCCTGCTTGCGGTCGGTCACGGTGATGAGGTACTCCTTGGAGAGGAAGATGGCCTGCTCGGGGCAGACTTCCTGGCACATACCGCAGTAGATGCAGCGCAGCATGTCGATTTCGAACTCAGCCGGAGCTTTTTCCTGCTTCTGGCAGGCAGCCTCGGGAGACACGGCTCCGGGGGTAATCTTAATGGCACGTGCCGGGCAGATGAACTCGCAGAGCTGGCAGCTCACGCAGCGTTCGCGTCCGTCCTCACCGCGCACCAGTGTGGGAGCGCCGCGGTAGTATTCCGGCAGTTGGGAATCCCAGCGCTGCTCGGGGAAGGGCATACAGGCGCCCACGCCCTTGCCGTTGAAGTCCTTTTTGCTGCGGCTCTTGCCCACAAGGGCGAGCACGAGGTGCTTCAGAGTGATGGCGAGACCCTTCACCAACTCAACGATGTAAATCTTGTCGAGCACGGAGAACTTGGGTCGCTTTACAGGTGTATATGACATAGCGTGAAATTCTCAGGTGTTACTTTACGAAATAGAGTATAGCTGCCGTCAGGAAGATGTTGGCTACGGCAAGCTCCAGGAATACCAGCCAGCCCAGTTTCATCACCTGGTCCCAGCGGAAGCGCGGAAGCGTCCAGCGCACCCATACGAAGAAGAAGATGAAAGCGACAAGCTTAATGAGGAACATGATGAACTGGCAGCACACAGCCAGCCAGCTGCTTACCGAGTGCAGCGCTTCGTCTGCTCCGAAACCGATGGACCAGCCACCCAGGAACAGGGTGACTACCAGCGCTGAGCCGATGACCATGGCTGCGTATTCACCCATGAAGAAGGAGGCAAACTTCATGGAGGAGTACTCGGAGTGGTAACCACCGACAAGGTCGGTTTCGCACTCGGCCATATCAAAGGGGGTACGATTGGCCTCGGCAAAGACGCAGGTCACGAAGATGATGAAGCTGAGAGCCAGCGGAGCCATCAGTGCCCAGCGCTGCCAGCTGAGTCCCTCACCCCACAGGGGCAGAAGTGTCCAGCCGTTGTCGGCCTGGTACTGCACGATGTCCTGCATGTTCAGGGTGCTGAACACCATGAGCAGCGGGATGATGGAAAGCCCCATGGCCACCTCGTAGGAGATAAGCTGTGCCGTGGCACGCAGACCTCCCAGGAAGGGATATTTGGAGTTGGAGGACCAACCGGCCAGGGTGAGACCGTAGACGGACAGACCGGAGACGGCGAAAATCCACAGCGGGCCGATGCCGATGTTGGCCACCACCATGTTGATGACGCCGAATTCTGTTGCAACGCTGGAGGCAAAAGGAATAACGGCAGCTGCTACCATGGGCGGCCCCAGCACAAGCATGGGGGCAATGGTGAAGTACACCTTGCGCACATAGCTGGGGGTGAGCTCCTGCTTAAGGAAGAGCTTGCCACCGTCCAAGCAGGGCTGCATGAGACCGAATGTGGGGATTTCGCGGTCCAGGCGCAGCCAGGTGCAGAGCTTGGCAATCCAGCAGGTTTCGGGTATGCCGAAGAAGTGCAGCCATTCCTTGAGGGGCTGTTTCTCCTTGCTGCCGAAGCGCTGGAAGAGCTGCAGCGGGATGCCGGCGCGGTTGGGGCCGGGGCGGTCCTGAATCCAGCCGGCCACGCGGCGCTCAATCCACACGGAGAGCACCACGAATGCCAGAATCACGGCAAACATGAGCACCAGCTTCACAATCGTTGTAATCAGGTAGAACCAGATTTCGTTGCTCAGCAGGTCCACGCACCAGTTCCAGATGGTATCGAATAAGGACATGATGTGTTAATGTGCAGGTGTTAAATTATTTCTTGCCTTTCTCTCGCTCGATGAGCGGGATGGTGACGCCGGTGTCCATAATGACGATACCACCGTTGCCGATGCTTCCCCAGGTGAGCCCCTTAAGCGGCTCGAACTCCTGGGCCATTTCTTCCAGAATAATCATGGGGCTGGGGCAGGCAATCACACGCGGGCAATCGCAGCCCAGCATTTCGGTGAGCTGGCGCAGTATATCCCAGTCCGGGCGGGACTCGCCCTGGGGCTCGATGGCCTTGTTGAGGCGCTGGATGCGACCGGCAACATTAATCATCGTGCCGTACTTCTCTGCGAAGGTCACGCTGGGCAGCACAACATCGGCTACCTTGGTGGTGGCGTTTTCGCTGTGGCTCATGGCGAGGATGTAGTCGAGAGCCTCGAGGTCTTCGGCTTCGAGACCGGCCTCTTCGGTCACGTCTTCACCCAGGGCGATGAGGAAGCGGATGCTGTTGTTCTTGATGCCGCGACGGATGGCGGGCAGCCCACTGCCGTTCTTGCCAAGGATGAGCTTGGCACCATTGGTGTTGGGGTTGCGGTCATCGCTCACCAGCAGGCCATCGTTCTCGCCCTTGCGCGGCACGATGTCTATCTTGGTGACGCCGAGCTGGCGTGCCAGAGCACGCACCATGTAGAGTTCCTCGTTGGTCATGCGGGCGGAGCAGATGATGGCTGTCTCCGTGGGGGCGCAGGAGTGCAGCTGCTCTACCACCATGTTGAGGGTGGCATCCCAGGTGCTGGGGCGCTGCGGTGCACCGTGGTCGGTCTTGACCATGGGGGTGAGGATACGCTCGGGGGCGTTGATGTACTTGTAGTTGAGGCGGTGGCTGTCGGGCATCCAGCAGCTGTTCACCTCGTCATTCTGGCGCGGGGTGATACGGTAGACCTGCTGCTCGCGGGTCCAGATGTTGATGTTGGTGCCGGTGCCGCAGTTCACGTCGATGGTGGGTGTGCTCTTGAGGAACCACACACGCATCTTGAAGCGGAAATCCTTGCTGGTCATAGCACCCACGGGGCAGATATCCACCACGTTCATGGAGTAATTGCTGTCCAGGCTGGTGCCGGGATAGCAGGCAATGGCGTTGTGTGTGCCACGGCCTACAACCCCCAGTACTTCCTCGCCCACAATCTCTTTCATGAAGCGTACGCAGCGGCGGCAGAGCACGCAGCGCTCCTGGTCCAGGTTGACGCGCGGACCGATGGAAAGGTTCTTGCCCTTCTTGGTCTTGGATTCGGTGAAGCGGTGAGTGCCGCTGCCATAATCGGTGGTGTACTCCTGCAATTTGCACTCGCCGGCCTGGTCGCAAATGGGGCAATCCAGCGGGTGATTGGTGAGCAGGAATTCCAGCACGCCGCGGCGGGCCTCGCTGGTCAGTTTGCTGTCAGTGCGGATGCCCATGTTCTCTGCCACGGTGTTGGCGCAGGCAATGACGGCACGCGGCATCCACTGGATGGGTTGGTAACCATCCTCACCATAGGTCGGGGTGGCACCGGGAGCCAGGCGTGGGGGCATGCCCTGTTCCACCAAGCACATGCGGCAGGAACCGGCTACGGAAAGCTTGGGGTGGTAGCAGAAGCAGGGTACGTGTACACCCACAGAGTTACAGGCATCTGCAATGCGGGTTCCCTTGGGGAAGCGGTACCACTTACCGTTAATCTGGACGTTCACCTTGCCCTCGGCAGCGGCGGCATCCTTCGGCAGTATTGTAGGATTATTGCTCATTCTTTTAAAAGTGATTAGTCTTCTCGGGTCAGGAACTTGCGAGCCTCGGCGGTCTCGGCAGAGTGCGGCTTGAGGGCGTTGATGGGCTTGGTGAGTGCCAGGAACTCCTCACGGAACTTGGTGGTGAATGCCTGGGTGGGCCAGGAGCAGGCCTCGCCGAAGGCGCAGACGGTGCGACCACAGATGTTGTCTGCCACAGACTTAAGCAAATCCACATCCTCCGGGGCACCCTTGCCCTCGCAAATGCGGGTGGAAAGCTTGTACATCCACGGGTTACCCTCGCGGCAGGGGGAGCACTGGCCGCAGGATTCCCAGGCAAAGAAGCGGTTGAGGTTGTTGAGCACCTTGGGCATGCTGCGGGTATCGTCCATGACAATGACGCCGCCGGAGCCACTCATGGAACCGAACTTGGCAATGCTGTCCAGATCCATCGGTACGTCAAAGATTGTCATCTCGCGCACGGTGCCGTCCGGGTTGCGGTCTTTGAGAATCTCATCGCAGCGCATCACCTTGGCAGAAGCACCACCGGGGATGATGGCTTTGAACTTGCGTCCAATGCGGGGGCCGCCGCAGATGTCGTACAGCAGTTCACCATAGGTGATGGAACCGGAGATAATCTCGTACACGCCCGGGCGCTTCACGTCGCCGGATACGCCGATGATGCGTGTGCCGGGGCTGCGCTGGGCACCCTCGGCAGCATAGGCCTCGCCGCCCATCATCATTACCTGGCGCACCTGGCAGAGGGACTCCACGTTGTTCACGATGGTGGGGCAGCCGTACAGACCAATGGCAGCAGGGAAGAAGGGGGGCTTAATGCGGGGATAGGGCCGCACACCCTCGATGGAGTTGATGAGGCCGGTTTCCTCACCGCAGATGTAGGCACCGGCACCGCGGTGCAGCACAATCTTCAGGTCGAAGCCGCTGCCCTGAATGTTCTTGCCCAGGAAGTTCTTCTCCTCGGCCTCCTGCAGGGCATTCTGCATGATGCGGGCTGCCTCCGGGAACTCCTCGCGCATGTAGATAACAGCGTAGTGCGCCTGCACAGCGTAGCAGGCAATAATCATGCCTTCGATGAGCTGGTGCGGATCCTGGTGCACGATAAAGCGGTCCTTGAAGGTGCCGGGCTCGGATTCGTCGCAGTTACATACGAGGTAGACGGGCTTGGTGTTGCCCTTGGGAATGAAGGTCCACTTTACGCCGGTGGGGAAACCTGCACCGCCACGACCACGCAGGCCGCTCTTCTTCACTTCGTTAGTGATGTCGGCCGGCTCCATTTTGAGGCACTTCTTGAGTGTCTGGTAGCCGCCGTCCTTCATGAAGCACTTGATGGACGGGTCGTACCCCTCGCGATCAATGTTCCGGAAGATGCGGCGCGTTTCCCGCGGATGCGGTTCCTTGCCGGGTTTGTAAGTGATTTCGCTCATGATTCGCTATAAGGAAGGGGGTTACTTCTTCTTGGGAGCTGCTTTTTTGGCAGGAGCCTTTTTTGCTGCGGTTTTTTTAGCGACCGGTTCTTCTGCCGTGGGCTCGGTGGCCTCGGCAGCTTCGGCTGCAGCGGCGGCTCTGGCTTCGCGGCGGGCAGCGGCTGCTTCCTTCTTGGCGGCTGCGGCCTCTTTGCGTTCTGCTGCAAGCTCCTTCTTGCAGGCAGCCATGATGTCGTCAATCTTGCCGCGGGTTACCTGTGAGTGCAGGACGTCGTTCACCATGACATTGGGGCCGAAGCCGCAGTTGGCCAGGCACTCCACGGCTTCCAGACTCCACAGACCATCCGGGCTCACCACCATGGGCTCTTCGTCGGTCATTTCGGCCGGGTCCACACCCATCTTGCTGCAGATGTAGGGCAGCAGCTCCTCGCCACCGGAAAGGGCACAGGCGATGGTGCGGCATACACGGAAATGGAACTTGCCGGGGCACTTGCGGTGGATGCCGGGGTAGAATGTGACGATGCCGGCCACATGGATGGCTGTGCTCTTGCACATTTCCGCAATCCAGGGCATAGCCTCGGGGCAGACGTAGCCGAACTCTTCCTGGATGTGGTGAATGATGGGCAGTACGGCGGACTGCTCCTTGCCTTCAGGGTAGAGTGCCACGAGCTCCTGAGCCTTGGCTACAAGCTCGGGTGTTACCTCGAACTTCGGGAAGAACTTCTCACCGGGGGAGGAAACGGGGGCCGCAATGGCGTCTATCGCGTTCGTTGTTTCGGACATGGTATAAGTTTTGCTCTGTTTTGAAAATTTAGCGGTCGCATTCGCCCTGCACGAAGTCGAAGGAGCCGAGGATGGCACCAACATCGCTCACCAAGTGTCCCGGCAGCAGTTCGGGAAGGATGGAAAGTGTGCAGTAGGAGGGGCTGCGCATCTTCAGGCGGTTGGCAATGCCTCCACCCTGAGAGTCCAGGAAGAAGCCCAGTTCGCCCTTCGGGTTTTCTGCAGCAAAGTACACCTGACCGGCGGGGGCGTTCACACATTCCGTGCTTACCATGAACTGGCGGATGAGCTCCTCGATGTTCTGCATGGCGTCCTTCTTGTTGGGCAGGATGCCCTTGTCGAGCTGCACACAGATGGGGCCGCCCGGCATCTTTGCCAGTACCTGGCGGATGATGCGTACAGACTGGCGAATTTCTTCCATGCGTACCTGGAAGCGTGCGTAGCAGTCCCCCTCGTAGGCAACAGGTACGTCGAACTCGTACTTCTCGTAACCCAGGTAGGGATTCGTCTTGCGCAGGTCGCGCTGCACGCCGCTGGCGCGCAGGTTGTTGCCCGTCATGCCGCAGTTGAGGGCCATCTCGCGGCTGATGACGCCCACGCCGACCAGACGGTCGATGAAAATCTTGTTGTGCAGCAGCAGTTTCTCCATTTCGTCAACTGTGCGCAGCGCGCTGTCGCAGAACTCGAGAATCGACTTCTCAATGCCCTTGGGCAGGTCGCGCGTCATGCCGCCTATGCGGGTGTAGCTGGAGGTGAAGCGGGCACCGCAAATCTGCTCGTACAGGTTGTGCACCTTTTCCTTTTCCTCGAACGCATAGAGGAAGGCTGTCATGGCACCGGTGTCCATGGCGTACACGCCCGTGCCCAGGAAGCAGGAGGAAATGCGGGAAAGCTCACAGCAGAGCACGCGGATGGCCTGGCCTCGCTCCGGCAGTTCCCAGCCCAGCAGTTTTTCCACCGCGCAGGCGTAGGCTATGTTGTTGCTCATCGGTGCCAGGTAGTCGAAGCGGTCTGTATAGGCCACATACTGGTTGTAGTGGCAGTTTTCCGCTATCTTTTCCATGCCGCGGTGCAGGTAGCCAATCACAGGATCGCAGGACACAATCACCTCACCATCAATTACCAGCTTCAGGCGCAGTACGCCGTGAGTCGCAGGGTGCGACGGCCCTACATTCAGCGTCATCAGCTCACCCTGGTCTTCGGCATCATTCTTCAGATAATCCGATGCTGCGCGCATAGCATCAGGCACTTGTAAAATTTTGGTCGTGTTCATAATCTCGAGATTTATGGCCACCTCAGGCCACATTGGTGCCCAGATATTAAACACCCTTTTCCCCCGAATTTCAAGCCTAAAGTGTAAGCCCTCCCTATTATTTGCTTCTTTTTTCGGGAGTTAGAGAAGGCTAATCCTTCGCGCAGCCTTTCTTCTCCCCTCATTCTCTCCTCCCTGCGGGGCTTTTGAATTCCGCCCGTCTTCGGCCCGCAATCACCTACTTCGCCAAATTGTCCTTTTCCTAATTATGCCAACACGTGTTGGAATAATTAAAATTTGGAACGAGGGTGCTGTTGTTGTAATTAATTAAACGGATGTAACCAATTTATGGTAAAAAAGAAATAATAGCGAGCCTGCTGCTCGGGATATGAGTTTTTGCCGGCTATCTAATTGTTCCGGTGCGTAAATTATTGCTCCGGCAATAAAACATGATTGTTCGAGGCATAGCGAACACTAGCTTTGCGAAAGAAGTTTTTCACTTTCTCCGGATTGCTTTTTGTTTCTTCCATGTGCTCGACAATTTGCATGCGAAGCTCCTCTTTATTAGC
>JAFQGF010000045.1 GCA_017415555.1 Akkermansia sp.
ATGAGCTTACAGCTCATTCTTCACCACGAGCCCTACGGGCGAGTTCTTCACCGCCGGGCCGTAGGACCGGCTTTTCAATTTAATTTTGAACTCGCCATTCGGCTCGTAGTGAAGAACAGGCTTTGCCTGTGGTGAAGAATGTTCGTTCCGACCATGGTGAAGAACGCCAATCGGCGTGGTGAAGAATCCCCCTGCCGGGGGGATGGTGAAAAACTCGCCTGCCGGCTCGTTGATTATTTTTGATTTAGTGCTTGTGGTACGCTGTTCCTCCTGCTATACTCAATGCAATATGACGAGTCCACTCTCTCAACAGTCAATGCAATTTGCGGTGGATATTATACGCCTGTGTGACAATATTCACAACCGCGGTCCCCTTAAAAACCAACTGCTGCGCTCTGCTACCAGCATAGGTGCCAATATCCACGAGGCTCAATATGGCTATAGTCGTGAGGACTTCATATACAAATTGCAGTTGTCATTGAAAGAATGTAACGAAACTTACTACTGGTTGGAATTGCTGATTCGGTCGGAAACGATTACGAAAGAGGACGCTGCTCCTCTGGTTAACCAATGCAGTCGTTTGCGTTATATGTTGATTAAGTCGCTGAATACTGCGAAGTCCACTCCCTAAATCCACGGCCCCGCCCCGGGGCCGTTCTTCACCCTCTGAGCGTGAGCTCAGATTCTTCACCATGAGCCTCAGGCTCATTCTTCACCGCCGGGCCGCAGGGCCGGCTTTTCTCTTTTTGAGTTTGGCTATCGCCTCACGGAGAAGAACAGGCTTTGCCTGTGGTGAAGAATGTTCGTTCCGACCATGGTGAAGAACGCCAATCGGCGTGGTGAATAACCGCCCGCTGGGCGGTGGATGGGGAAGGGTTAGCCTTCCCCATTACGTGTGCGCGTAGCGCTATTTTGCCCGCTTGTCCACACATTTTTGCGTTTTTTTTCTAATTTTTTGAAAAATTACGCTTGACGTATCAGAAAAAAAGCGTATTATTGCCGCACCTCAACGTAGCGAGGGAAAAAGGATAGAAAGGAACACAACGAAAATGATCAGGACAATCGCCATTCTTCTGGGTCTCACCGCTGTTACCGCTGCTGCCAACACGCTGCCCCCCACCCCGGAGGCTCCCGTGGCCGTGGTACGCTAAGTGCCCCCGTTACACGCTCGTCGGCAGTATGTAAGATGGCATGCTGCCTCTCATGGGCAAGATACGCGGCGGGGACACATGCCCGCTGATTCTGAATATGACAATCCGGTAGCTCCCCAACGGCCGCCGGTTTTTTTGTTGCCCGGATTTTGTGCGGAGCTGCACCACGAGACTACCCCAAATTCATGAATAACCATTAAGCAAACTTAGATATTATGTTTGTTATTCACATCCGATATGCGGCCGAGCGTGTCATGATAGATGGGAAAGCTGGCGGCCTTCTCCATAGCCGCAACCATGGCACATTAGTAGGGGTAGACCGCGCAGATTCGCCTGATTCTGCTCCCCCGCACCTGTGCCGGGGGTATCCGCTCATAGTGTCTCGGAGAGAATACGGAAAGCGCTCGAGTGCATACGATGCACTCTACCTTGAAGCCACAGTTTCCGGTCCTGTGGCTTTTGGGGGCGTTGCTCGTTCAGCTTCTGCGGCGGCGCAGCGCAAATCCCGCTAAGGCCAGCAGACTGAGGGCGCTCGTCGTTGGCTCTGGGGCGGGATAGCCTGTTGCAGTGATGTAAACAGCCGGGGCGTTGCCGGCATTGTTGACGTCACTGTTGCCCTCATCGTTATATTTCAGTTCATTGCTTTCCGGAAAAGAGTTCACCCATGTCTTTGTGCCGTCTTCGTTTTCCTCCTCCCAGCCGTCAGTGGTCCAGGCTATGCCCAGTGGCGTAGAGGAGGAAGCATTGAAGGGGGAGCCGATGGTGATTTCTCTCTCCCCTATCACAAAATAAAGCGTGTAACTTGTCGCAGCTTGGAGTACAGGGGCACTCTCACTGAAGTCAAAGACAGCCTCGCCGATACCTGTGGCAGTGGTGAGAGCCGAGGCTACGATTGAGCCGTCTCTGTCCGTCACGACGCCCCATAGTTCGGTGTCGGGCTCAGCATTGCATGACATCAGGGTAAATGATGTCAGCTCTAACCAAGCAGGGAATTCCCCCTCGGCTCCATCAACTTCAATATCATTCCCCCCCCCTACTCCATCAATGGCGATATCGACCTGATATCCTCCCTCCGGAGCATCTGTCAACTGAAACGTCAGCGATGAACTTGTTCGGTAGTCCTCACTGATGGTCATTCCTATGAACTCCCCATTATCATCATCATAGAGTTCCCATGTATTGTAGAAGGAAAACGAGGCGTCTGCCCATACCCCTGCATGGCACCCGAGCAACAAAATAACGGTATTAGTAAAGAGAGAGTGTTTCATTTCCTTGTTGGTGAAACACAATTGTACAACATTGTCAATCAAAAAAGATAGCTGCAATGCATAATAGTTCGCGGCTAACATCCGCCTGACAGTTATTCCTGCCATTCCTGTGAGTATCGGGCGTATGTGTCTGCCGTTGCCGATGGGTTCATGGCATGATCCATTCACTCGCATGCGGATAGGCTCCGGCCGCGGTAACGAGGAGTGGAATCACAGCACCCCGCATGGTGCCGGCCGCCTGCTGACCCGGGCAGAGGCCCGCGCCTGCATCGCCCCCGCCGTCGACCTCCACGAAATCCTGCCCTAGATTTATAACCTGAAGGGCAGGTAAGGGGCAGGGCAAATACACGGCTTGCTGGAACGAAAATAAAATACCATATCTGACATTTTATGCTTGACAAGATGTCAGATGTGGCATATTATAAAACCGAAGAAAGGAGCTTAAATCATGGACCGCCCCTTACAGCGACTTACCGTCGTAGCCCTCAAGAAGCTGGGACGCGACCTCAAGGATGCGCGCCGCCGTCGGCGCATCAGCATGCGACTGCTCGCCGAGCGCGCTGCCATATCTCTGTCAACCCTTAACCGCATCGAGCGAGGCGACCCTGCCGTATCCATGGCTCACTACGCCTCCGTCATTTTTACCCTCGGCCTGCTGGAAAACCTCCGCAACCTGGCCGACATTACCCAGGACCCCATTGGTCGTCATCTCGAGGACGAACACCTCCCCAAACGCATTCACCCCGCTAAGAGCTATGTCTGAACAGGAAATTGGTGTATATACATGTCCGGCCGGGCAGCAGGCCCATGTTCGTGTAGGAACATTGTGGGCATATTATCGACGTGGCACCCAGTCGGCTGGTTTTATGTATTCCCGTGAGTGGCTGGAGCACCCGCAGCGTTATGAATTGGAACCTGCATTACCCCTTCATGCCGGTACTCAATATAGTACCTATGCTTTGTTCGGATGCATGGGGGATTCTGCTCCGGACCGTTGGGGGCGCACGCTCATGCGGAGAGCTGAGCGAAATCATGCTGCAGCTGCTGACGAGCCGGCATCTGCATTGACCGAGGCCGATTTTTTGCTGAGGGTGGAGGATTTTGCTCGTCAGGGGGCTTTGCGGTACTCCTGCGATGGCGGAAAAAACTTTCTTCATAATGCCGGTCAACATGCCGTACCGCCCTTTATTCGTTTGCCCGAGCTGATGCATGCTGCTGATCGCTTGTGCCGGGATGACGCCTTCTCAACCGACTTGCAACTGCTCCTCGCTCCCGGTTCTTCCTTGGGTGGCGCCCGGCCGAAGGCCTCCGTGTTGAATGAGGCCGGGGATTTGTGTATTGCAAAATTTAGTAAGCATGATGATGAATACAGCCTGATTGCATGGGAGGCTGTAGCTCTGCAGTTGGCGCAGCTTGCCGGTTTGAAGGTGCCTGAACATAAACTTATCACTGTGCAGGGTAAGCATGTTTTGCTTCTGCGGCGCTTCGACAGAACCGCGAATGGTGGGCGCTTGCCATATATCTCGACCATGACTCTGCTGAATGCTGCTGATAACGAAAGCCACGGCTACGATGAATTGGCAGACATGTTGCCGACTGTTGCTGTTGACCCACGCGGTGATTTGCTGGAACTATGGGAGCGTATCGTCTTCGGTGTCATGATATCTAATGTGGATGATCACCTGCGCAATCATGGCTTGCTTCGCCGTTCTTCTGCGGGGTGGCAGCTGTCACCGATTTTTGACGTGAATCCTACGCCTCAGGACATTCGACCGCGCAAGCTTTCTACTGCCATCTTTGCCGGGGAAAATGCAGCATCCTTAGAGCTAGCGAAAGAACTAGCAGAGTTCTATGGGATACGCCGCGATAAATGTCTGCAATCATTGAAACGAATTGCTTCAGCCGTGAGCTCTTGGCGCACAGTCGCTGCTCGTATGGGGATTCCCCGCAGTGAGCAGGAGCGTATGGCCTCTGCCTTTGAGCATGAGGATGGCTATGCTGCACTGTGAGAATTCTCTCTTCACTCCTTTTTATGAGGAGACGTTTCTCGGCCGAAATGTCTCGCCCAGCATCGATTTGGAATGATAGGCTCTTCAATTCAACTTCACCCCAATTTTGTAGTTTTTGGCCCTATCTTGGCCCTTTTCGTGACGAATACGTTTTCTGTGGGGTAGGGCACAAAATTCGGAAATACCGAATTTTCTCCGGGCAATGTGCAGTTTTTGCACATTGCTGTTACCTGAAATGGAATACAAACTAACAAAGCTTGACAAGCTCTAAGCTGTTTGTAAAATATCGGCATGCCTGATGCTCTCTCGAATGAGAGGCGTTCAACGGGCGGAAAAAACAACACCCACAAACATGGACTCATTAAAAATAGAAAAGGCAGCTATAGACAGCGATCCGAACCTTTCCCCTTGGGAAAAGCTCGCGCGAAAGTTAATGGCAAACGAGCAAATTGCAGACCTTATCGACCGCGAGGCAGAATGCCGATGCGATTGGGTGGATTTTGGTTATGAGTGTATGCGGCATGTCATAAGAAATACCTCATGCAGTTGGCAGGAGGAACAACAACGTCTACACTGTTTACACGATGGTGCTGAGGCTATTAAGTTTCAAATTTGGCAACAGGCAGAATACGCCAAACGACAACGCGATGAACAGGAGCGCGTGCGATGGATTCTTAGCACCGCTGCTCCCCGACAACCGATGTTTTATTCCTGCGCTAACCGATTTCCTTAAGGGAAAATTCGAAAATTTCGAATTTTCTATGGGATAGGGTGACTGCATGTCAGTACACCTTGACGGAACACATGTTCCCTGTGCCATGCGAGGTAGGGCAGATGAGCCGGAGCTATCTGCGGGAGCTTCTCTTCGCCAAACACAAAAAAGCCGCAGCGGATGCTGCGGCTTTTTTGAATGAAAAAGACTAACTTGTATGTTAATGGGGGAGGGCGATTTAGGCCTCCTCGGGGGCGACGTTCACACGACGGCCTTCGCGGTCGAAGAAGACGCGGCCATCCACCAGGGAGAAGATGGTGTAGTCGCGGCCCATGCCGACGTTCTTGCCGGGGTGGAACTTGGTGCCACGCTGGCGCACGATGATGTTGCCGGCGATAACAGCCTGGCCACCGAACTTCTTCACGCCGAGGCGCTTGCTGCGGGAATCGCGACCGTTACGAACGGAACCCTGACCTTTCTTATGTGCCATAACTAGTAAAAATGTTTGGTGTTAGGGGTTAATAATCAGGCGTTGATGGCGGTGATCTCTACCTTGGTGAGAGCGGCGCGGAAGCCCTTCTTCTTGTGGAAACCCTTGCGGCGCTTAAATTTGAAGGCGATGCCCTTGGCACCACGTGCCTCTGCGTCCAGCACCTTGGCTGTTACGGTAGCGCCCTCGATGGTGGGGGTGCCAACCTTGGTTGCGTCGCCGTCCTCCACCAGGAGCACCTGGTCGAAGGTGGTCTCGCCGTCATTCTCCAGACCGGAGATGCGGTCAACGGTGAGCACGTCACCGACCGTCACACGGTACTGCTTGCTGCCGGATGTGAAAACTGCGTATGCCATAATTTTCTGAATTTTAGGATTGCACCCGCTCGTGCGGGCTGGCACATTATATACACACGGCCGCGTTTGGCAAGTCTAAAATTAAAAATTTTACAAAAAAGTTGCAATTTATGCATAAAATTTTCGAAAATGGCCCGGTTTTGGTGAATTCGGAGGGGGAGATGGTGTCTCTGGGGCAGAAGATTGCGGCTGCTTTGCGTGGTGGTGAGGTGCTGGGGCTGGTGGGTGATTTGGGGGCGGGCAAGACTCACCTGGTGCGTGGTATTCTGGAGGGGCTGGGGGCAGGGGACCCTGCGGCCAGTCCCACATTTTCGCTGGTGCATGAGCACAACGATGGCCGCTTGCCTGCGGCACACTTCGATTTTTACCGCATGAAGAGTGCGGATGAGGCACTGGGGATGGGCTGGGATGAGTACCTGGCCGGGGGGGCTGTGCTGCTGGTGGAGTGGGCGGACCGTTTCGATGGTGCGCTGATGCCGGAGGACACGCTCTGGCTGCTGCTGCGCCATGAGAGCCCTGCGCAGCGTAGTGTCAAACTGTGCTGATACCTGCAAGAGAAACGACAACGCGGGGGAAGAATCAGAGGAGGGTTAGGAATCGATTAGCGAGATTGAATCCGGCAGGCCGGATTCAGTGTGGTAAGTTACTGCCCTGCATGGCAGGGCAATATCGCTGCGCCTGTGGCGCAATCTCACCGGAAGCGGAGCATCCGATATCGCTTCCGGCGTAAGCCGGAAATTTCGCTTTGAACCCGCACTTGTTCGGGTGACTTAAGCGGAGGCTGTCTCATGGTGCATGATAAAAGCCTACGCGTTGGAATAATTAAAATTGGGAACGATGGTACTATTGCGGTAATTAATTAAACGGTTATAACCAATTTATAGTAAAAAAGAAACAATGGCGAGCCTCCGGGCGACCTAATGCAAGAGCCCGGAGGGCGAAAGAACTCAGGCAGGCGGTGGCGCGGCGGAGCCGCGGAACCCCTGCAATGCAGCAAAAGACAAAAAAAGCCCAGGGAACCTGCGGCGAAAGAAAGCGTTGCAATATACTTTGATTCATCGCTTTCTGTCACCCCGTTTCACGGGGCTCAAAATTATTTTCCATCTCTAGCAGGGGCAGCGCTCGCGTTGCTCGCTTGCCCCTGCCTGAGTTCTTTCGCCCCCTCGGGGGCTCTTGATTTCTGCTCGCGATATGAGTTTTTCCCGGCTATCTAATTATTCCAACGCGTAAAAGCCTATTTTGAAGTATAGGCCTATGCCACCCGCACAAGTGCGGGTTCGAATTTATTTTTCCTTTTCCCACGGATTGGGGCTTCGCGTCTGCGCTTGCTACGCCCTCACTGGCCGGCTGCTGGCGCGGCTGCACTGTGGGCTACCATATGCCGCCCGCAACAAGTGCGGGCTCTAAGTCAGGCGAGCCTGCGGCTCGCGGAATTTCCACTTCGCCTGCCTCGGCGTAGCCTTGGCGAAGCCGGGTCCCTCCTCTTGCCTTCGTCGGGAATTTCTCATTTCGAATGAGATGTACAGCTATTTTTTTCAGAATAAGCAGTTTAGACAAAACAAGGCGGCTTTTTGGCACGATTTTACGCCCCGTCAAATCAACTTAAGGCACACAAACTGTTTGAGTTAGGATTATTTCTCATTCGAAATGCGATATACTACTATCCAAGCTAGGGCAAACTGTCGCTTCCGATGATCAGGGGAGTTGCTCGTTCGCTCGCTAAAACACTTATTCTCAAACATCATGAAATTACACTTACCTAAGAAACTGTTCGCCGCTCTCATGGCCTGCATGGCCACGTTCAGCGGTCTTTCCACCACTATCGGCACCGGATTCATTGCCGGCGGTGCCATGACTATTGCCTTTGTGGCTCAGGAAGCAAGGGCTGAAGATGCAACGCATTGGGATATTACGATAGACCATTCTGCTGACACGCTGGATATTACAACCGGTACATTCTATCTGGGTAATGGTTCCAGTGATGGAAAAGGTGGTGGCGACGATACCACCCAATTCAACTCCGGTGCAATAAGTGTGAGTAATGGGGCAATTTTCCAGGTTCATGGTTGGTCCGATCCCGTTATGGATATGGCCACCAGTGGTAAACAGACCATCAATTCGAATATTTCTCTGAACAACTCCAAGATTAAACTTCATGATGGCAGTTACCTCTTCTCCGGCGAAGTTGAAATTGCTGGACAATCTGAGTTGATTGACTTTTGGGATAAGAGCACGGTGTTCAGTAAGCTGACTGGTGAATCATCTGCTGTTTTGAAGATTCATAATGGAGGTGAATCTCGCGGCGATAATATCCGCATGATTACGCTGACGGGTGATGGCGGATATGCCGGTCAGATTAATTCGGAGCTGAGTGTTTTGGCTATTAACAGTGAAGGTGCTTTGGCTAATGCTGCTCGTGTCAATATATCCGGCAGCAATATTCTGGCTTTGAATGTTAATGAAACGCTAGCCGGTATATCCGGTTCCGGTGTTATCAAGCTTGCCAAGAATGTCAGCACTGCGAAGGATAATGCGTATGCCATTACGCGGAATGTAACGGCCGCAGATTCTGTCGTGCTGACTATCAGTAATGATGGCCAGACATCGCCTGTTTTCTCCGGAACAATTGATGAAGGTGTTTCCCTTAGCCTTACTGGCGGCTCGTTGACTCTGAGTGGAGCTACGCTCAGTAGCACTATTCAGGTTGGTACCGGGGCAGCACTTACGCTCAGCGGGGGGCTTATTCTGTCGGATTCTATGATAGACGTGACATCGAATGGCTTTGATGTCTCTGTGGCTGTTGCCAGCGGTGCCGGTACGGTGAATGCGACAGGTGTTACCTCCTGTCATATAGAAGGAGCTCAGCGAACTGGCTCATTCGAGCATGGCTTGTTCAAATATACCAGCACGGTATATGGTGTCAGAGTGGCTGATGAGGTGGTTTCGGCAGAGAATGTGAAAAAGGCTACCGGGTATGTCGTGGAAGAAGGTCTGACGGCGACTGTTCAGAATGCTACATCTGCGGGTTTGGCATCGGTTATCTTGAAAAATGACAGTACGCTTAAGCTTTCCAGTGATGAAGCAGTGGAGTATACGGGAGGTTCGTTTAATGTATCTGGCGTCGCTAAGCTTGAGCTCACCGGCTCGGATATTACATGGAACAAGCAGATTACCTGCGCAGATGCGGATTCTGCTCTGCAGCTCACGGTGACGGATGGTTCCAAGGTGCTGTGGTCTGCGTTGCCGCATAGTGGTACCGGTCAGGGAGTTAATAATGTGATAGTCGGAGTAGGTTCTACGTTGACTGTTTCTGAAACATCAACAGAGAATCCTATTTTTAATGGTAATCGTAACCAAGATACTACTATTACTCTTAAGGAGGGCGCTACTCTGAACAGTGGTAATCTGTTTGGTTGGTATACCGAGGGAGAGGCTAGGGCTTGTGCTCGCATCGTAAATCTGGAGAAAAACTCTACATGGAACATACTTTCGGGCGGTGGTCCTTTCTATATTAACCGTACAACCATCAATCTTAGTGGTGCACGAGTAGTGCTTGGTGATGGCGCTGTGATGCAGTTTGAACGACCGAATGGTAATGACGTCAATGTGATTTCAACAACTGCAACGGCTGAGCAGATGTCTCTTATTACTGCCGCTGCAGGAAGCGCGACCGCCGGTACTCTGAAATTCCAGAACACAGGTGGTGTATTCGATATTAATCGAGGCAGCTTCACTCTTGCTGAAACCAATACTGCAGACCTGAAGGTAGATGTTGCCATTGTTGGCGGTAATAAGAGCTTGACCAAAAACGGCGATGGTGTGTTGGAACTGACCCGAGCCAATGCATATACAGGTGAGACGAATATCAATGGTGGCACCATTAAACTTTCCGGCGCCGGTACATTTGGCACCAACGCTGTGAAAATGGCGGCTGGCACCACGCTGGAGCTGGCCAGTACAGAGTCGCTTACCCATGCAAACACGTTCAAAGGTTCTGCATACAATGTAGTGCACAGCGGTACCGGCACCAGTACGCTGACCGGGCTGAATGTTTGGGATTGTTCCGAGGTAGATGTACAGGCCGGCACACTGAAACTGGCCGGAAATATGGTTTTGGGTGCGTGGATGAAAAAGGCCAAAATTGCCACAGATGCAAAACTTGATGTTTCCGGTGTTACTGCTCTGGACTACGATGGCTTTAAAGATTGGACGCTCATACATAATGAAGTGCAGGAAGACGGCACCATGCTGTGTGAGTACGAACTTGACTACGACACAGGAGTAACAGGCATTGAAACTCTCACAGCTCGCGATACATATTTGTCTGACGATACGACAAATCATAAACTTATTTACTCGAAGACGATAAGTAATGAGGTGGTTGCTACCTGGGATAAGAACTGGAAGGCAGAACTTGCGTTTGCGCCGGATAGTGATGCTCTTTCAACCTATAAGATTACAGAGCAGACCGGCAATGAAGGTTATTATCGCGTTGATACTGACTTTACAATAGGTAAAACCGTGGGCATTGTACTTAGTGATGAGAATGCGACCGGCGGTTATATTGTTGGCGGTAACGACACTACCGTTGCTGGTGGCGTGGGACTGGTGCAGCGCGAAGTGTGGATATCCGCTCAGAAAGGTCGGTATGATGGTATCGTAGGTGGTAATTACGCTAACGCATGGGGAGATGGAGCCTCTGCCAGTTTCACTGGTAATACGCATATAGTTGTTGATGGTGCGTCCGTTGGTCACATAATTGGTGGTATTCACAAGGATGGTCGCAGCCCTGTTTTCACCGGCGATACGTATATTTCTGTGAAATCCGGAGAGGTGACTGGTTCAATTATCGGTGCTAATACCAGTGCGCATAATGCTGATACAACTTTTAATGGTAACAGTAATATATTTGTTTATGTTCCTCTACAAACTCCTGAATCACAGGGGGCTCTTCTTGATGGGCACAAGGATGTAGTGTTGGGTGGCATAATGCATGTTGCTAACTGGATGGGTGCCAAAGGTACAATGAATGGTGATACCAATATCAATGTGGATCTTTCTTCTTATAAAGGGTCGCTTACAGAGTTTGATAAGAAGATAGTTGGTGGTAATTATAACAGCTATTGGTCGTCTGCTTATTCGCTTAATGGCAATACAAACGTTGTTATTAACACAGGAGCCGTCAATTTCAGTAATATGGTGGTGGGTGGTTCCTGTAATTTGGATGCCTCCACCGAGATGTCTGTGAATGGTTCTACTTCGGTTGATGTTACTGTTGGTAGCAGTTCGAGGTTCAGTGGAGTGATAGTGGGCGGTTCCTACAATGGAAAATGGGGAGCTAATCTTTCCATTTCTGGTGACACTAATGTGAAAGTAAACGTTGAAAAGAATGCGAGTGTTGCAGAAAGTGGATGGATAGTTGGCGGGTCGTATGTTACCAATGTTCAGTCACCCTCTACTATTTCTCTGAATGGAGTTTCTCGTCTAACTCTTAATGGTGAATCCTCAGATGGTACTTCTGCTGATGCAGCCGGTTTGTTCAAAGGTACTGTGGTTGCTGGTCACTATTTAGGTGGCAACTCTACTAGCAGTATAGGTTCGACATCTCTTAGCATTGATGGTGGCATCTACACAGGCGATGTTATAGCCGGTACTTATGTGGGGTCTGGTTCAAACTCATCTGTTGGTTCATCCTCTCTTTCTATCACTGGTGGTAAATTTGCCAATGTGTATGGTTCGACTTTCCTGAATTCCGGGAATGCAAGCCTTACAAATGGGGATTCCACCATCACTGTAACATCTACAACGCTTGAAGATGATACAGTTGTTACGCCCATTATTACGGGGAATCTTGTTGGTGGTATGTTGATAGGAGGGAAGGGAACAACTGCACTGACAATGGCGGAGCAGGGTGATGTAACTCTTACCATCAATGGCGCCAAAGTAGCCAATGTGTATGGTGGCAGTAACGTATGGCGAAATCATGCAGATTCTACTGTGACGCAGGGGGCCATACAGGTGAACCTGTTGGCCGGTGAGGTAACGGGCGATGTGTATGCAGCCGGTGCGCAGAATTATGCTACCAAGCTTACAACAGAGTCTACGGAAGTGACGATTCACAGCGGCGTTGCTCTTACCTCAGGCAAGACGATTAGTGGTGGCTATGGTGGCAATGGAACCGGTTCCACCGTCACCGGTACACGCACGCTGAACCTGACGGGCAGCGGCACGCGTGACATCACGAACCTGAATATCGTGGACTTCGATTTCGTGAACGTGCAGGGTGGCACGTTGAAGCTTACCTCAGAGAAGACGCTGAGCACGGTTGCCTCTATGGGGCTTGCTGCAGGCAGCAGTTTGTCCCTGGTGGATGGTGAGGCAAATGGCGTACTGACATTGGGTGGGGCTGCCACACTGAACCTGCTGAAAACACCTGCTGCCGAAGGGGTGATGCTACTGGCTGGTGCGCAGACGACGCCTATGCTTGGCGACCTTGCCGTGAAGCTGCCTGCGGACTGGGACACCACCGACGACGTGACGGATGCGATAACCCTTATCGGTGGCCTGACCGGAGTAACGCTGCGCGGTACCGCCATGAAAGAGCGAGTGAAGGCTTCCGAGGTATTCACCACGCTGAATGGTGCAACCTTCGATACCTACAAGGAGACCTATTATCTGCTGATGGACACCGAGGATGGTGCCCTGAAGCTGGTGAACGGCTCCTATGGTGCCAGCAATTTCTACTGGTGCGGTGGTGCAGATGATACTTGGACCTCCGAGAAGTGGGCCACGGATGACAAGCATGACCAGCATGACAAGGATGACTACATCTACATCCAGAACGTTCCGCACAAGGAAGCAGTAAATGCCATCTTTGATAGGGATACAACCCAGACCATCGCCATCGATACCGATGCCGTGGTGGATACCCTGACCGTGACGAACGGCTCCTACACCTTCGCACAGGGCACCGTGGACGACGGCAACGGCGGCACCACGCCTGTGGGTTCTCTGACGATTGAGGATAAGCTCACCATCGGCGATGACAATAAGCCCGAGCAGACGGCTTCCGCAACCTTCGATATGGAGGCGACGGTGAAGAATATCGAGTTGGCTAGCAGCGCGGCATCTCTGACCGTGAACAAGGCGCTTGAAATCACCGGCAAGCTGACGGCTACGAAAGGTGGTACCATTACCAATGGTCTTGCGGCCGGTCCCAATAGCACTTTGGTGCTTAAGAACGCCAAACTCGGTGGTATCGCTACTGAAGAGACGAAAGAAATCGATGGCGAGAACAAAGTTGTTATTAAGGGTAACGGAGTGAAGCTCGTTGGCTCCAGCTTTGTACTGGAGGATGTGACAATTACCGGCCAGATTGACAATAGCGGTGTTACCGGGGGTACTACCCTGAGAGGCAATATACACCTTGCTACAAATGAGATGGGTAAACTACTGGAAGGCCAAACAACCACATATTGGGATGTGGATGCCACCAGCCAGTTAGGTACATGGGATCAGACTACAAACGTTCAGTCCGGCACCTGTAATGGTTACACCACGAATGGCATGTCAGCCCAGCTCTTTGTTTCCGGAGGTGTTAATGCAGATCCTATGTCTGAGGTTACTTGGACAATGGTAGACGCCAACGGTAATACCATTGCTGCTGCCGTATCTTCTGTAGATGGTATTGTTTATTCCATCAGCAGTAAGGACGTGGGTACGGAATATGTCGCCGGTGATGAGGATACTGCCGCCGTGTATGACAAGACTGACAAGATGTTTAGTGAGCGTGCCACGGCACTTGTCCTCAATGGTGGTGACATCGTGCTCAATACCGGTCTGGACAAGAGCGAAGGCAGCAAGCTGACCGGAGGCATTCGTGCCGAGCAGGATGGTACGGTGACCATCTCCGAGGGCGTCACGCTGGACAAGGCAGACCTGAATGCCAATGGCAACAAGGTGACAATCCTTGGCGTGGGAACCTACGACCTGGGTGCGGGCACTGCGCTGAGCGAGGGCGTGGGACTGGGTACAGACGACCCCGCTACAACAGATACAGCTGAGCCCATCTGGGCCGGCACTGTGACCACCTCAGCCACTGCTATCAGCGATATTTCCGGCCTGGGTACTGCTGATTCCGCCGTTGCCCTGACAAGCGATATTGTAACGGAAAGCCTTACCACAGGCACAGTGGGCAAGGTGACAGTGAAGAGCCTCGTGGCCGATAGTCTGGAATCCGCCAAGAGCGATGTGAGCATCACCGGTGCCACCACGCTGAAGAAGGACAGCACTGTGGGTACCGCCGCATTCAATGGCGGCCTGACCCTGGGCACGGAAGATGGCGCAGCCATCCTTACCGGTGAGGAGCTGTCGCTCAGCACGCTGAACCTGGCTAACCTGGACTCCTCCGTGGAGGCCGCCCGCCTGAGCAAGGAGTCGCTCGATATCCGCATCGACAAGAGCTTGTTGAGCAAATTGAAGCAGGGCGATTACCGCACACTGGTAACCCTGTGGGATGATGATACCCTGGCCACGCTCTCCTTCAATGGTGAGTCCGATTGCACGCTGGAGGAGAAGGGCGCCAAGTACCTCTACAGCATTGGCTGGGAGGAGACTGAGTCTGTGGCTCCGCTGGCAACGGATGATACCACCGCAGGTACCAATGGCGAAGGCACGCCGGGTGGCACGGTGGATAACGTGCTGCCGCCTGCCGATGTTGTTGTGCTGACCACCGTACAGAACCCGAACTACATGAAGGAGAAGTACTCCGACATGGAGGAGAACGCGCTGGCCGGTGCAGATTTGCTGGATGACGCCTTCATTCAGTACGACCCGCAGAATCAGGAGAAGAAGGGCGATATTGCCTCCATCATCGATGCGGTGGATAACAACAATATCTCCCAGGACGACCTGGCCGCTGTGGCGGGCTCCTCGATAGCAACGCTGGGCATGGCGCTGAGCGGCGATGTGGAGCGCCAGCTGCGCGCCATCCGCAACCGCACGACCTCCATGGGCGTGAACGAGTGCGTGGTGAACGAGGGTATGCCCTACTTCAA
>JAFQGF010000046.1 GCA_017415555.1 Akkermansia sp.
CCCCGTCAGGGGGCGAAAGAACTCAGGCAGGGGCAAGCGAACGATAGTGAGCGCTGCCCCTGCTGGAGATGAGAATAATTTTGAGCCCCGTGAAACGGGGTGACAGAAAGCGAGGAATCAAAGAATTGCGATGCTTTTCCGTCTCTGGGCTCACGCCCTTCCGTCTCCGCTAAAGCTTCGCCGAGACGAGTCGCCACGGCATTATGCCACCCCACCATCCGGTGGGGTCGGTTTGTTTTTGCGCTATACCCACGGGTTTCGTTCGCGTTGCTCACTCCACACCGTGGCTACTTTATGCCGCCTCGCCATACGGCGAGGCTCACAAATTCCATTTATCTCTCTTTTCAGAGTTTTGAGAAATGCCTGATTTATCGAGTTTGACAGGCTTCTCTTTGCTCTCGGTCTTCCCCAATCAATAGGGCTGAAATCCAACGCTCTCGGCTCCGATGCTGATTGAATTTTGGACTCTGCGAAATATTCAATATAAAGCTTCCTTGCTATATCTCATTCCGAATGCGATATACATTCTTCTAGCTGTCTATCAGGCAATTGGATGAACTATATAGCGCTTTACTGTACATTTTTCTGATGAAAAATGCACAAAAATGATTGATTCTGAAAAAATATGCTGTACATCTCATTCGGAATGCGTTAAACTCACGAGCAAGCAAAGGTAGGGCTGTAGTGTTCCATCGCGCGAGGATGCCGGCTCCGCCACGCTCTTTCTAAATTAGCTCTAACTTATTACTGTTATATGAAGTTACACTTGCCAAAGATGCTTCTGACCGTCGTTCTGGCGGCTTGCAGCGTATCGTATGCCGTAGATCAATGGGCTACACCCCAGTTCGGTGGGGCTGTCTACACCTGGACGGGGAACGGGGATGATGACAATTATGCAACTGAAACAAACTGGAGCGGAGGGGTTCCCAACCATCCTAGTGGGGGAAATGGACCGGTTCTTGTCTTTGATGGGGTATCAGTGAATGTTTCAGGTGGTGATGGTGTTGATACTGCAGATTCGGGTGGCATTAAGGTTATTGGTGACAGCGTTGTCTCTTGTACTCTTGGTCGTTGGGGTGGTGCCATTTATGTGGAAGAAGGATCTGAGCTGACGACTTCGCTTGGTAATCAGTTAAAAAATACTGATGATCCTACCGCCGCGAACGTATATGTTGGAGGAAAGCTTACTCTCACAAATGCGAATCTGTCTATCAACGATGGTAAGGCTTGGCAGAACTGGCAGATAGATACTACGGGTCATATTGACATAACTGCAGCTGGTTCTGTTACCAAGCCGAGTGAGGGCTGGCATGTGCAGTATCTCGCAACTTCGGTAACTGATGGTGTCCTGAATCGTACCTACGAAGTGGGGACGTTTACACAGAAGATTATTGATTCTACTATCAATCTGCAGCAGAATCTTAATTCGGTGACGGTTATCGATAAGGCTACAAGGATGAAGATGGATGATAGCGCTTACTCTCTGACGTATGGAGAAAACGGAGCGGGTCTGACTGTTTCCTTCACCGGTGCAAAATATGATAATGCCTCACTTTGGACTTCCGGCGATATCACATGGAAACATGGTGCCGCTGGGTGGAAAGTGGTCGGTGGCGATGATACAGATACGTCTTTCCTGAATGGAGACCATGTGACATTTGCCGGTAATGGTTCCGCCGCGTTGCAGGGGAATATATTGGTCAAGGATGTCGTAGTGGGGAATGGGGTTGACTACACTGTCAACATGGCTGCCGATTCGTCGCTTACTATCATGTCTCAGAAAAATAATTTCCTGGGAATTAAGCTGACAGGTGATAAGACTACGTCTTTGCATCTCACCATGTCTGACAATTGGAGGGCTGACGGAGATTCGCGAATCATTCTTTCCGAGGGCAGTTCTGTAGGGGCTGTTTACATCAATGGGGTATTTGCATATAATCTGAATAATAACAGCAGCTCGACAGAGCTCCCATCATCTAGGAGTAATCTTGGCGGTGCCGATTTGCATCTTGCCGGCAATGGCATGTTGGTGCTGAAGAATCAGAAGAGCGGTGAGACCTATAACATTGGTGATGCCAATATTGGTGATATCTATTTTGATGGAGCCAATGGTGAAATCCGTGCGTATGGTGGAGTTACAGCCCCCGAGAAAGCTCTTATCGCAGACAATATATATGCGTCCAATACAGCGCTGAAGAAGACGGATGGCGGTACGGTTGCATTGGGGGGGACTGTGAATGCAAAATCGCTGCAGGTTCGGGATGGTATTTTGAATATCAGCGGAACGACTACGATAGCAGAAGGTGAGCTTCGTCTGGCCGATGATGGTGATGCGACAATCAAGGTTGATGGTGGCGAGTTAGTTGCTAAAAATTCAGTTGTACGTATAGGTGGAAAGCAGGGATCATTTGAAGTGGCTTCGGGTGAAGCTACGGTTAATGGTCTTAACTTCTGGGCTGGTGAGCACGAGGTTTATGGAGACTTACATGGCCGTATAGTGCTTGGCTCCGCAGATGGTGACGGAAAGGCCAGAATTAATATTGGTAGTGAGGGTATCAAAGACACCGCGCACAGAGGCAACGCAGATGCTATGACCTTACTTTTCGGTAATGGTGTTGTCGGCGCTACTGCAAATTGGACTACGACTATTAATTCGAACTATACTCCGGAAGCATTCCAGTTTGTTGGCAAGGGTACAGGTACCATTTTCGACACCGCAGATGCCAATGATAAAACGACAGCTCGTACCATTACCATTGTAAACCCGCTTGCCGGTTCCGGCAAGATTGTGAAGGATGGCGTGGGTACACTGAAGATGACCGGTTCTGTGACTGATTTTACCGGTGCAGTGGAAGTACGGAAGGGCCTGATGGAGCTGAGCACAACCAATCTGGCTGTATCTAACCTGGAAGTGAAGGCTGATGCTGAGCTGAAGCTTGGGGATAATGGTGTTGTGGTAGTAGGCAGCCCTGCGGCTGTGGCCTCCACCACGGGCAGCAGCCAGGGAGCCACGCTGGAAGGCGGAGCCACCGTTACTGCCAGTCTGAACCTGAGCAATGCCTCCATTCTGACACTGAATGGTGTTGATGGTGAGAGCCTGGTGTCGATTGTCGGCGATTTGATGCTTCCGTCAACCGGGGCCATGCTTCTGGCTGGTGATGTGCTTACCGGCATTTCATCTCTGAGTCAGAACGGCATTGCGATGCTGAATCTCTTTGAGCTGAAGGGTGGTCTGTTTGTGGGTGGTAATGAGATAACCGAGGAGCTGACAGCTGACAATGGCATAAGCCTGAGCACACTGTTCACTATCGGCAATGGTAGCCTGAACCTCGATGACTATTACCTGGGCTTCACGCCTGCGAATGGTTCCAGCACGGTGTACATTGGTGTGGTCCCCGAGCCGACCACTGCCACGCTTTCTCTGCTGGCACTGGCTGGTTTGGCGGCACGCCGTCGCCGCCGCTAAAGCCTCATTAGGTCGGCGGGAGAAAGACCGCGAACGAAAGGCCGCCGTCTTTGCAGACGGCGGCTTTTGTGGGTACGACCGACGCGATATACGCCCTGCGGGTGAGCATGAAGAATGCTCCAGCGGGGCACATGTTTACGATTTACGAATGGCAAGTTCGGCGGGCTGGCGCCTGCGAGCCTCCGGGCGAGCCTGATGCAAGAGCCCGAGGGCGAAAGAACTCAGTCAGGTGGTGGAGCGGCAGAGCCGCGGAACCCCTGCAATGCAGCAAAAGGCAACAAAGCCCAGGGAACCTGCGGCGAAAGCCTGTCTCGGCGAAGCTTTAGCGGAGACGGAAAAGCGTTGCAATACTTTGATTCATCGCTTTCTGTCACCCCGTTTCACGGGGCTCTAAATTATTTTCCATCTCTAGCAGGGGCGGCGCTCACTATCGTTCGCTTGCCCCTGCCTGAGTTCTTTCGCCCCCTCGGGAGGGGCTGATTTCCGCTCGCCTGCGGCTCGCGGTCTCTCGTCCAAACGCCGATTATGTATTCTGAAAGCAACGCTGTGTCATTGTTCCAACGCGTTTACGAATGAAAAAAACAATGGCTATGAGCGGATTTGGGTTGATGAACGATGACTGCCGATAGGCGGGCTTGTGATGCCCTTGCGCGGGAATTCATGCAGGATACGATGACTCTATGTCGCTTGATACCCTTTTCGAGTCATTTTTGGAACCCCGTGAAAATCGATGGTAATCTGTGCTAATTTGTAGAATTTTCTTGTCAAGGTGAGGCTGATATGGTAGTGTGTTAGGTGCTAAAAGCACAGAGTTGTTATGCGTAATAGTTTATTTATTCTTTCGATGATGGCAGCAGCGGTGGGCGTGAGCACGGCGGCTGTGGAATACCCGGGGAACAATCCGGGCACGGCGCAGGCGGAGGTGCGCGGCGCGACCTATACGGTGAGCAATGACTTGCTGAGTGCTGATTTTGAGTATAAGGATGGCGGGGTGACGTTCGGGGGATTGAAGGCCGCCGATGGCACTTTGCTGGTGAACGGGGGTGGGCCGGTGTTCGAGATAACGCTGGCCGACAAGAGCAAGCTGAGCTCCACCGGCATGGTGGCCGCGGCTCCGCAAGTTGTTGACCTGACGCCCGATAGTGGTTCGCTGACCATCTCGGAACAGCTTCCGGGCAAGGCTATCAGCACCACCTTCACCGCTCCGGATGGTGCCTTCTCTGTTGAGTGGCGCGCCGTACTGCGCGATGGCTCTCACTATCTGCGCCAGGAGTACACCATCAAGTCCGCCGGCAAGCCGGTGTTCTTCAATACCATCACCCCGCTGCAGGTCATCCCCACGGCGGAGGGCGGTATCCCCACCATCTCCGGCAACACGACCAACGGTACTGTGGTCGTGACAGACAAGCTCTTCATGGGGCTGGAGACTCCGATGTCGGTCATGTCTGTAGGCCAGCATGGTGCTGCACAGGAGGACGCTTGGAACGCCGAGGCATGGACCCCGCAGATGTTTGGCAACGTGTTCAATGTGCCCGAGAGTTTTGTGCCTGTATACGGCAATAAGTTCGACGCTAAGAACGGCCCCACCCTGCGCGACCTGCTGGTGGCAGAGGGCCCCGTGAACTTCGTGGAACCGGGCGAGCTGGTGGTTGATTTTGAGTACGAGCGCGGTAACAACCGCCTGAACATCGTGGCAGTGCAGCTGGTGACAACCGCCGGACAGGTGATTGCCGAGGATGTACACCCCGGCTACACCGGGCACAAGTCCGAGGGTGCCGAATACCACATGATTGTGCCGGTAGCCGGCACTTACCACCTGCGCTATTGGGTGGAAAAGAAGACGGAGCCGGTGACCAGCAGCGGCCGTATATCGCTCTCCCTTGCCATGGGTAACCCCGAGGAGGAGGGCGCCACCGTGCCCGAGGATATGGTGCGCGGCAGCTGGGTGCGCAAGACCAAGCTGCTGCCCGAAACCCCATGGAAGGTGAACTCCGTCATCGGCCTGTTTGCCCCCGGGCAGCAGCGCCGCTCGTTCCTGAGCTACATCGAGCGCGAGAAGCCCGTGCCCTACCGCACGATGGTACATTACAATGACTGGTATGAGGTGGGTATCCGTGTGCATGACTACGAAGATCCGCGCAAGCGCACCAGCGAGAAGATTTCCATGGATATCCTCAACATCTGGAAGAAGGAGCTCTATGAGAAGCGTGGCGTGAAGCTCGATGCCTACGTGCTGGATGACGGCTGGGACGACTTCAACAGCCTGTGGGACTTCCACGTGGGGTTCCCGAATGGCTTTAGCAAGCTCAACGAGGTGGCAACCTCCATGGATTGCGGCATGGGTACCTGGCTGGGCCCGGTGGGTGGATACGGCAAGAGCAAGCGCATGCGTATAGCCTACTGGAACAAGACTCACCCGAATAACCGTATCGCAAACTTTGAGCTCTCCAACCCCATATACTTCAATGCTTTCGTGGAGCGCTGCACTTACATGGTGAAGAACTATGACATGCGCTACTTCAAGTTCGACGGCATATCCACCAAGTTCCATGCCAAGGGGCCGGGTGCGCTGGAGGACGCCGAGGGCATACTGCGAGTGCTGACCTCCCTGCGCGAGGCACGCCCCGACATTTATCTGAACACCACGGTGGGTACGTGGGCCAGTCCGTTCTGGTTCATGTATGCAGATTCCATCTGGCGCCAGGAGAACGACTTCGACCAGATTGGCAACATGGGCGATGCCCGCGACCGCTGGATTACCTACCGCGACCGACTGGTACACGAGGTATTTGTGGAGGGGGCTCCGCTCTTCCCCATCAATGCCCTCATGATACACGGTACCATCATCACTAAGAATGGTCCGCCCCGCGTCATGAGCTATGACCCCGCCAACTGCGTGAAGGAGATGCGCACTGCATTCACCAGCGGTTCCGGCTTGCAGGAGATTTACACCGACACGGAGCTTATGAATCAGCAGGGCGGCGTGCTCTGGGATGAGCTGGCAAGCTGCATTGCCTGGGTGCGCCGCAACGCTGACGTGCTGGCCGATACCCACTGGGTGGGCGGTAACCCCTGGGATAAAAAGAAGAAGGACGGGGATATTTATGGCTGGGCTGCCTGGAATAAGACCAAGTGCACCCTGTCCCTGCGTAACTCTTCTAAGCATGAAAAGGTGCTCAAGGGGACCCTGCGCCGGATTCTGGATGTGCCGCAGACCCTTAAGGGCACGGTGACTCTGCGCAGTTCCTTTGCTGACCAGACCCGTCTGCCCATTATGGACAAGCCTATCGATGTGGATACCCCCATCGAGATTAAGCTTGCCCCCTTCGATATCGTGGCCATGGAAGGAACTTGCACATTGCGCTGAGGCGCAATGTGCAGGTACAATGGACAATGTACAATGGACAATGTACAATGGACAATGTACAATGGACAATGTACAATGGACAATGTACAATGTACAAAGGACGATGGACAATGGACAATGGACAATGTACAAAGGACAATGTACAAAGGACAATGGACGATGTACAAAGGACAATGTACAAAGGACAATGTACAAAGGACAATGGACGATGTACAATGGACGATGTACAATGGACGATGTACAATGGACAAAGGGTGATGGACAATGATTGATGTTCAATAGGCAAGGTGCAATGTGTATGGCGCATATGCGTAAGGTGAGGCCAGTGGAGATATGAAAAAGCGAGAGTTTCAAAATCGCACGAAATTATTTGCCTTACGCATAGTGTGCCTTTACAATGCACTGGAAACGAAGGGCGGGGCTGCGAAAGTTATAGGTAAGCAGATGCTTCGCTCCGGTACTTCTGTTGGCGCCAATTACCGAGCCGCTTGCCTGGGAAAAAGTGAGCGGGATTTCCTGAATAAAATGAAAATATGTGAGGAAGAAGCAGACGAAACGATTTATTGGCTCGAACTGTTAATCGATAGCCATATAATGGTATTAAGCGAGCTTTCCTCATTGCTTGATGAAGCAAGGCAGATTACCGCTATTTTAACCTCAGCAGTAAAAACAACTCGAGGTAAGTTAGAACGATGATGTGAACCTTGTAAATCGTACCTTCAAAATTGTACATTGTCCATTGTCCATTGTCCATTATCCGTTGTCCATTGTCCGTTGTCCGTTGTCCGTTGTCCATTGTCCATTGTCCATTGTCCATTGTCCATTGTCCATTGTCCATTATCCGTTGTGCCTTCTAAATTAACATGTCCAGAATCGTCAGCATTGATTCTCTCCGTGGTCTTGACATGCTGTTGCTCTGCGGCGGGGCTACGGCGCTGAATCTCCTGCTGCGCTGGCAGGGCGGTGAGGCCGTGCCCGAGTGGGTGATGGCGCAATTCGCGCACGCGGAGTGGGGTGGGGCATTCACCTGTTGGGATTTGGTGATGCCGCTTTTCATCTTCATCACCGGGACCAGTATGCCCTTTGCCTTTGCCAAATATCGTCAGAAAGGGGGGCCTGCCTGGCGCTTGGCTACAGCGTGGCGTGTGGTACGGCGCGTAGCGCTTCTCTTTGTGCTGGGTATGCTGGTGCAGGGCGGGTTGGCAAGTGCTCGTCCTGAGGGGATGAGCCTGTTCTGCAATACCCTGCAGGCTATAGCAGAGGGCTACCTCATCGCGGCTGTGGTGCTCATGTGCAGCCCGCGTCTGAGGGTTCAATTGGCAGTGTGTTTGCTTTGTATGGCAAGCTATTGGGCGCTATTGCGTTTTGTGCCATTCGGGGGGCGGGCTGCCGGGCTGTTCGAACCGCAGCAAAACCTGGCAATCTACATAGACCATGTGTTGCAGGGCCGTTGGCAGGATGGTACGCCCTATAGCTGGATTCTGACCGCTCTTTCTTTCGGCGCTCTTACCCTCATGGGCAGTATGTGTGGGCAGGTGATATCGGAACATCGCGGTTGGCGTGCCGTGTGTGTCCTGAGCCTATCCGGTGCGCTTTGCCTGGGGGGAGCCCTGCTGCTGGAGTACGACACTCCCCTCATCAAACACATTTACACCACAACCTGCGTGCTCTGGGCAGGGGGATGGTGTGTGCTGCTGATGGCGCTTTTTCACCTGGTGTTCGACTGCAGCGGTGCAGTGGCTTCTCGCCTGGCTTACCCCCTGCAGGTGGTGGGGTGCAATGCGTTGCTGGCCTATCTGCTCACGGAGGTACACGGGCCGCATGGGCACAGCATCTGGTGGGGCGTGGCTCATCCGCTCGTCTATGGCCTTGCCGGCCTGGCTCAGCCCGCTGAGGCAGCCGCTTTCTGGCATGCATTCCTCAGCCTGCTGCTGCTATGGCTGTTGCTGTGGTGCCTCTACCGCCACCGCATTTTCCTGCGCGTGTAGCTCACCTCTCTTGTACACAAAAAAGCCGCAGTCTGCAACGGACTGCGGCTTTTGATGTTCTGTGAAATGGTAACTTTATACCAGCCCCTGGTCAATCATGGAGTCGGCCACCTTCACGAAACCGGCGATGTTGGCACCGGCTACATAGTTGGTGAAGTCGCCGGTGGAGTCCGGGGAGAACTCGCGGGCGTGGTTGTAGGCGTTCTCGTGGATATTCTTCATGATACCGAAGAGCTTCTCGTCCACTTCCTCGGCGCTCCACTTCAAGCGCATGCTGTTCTGGCTCATTTCCAGACCGGAGGTGGCTACGCCACCGGCGTTGGCCGCCTTGGCCGGACCGTAGAGAATCTTGGCCAGCAGATAGGCGTTGATGCCTTCCAGATCGGTGGGCATGTTGGCGCCTTCAGCCACAAGCTTGCAGCCGTTCTTGATGAGGGTGGCAGCCTCGGCACCATTGATTTCGTTCTGCGTGGCGCAGGGGAAGGCACAGTCGCACGGCACGCTCCAGGGGCGCTGTCCCTCGAAGTACTGAGCGCTCGGGAAGGCATCGGCGTATTCCTTGATGCGGCCGCGGCGCACGTTCTTGAGCTCCATAATCCACTCCAGCTTCTCCAGGGAGATACCCTCCGGGTCGAAGATGTAGCCATTGGAGTCGCTCATGGTGACGGGCTTGGCACCCAGCTGATTGAGCTTCTGCACGAGGTATTGAGCCACGTTGCCGCTGCCGGAAACAACGCACACTTTGCCCTGCAGGTCGTCACCCTTGGTGGCAAGCATGTTCTGGGCGAAGTAAACAGTACCATACCCCGTAGCCTCCGGGCGAATGAGGGAACCGCCCCAGTTGAGAGCCTTGCCGGTGAGCACGCCCGTGAACTCGTTGCGCAGGCGCTTGTACTGACCGAACATGTAGCCGATTTCGCGGGCACCCACGCCGATGTCGCCGGCGGGTACGTCGGTGTCCGGGCCAATGTGGCGCTGCAGCTCCGTCATGAAGCTCTGGCAGAAGCGCATCACCTCGGCATTGCTCTTCCCCTTGGGGTCAAAGTCGGCACCGCCCTTGCCACCGCCCATGGGCAGGGTAGTGAGGGAGTTTTTGAAAATCTGCTCGAAACCGAGGAACTTGAGGATACCCAAGTTTACGGAGGGGTGGAAGCGCAGACCGCCCTTGTACGGGCCGATGGCGCTGTTGTACTCCACGCGGTAGCCACGGTTGACGTGTATTTTACCGTTGTCATCTGCCCACGGCACTCGGAAAATGATGGTGCGTTCGGGCTCTACGATACGCTCGAGGATGCAGTTGTCCTCGTATTTTTTGTTCGCTGCAAGTACGGGGGTAATAGTGGAGAATACCTCCTGCACTGCCTGCAGGAACTCGGGCTCGGCGGCGTTTTTGGCGCGCACCTGCTCCAGCACTCGTGTAGTGTAATCAGACATATTTGTGGTCAGTCTGGGTTCCGCTCCGGCTGCTTTTCGGCCGCTTCCTGCGGGTCAGACGCGCGGACTATAGCAAAAAACTTTCCGTTTGAAAAGTCTTTTTTTGTGAAAAAATTAACAATTAGCCGGTTTCAAGCATTTTTTACTCGCTGTTCTGCTTGATAAGGTGGAACCAGGTGGCAGCGTCGTCGTTGCTGAGCTTGTAGCGCTTCTGCTTCCCCACGTTTTCCGGGCTGATGTTTTCGGCAGCGGTGACATCGTAGACGGAGATTTCTGCCAGTTCTGCACCATGGGTATTCAACAGATGCAGGGTACAGGTGCCGGAGGGAGTTACGGTCATTATCTGTGTATGAACCGGCTGCATGCGGGCAATGAGGCGGCAGAGGGTGGAGCCGGTTTCCCGGCTCAGGAATTTATTGACTTCTTTGTCGGAGAGAAAATCCTGAGAGTGCAGGCGCACGGCTGCGCAGCGGGCGGCTGCCTGTTGCAGGTGCTGCAGACTGCGGCTGTTGCGCGAATAGGTGCGGTCGAACAGGTCCGGGTTGTGGCTCAGGGCACCGGGTTCCGGGCATTCATCGTTCAGCCGGGCATCGATGTGCCGCAGTATTTTCCCCTCGGGCGAGAGCAGGTTGAGGCGTAGGGTGTAGTCCCACGGGCCTCCGCTATGCCTCAGCCGCTCTGCGGGTATGCAGAGGCGCAGTGTATCTTCTGCCGAGTCGGTGGCGCAGTCTGCCAGGGATTCTGTGCGGGTACGCCCCCACAGGCTGCCGTATGCCCGGCGCACCAACTCGGGAACCACGCGGTAGCCTCTGCTGTGGAAGTCCGGCCCGTATGTGATGCCCACGATGGCGTTTTGCCCCTCTCTGTAGAAGGTATAGGAGAGCAGGGGCTTGTAGTCGGGGTGCGGGTGAAGTGTGGTGGTGCTGCTTTGTCCCTTTGTGGGCAGCAGGGCAAAGAAGTCCCACTGCGGCAGGGAGGTGCACGCCGAGAGCAGGCACAGGGCGGGCAGGAGGAGGGAGCGGCGTTTTGCTGGCATGGCGGTTTACTTGCGTTTGCGGGGGCGCTGGCGGCGGTTTTCCTGTGCTTTCTGCACGGCGGTATCGATGGCTGCTTTGACTTCCACCCCGAGGGTGATACGCTTCCAGATGGCTGCGTCCTCATTGCTCAGGGCGTAGCATGACAGGCTGGCCAGGTCTTCCGGGCTGACGTATTTCTCGCCGACAACATCGGAGGGATCCATGCGCTCCAGCTCTTTGCCTTCGGCGTTCAGAAGAATCAACTCTGTATGCCATAAGGGGATGATTTCGTGCAGGTGCGTTTTGATGGGGCGCATGCGGCCGATGAGGCGGCGTAGTTCTTCCGCATCATCCGCATGGAGGGGGAGTGCCACTTCTGTGCCGTAGATTCCTTGTTCGTGGTAGGTGAGCACCAGCCGCATGGTGGCGCAGCGTTCTGCGGCGCTCTGCAACTGCTGCAGGCGTTCCCGGTTTTCCTTTTCATAATAGGCTTCCCAGCCCGGGCCCGGGATGAAATCGGAGAGGCGGTCGTGTTGGCTGTCGAGTTCTTTGCCTTTGGAATCGCGCAGGGTGTAGATGACACTGTAGTCATACGGGCCTCCGCTTTTTCGGAAGTCATTTTTGCTGAGGCTGTAGATGTATTTTCCCGGCTTGCTGATGGTGGCGATGGGCTGTTGCCACTTGCTGCCGGAGGCGGTACTGTATGGGGTGCCGCAGAGCTGCAGCTCCAGTGTCCGGCCTCTGGGCAGGTCTTCGCTGTCCAGCTTCACTTCCAGGCAGCAGTTTTCGCCGCTGAGGTAATGGGCGCAACTGACCCATGAATCTGACAGCGGCATGATGCCGGCCGCATGGGCTATGCCTTCGGGCAGAGCTGGTGGGGTGTCCGGCCGGGCAATGCCGCATCCGCTGAGGGCGAGTAAAGCGGGTATGCAGAGGGTGAATGTGTTTTTTCGCATGGTACGAGTAATTGGGCGTGAGGGGGACAGGGACTTATGGGGTGTCGGCCGGGGCGGACTCCTGTGATTCCGCCGGGGGAAGCAGGCCGATGTGGCGGAGGTCTGCGGCCAGCTCCTGCACATCATCCAGCGGCAGCACATCGCTGCTGATGCGCAGCGGCTTGCCGCTCTTGGGGTGCAGGATGATATGGCAGCTGGCTATGCCATTGGAGTCGCTTTCCTCCAGGGTGATACGCTCGGTATCTGCCCAGAGCAGGCGGCGTGTGCATTGCAGATAGGCGTGGGTGCTCACGCCTTCTGCGGTGATGCGGTAGCTAAGTGTTACATAGTACAGCCCCCACACTGCAGCCGCCAGGCTCAGCACCACCCCACCCCACAGCTGCCAGACCGGCATGTCTTTATACAGGGCGCAATACAGTACGGCAGCGATGACCAGCAGCACAGAGCTGCCGTACAGCAGCGCATTGGCAGCACGGAGCGTACGCGGCACCATGAGGGAACGGTGGGGTGAACTCTTTGTCAGATAGTCTGCACTTCGCGCGCAGCCGGCTGAGCCGGAGCTGCAGGCGCTACCGGCATGGGCGAGGCTCCGGGCACTACGCTCTGGCCGGGTGCCAAGTCTGTGTAGTCACCGCCGGGGCGCCACTTCACATCGCTGGAGCGCAGGGCTCCACCGCGGTGGTAGTCTTCCACGGCGCAGGAGATGTAGGCAGGCATGCCCAGCACGCTGTACTCGTAGAACTTCTTGATGGCTTTGCGCGGGGAGCGGATGCAGCCGTGCGAAAGACGCTTGCCGGGCACCACCTTGCCCACATGCAGTCCCACGCCGTCCAGCGTGAGGCGGTGCCAGAAGGGCATGGGCGCGGCCACAAAGTTCTGGCCTTCCGGGATACCGTTGGCGGTGTCTGCGTTGGAATTAGTGGTCTTGCCGTTGGCATTGACGAAGCGGCCGTATCGGTTGGAGGCGTGTTCTTCCTTCTTCTCGATGATGCGGAAGGTGCCGGTGGGTGTTTCGTGCCCGGCGGTACCTGTGGATACGGGCCAGTCCATGGCAACGCGGCCGTTCACATAGACGCGGGCGCGCTGCTGCGGCAGGCAGACGATGATTTTGGAGTTATTGGCGGTAAGCTGCCCCAGCAGCTTCTCGTCGCAATAGTCATCCATTGTGTTGGGGTAAGCCGGCATGGCGGCGAAGTGCTCGTAGGTGCCGGCTGGGAAGGGGTTCACATAAGTGGGCAGGTTTTTGCCTTCGACTGTGAGGGGGTTGATGCGGAGGTAGGCCGGCAATTCGGGTTGCACGGGTACCTGGGTGCCATGTACATTGGCTCCATCGTAATTCTGCACGCAGGCACTGAGGGCGGCGCACAGAATTGTGGCGGTAAGAAAGCGGTATTTCTTCATATCAGTTACGGGGCAGGAGGATGCGCTGACCAATACTCAGACGATGAGCCTGGGCCTCCGTCATGTTATTGGCCTGCATGATTTTCTGAATGGTTGTATTGTAACGGCGGGCAATACGCGCAAGTGTGTCGCCTGCGCATACGGTATAATAGTTAGCCGCGGCAGCAGGCTGCGCTGCCGGGGTGGGGGCGGGCGCCGGGGCGACTGCCGGAGCCGGTGTAGACGGCGGTGCGGTCGCCGGTGCCACCGGTGCGGGGGCGGCTGCAGGCTGTGCCTGTGTGCCGGCTCCCGGAATGACAAGCACCTGCCCGATGCGCAGAGCATTCGGGTTGGCCAGCTTGTTAGCTTTTGCCAGCGCCGCAGTGCTCACGCGGTGGCGGCGGGCTATGGCCGAGAGTACATCGCCCTTCTGCACCATGTAGGTGCCTTGAACAGCGGGCGGAGCCGATTTTTTCTGGTTCTGACCAAAGAGTCTGGCGTACCAGCGGGGTTTCTTTTCTGCCGGGGCTGAGGCAACGGTCTGAGGTGCCTCCTTCGGGGTGGCCTTCGGCGGTGTCGACGGTGCCGGCGGGGGGGTAAAATCCGGAGCCTCGGAGGCGGGAAGGGCTTCTGCCAGCCCTTCCCCTGCCTCCACGGTCACCACGTCTTCCTGCGCTGCGGTTACAGTGTCTCGAAACCAGGAGTAATCAATGCGTTGTCTGGAGCTGCCGCACGAGCAGAGGAGTCCGCAGGTCGCGCCGATAGCTGCCAGTTGAGAGAGTGTGAGCTTCATGCTGTTCGCTTCGCAGGAGGTATTTAATCAGCGGCCGGATTTCTTGGCGGGCGCCGGGATGACAAGGCGTTTGCCGGGACGGATGCGGGAAGCATCGCGCAGGCTCATGCCATTGGCCTTAAGAATGTCCGTGTAGGGAACGCCATACTTCTTGGCAATGCCGGAGATAGTCTGCCCCTTGGCCACAACGTGCGTCTGCACCTTGGCGGCGGCATTCTTCTTCTTGCTCGGCTTGTAGTCCTTGGGTATGTAGCGTACCTTAATAATCTGACCGGGATAGATGGTGTCCCCCTTCAGCTTGGAGTCCTTCTTAATCTGGGCTACGGTGGTGCGGCTGCGCTTGGCGATGTCACTCAGATTATCACCCTTACGCACTTTGTAGGTGAGCATGGTGGGCTCTGTGTAACGCTTGGCGGGTTTCTTAACCTTCTTGCCGGGCTTCTTGGTGGAGGCCGTTGCCTTCTGAGTGGAAGGCTTCCTGACCGGAGTGGGTTTGGCTACCGGGTCCGGGGAGGGGATGCCGATGTGCTGAGCGGTGCCGGGTGTATTGGCCGCAATGGCTGTGGTAGGACGCTCCACATGCACATCCCCGGGGGTATCGTGTACGCGCGCTCCCTGTTCGGCAACATGCGGCTGTACCTGGCTGGCACCGCTGCCGTACACGGAAGCAACGCTTTCTCCGGGCTCGGGAATGGGATAGTGTTCGTGGGTGGTGGCACCGGCGGGAATCTGCCCGCCATCCCAGCCATCGTCCACGTCATCAATGAGCCACGGGGGCATCTCGCCATCGGCAATGCTGTCGCTGGCCATCGTGGCGGACTCGAAGTCTCCTTCATCTGCGTAGGTGCTTCTGCATGAGTTGAGCGCCAAGAGCACACAGGCGCCCATGCTGAGCATGGTAAGTGTTTTCTTCATACGCCAACAGCGTATCAGAAAATTGATTTCCATGCAAGTCTTTATAACGTCAAACTGTCATTCTATTGTAACAAGCTGTGTCCGTAAAAAGCTACCGGCCAATTCCCGGGTAACCGAGTATCGGCCGGTGGTAAAAGCAGGAGTTTCAGCAGGAGCGATTAACGTCTGTGTCCGCCTCCGTGGGGGCGCCCTCCCGAGGGACGGGAGCTGTGGTGAGACATGCCGCCGGGGCGGCTGCTCCCACTCACGCGGTTGATGTGCGTGGGGCGGGGAGAGGCAGGGCGTGCGCTACTCATATTCGGGCGAGCCTGTATGTTCGGGCGCACCTGTGGGCCGGGGCGGTTGTTGCCGATGTTGGGGCGCACCTGTGGGCCGGGGCGGTTGTTACCGATGTTCGGGCGCACCTGCGGGCCGGGGCGGTTGTTACCGATGTTCGGGCGCACCTGTGGGCCGGGGCGGTTGTTGCCGATGTTCGGGCGCACCTGTGGGCCGGGGCGGTTGTTGCCGATGTTCGGGCGCACCTGTGGGCCGGGGCGGTTGTTGCCGATGTTCGGGCGCCCCTGCGGGCCGGGGCGGTTGTTGCCGATGTTCGGGCGCCCCTGCGGACCGGGGCGGTTGTTGCCGATGCTCGGGCGCCCCTGTGGGCCGGGGCGGTTGTTGCCGATGCTCGGGCGCCCCTGCGGACCGGGGCGGTTGTTGGGGTGTACCCCGTGGTGCCCATGGTGGTGAGGCTTTGGCTTGCCCAGTACCTGATGCGGATTTTTATGAATAGGCGCGTGCAAGCCCCCGTGTGGCCGGGATGCCGGGCGATGCCCCGGGGCATGGTGGGGCGGCGCAGGTACTCTGTGAATGTGGGGCGGGTAGTGCCAGTGCCCATGGTACCAAGGGGCAGGACCCCAGTTCGGTACAAAGCACAGTGCCGTGAGGGCGGCTATCGTGAAGATGGCAGCTCCGGTGGAGGTATAGCCATATACGGGGCGTCCGTAGTAGTAACCGTATATCGGGAACCCATTGGCATCGTAGCTGGCACTTGTCCAGGCAACGGATGAGCTGTAGCCATTCGTCGAGTACGAGAAGGTGCCGTACCCATCGTATGGGGCAACGCACGAACTGAGCAGGAGGGAAAGCCCTGCCACGGCGGCGATGGATATGTGCATGATTTTCATATTGTTTTCGATATTTTGTATAATGTCGGATGAGCGGAGAGCCGCTTGTTGTACTTCTGAGCCTGCACAAGATGTGCTGTATAATTAAAAAATAGCAACTATTTTATAAAAAGCAAGTATTTTTTGCGTCTTTTTTGTTTTTTCTTTCCGTATCCGCCCCTTTGCTCTGTCAACGGGGCTGTTTTTTTACATTTTAGGCTTGCATCGAGCTCTCTATTATGGTACAAACCTCCCGCACGCCCCAAAGGGGGCGATGGCATTGTGTGGTCTCGTGGTGTAAGGGTAGCACAAGAGATTTTGATTCTCTTTGTCTTGGTTCGAATCCAGGCGAGACTATAAAAAAGATAGTCCGATGAAGTCCGTTTAAGGTCGTAACCCCTTAGGCGGACTTACTTTTTTGAGGTGGTACAGGGGTAAGGGGAGAATCCCGGTGAGCGTTCCTTCCTGATGTCTGCCGGGGCAGGGGGCATTTATGTGGATTTATGCGCCGCCCCCTGCATCAATGGGTATAAATGCCGTCGTGGCCATCGCGCAGTAGCCTGATGGCCGACCATGGTACAATCAGGCAAGGTTGTTTACGCCGCCGCACAAGTAGGAGCGACAAAGAGATATGGCCGGGTGCGGGTGTACCCGGTGAACGCACCCCGGAGCGAATGAAGAAGCCGCTTCGGGGTGCGTTTTTATCAACCTGCCACGGGCTAAGATTCCTTGACAGTTGCCTGCCCCTGCTGTACAATGCCCGCGCCGCCTGGTGCGGCAAATCATCAGGCGGTGTAAAAACAATGATAAACACCATACTGATACACATGATGGCAGTTGCCCCCGTGGTGACTGAGTACCTTATCTGGATTCTGTTTGTTGCGTTCC
>JAFQGF010000047.1 GCA_017415555.1 Akkermansia sp.
AACCCATATAAGAGCATACATGCAAAGCCCCCTGATTTGCACCAGGGGGATCTATTTGCAAAAAACGGCTGATGATTTTCGCTATCCTTTGATATAGGTATGCTCTACTTTTGGGAGCTTACCTATTTTGGACAGCTATGGCCGTTGTATGCTATGCTGATGGCGCTATGAATAAAGTTATATGTTATGTCCTTTTTCCTGTTTACATGCTATTGGCGTCCTGCGTGTGCCAGGTACAGACGTCCGAAGCAATCGCTCTGCACGGGCAGGAATGCGAGGGCGTGATTATACCCGGCTGGGGAAAGTGCAAACCGGAGTTCTACCAGGCCGGAGACAAGACGTATGTGAAAGGTTTCCGTACCCGACTGGAGCGAGTGAATACGGAACTCGCCTGGTACCAGTGCCCCAGCAACCGGGAGGAATACATGCCGGTGGAAGGTGCGGAGCGTGTGCCGGTTTATGTGGATGTAAAGGGGGATGTAAGCTGTTATCCGGCCGATGAATTTCTGACAGCGCTGCCCGACGGCGCCACACCCGGAATTACTACGGTGACTACGGTGCCGTTCATGTCCTATATGAAATACAGCCCGATGGATGCCGAGCATCCGGACCCTGTTGTTTGTCTTACTCCCATGCAGGCGAATGACCGCGCCTGGTATACAACGCCGCTTTCCTGGCTTAGCTTCATCGTGGTGGATGTCCCCGCAACGATAGTGGCTTCCTCCTTTGGCGTGGTGTACACTATGCTGTCTCCGGATGAGTCCTTCTTCATGCAGTATGATGATTGGGGCTATACACCCAGAGCAGAGTAGTAGAATCTTACAGATTACATAAAACTGTAGGCATCAATATCCAGCGTGATGGTAATATCCTCTCCGGCGTTGAGACGGGTAATTTCGCGCGAAACAATGTCGGCAATGGTACGGGCACTCAGGGCATTGATGGTACATTGAAAGCGGAATTGCCCGTGAGCCTTGGCGATAGGTGCCGGGGCAGGCTCTGTGATTTCCACGCCCGGGGGGAGAAGAGCCGTAAGGCGTTTGTGCAGAGTTCGTAAGGAGAAGTCTGCCAGTTCTTCCCGTGGAGAACGTACAGTGAGGACCGCCAGGTGGCGGAATGGGGGAAAGTTGAATTGCTGACGCAGCCCCAGTTCGTTTTCTGCAAAGCCGTCCGTATCGTGTCGGCGGGCGTATTGAATGGCTGCAGCATGCGGTGTATAGGTCTGAATGATGACTTCGCCGTCTATATCTCCGCGTCCGGCTCGACCGGCCACCTGTGTGAGCAGCTGGAATGTGCGCTCCGCAGCTCGGGGGTCGGGGATGCAGAGTCCTAAATCCGCGTTCAGCACACCTACCAGGGTGACGCCGGGGAAGTCCAGCCCCTTGGATATCATCTGCGTACCCAGCAGTATATCAATGCGGTGCGCTCGGAAATCTGCCAGGATGTCGCGCAGAGCATTTTTGCGGGCCGTCACATCGGCATCTACGCGTTGCAGGCGAGCCTTGGGGAAGCAGTTGCGCAGCACTCGCTCCACTTTCTGAGTGCCGTAACCTTCCAGCAGGATGTTGTTCTCCCGGCACTCCGGGCAGCGGCGTGGTACGACCGTGCGGAAGCCGCAGAGGTGGCAGATAAGGCGGTTCTCTGTGGCGTGATAGGTGAGGGGCAGGGCGCAGTGCTCGCAGGTGACAACGTGACCGCAATCCGGGCATTGCAGGGCGCGGGCAAAGCCGCGGCGGTTCAGCAGCAGGATGGTCTGCTCTCCTTTGTTCAGGCGGTCCTCAATGGCCATACGCAGGCGTTCGGAGAGGATGCCGAGGTTGCGCTTGTCCTTAGGCTCGCTGCGCATGTCCAGCACGCGGGTAAGGGGCAGGCGCTGGCCGTCCGCTCGTTTATCCATGCGCAGCATATTGTATTTGCCGCAGTTGACGTTGTGCAGGCTCTCCAGCGATGGGGTGGCGGAGCCCAGCACGACCGTGGCTCCTTCCATACGGGCTCGCAGCACGGCGAGATCGCGCCCATGGTAACGGGGGGCGTTTTCCTGTTTGTAGGAGGAATCGTGTTCCTCGTCCACAATGATGAGCCCCAGCTTCTGCACCGGTGCAAAGAGGGCGGAGCGAGGGCCGATGGCGATGCGGGCCCGGCCGCGGTGGATAGCGTGCCATTCGTCAAAGCGTTCGCCATCACTCATGGCGCTGTGTAGGATGGCCACCGCCCCCGGTGTGTCCGCAAAGCGGCTCTTGAAACGCGCCATGGTCTGCGGCGTGAGAGATATTTCCGGCACGAGGATGAGCACGCCGCGCCCGCTTTTCATCACGTGAGCTGCGGCTTGCAGGTACACCTCCGTTTTGCCTGAGCCGGTAACACCCTGCAGCAGCAGAGGCTTGCTGTCTGCGCTATCACAGGCCGCTATAATTTTTTCCAGTGCTGCGGCCTGTTCCTCGTTCAGCTCCAGCGGGGAAGATTGCGCAAACTCTTCATTACCGGCGGGGTCACGGTGCACTGCTTCTTCTTCTATGCGTATATAACCCTTGGCTTCCAGTGAGCGGCATGCAGGCAGCGAGGCAGTGCCTCCCAGGTCCGCCAGTGGTTCGCGCTTGTTCTCTCCATTGTGGAGGTAGCGCAGAATAGAGGCCTGGCGCGGTGCGCGGGCATTGATTTTGTTGAGCGTATCATCATCCGGCCATTTGAGCAGTACTGCCACCTTGCGAGTTTTTTCCTCGTGGCGTTCCCGGCGCACCGGCTCCGGGACAATGCAGCGTATCATCTGCTCCACCGGCACGGCGTAATAGCGTGCGGCCCATTCGGCCATATCCATCAGCACCGGGCTTACTGCCGGCGTGTCATCGATGAGCCGCGTAAGTGGTTTGAGGCGGTGGCCCCATTCTGCATCCGGCGCCACAAGATTGATAACAGTGCCGGTGGTGGAGCGACTGCGCAGCGGCACTTCCACCCGGCTGCCTCGGGTCACTCCCTGCATGGACTCCGGAATGGAATAATCCAGCACCATATCATTCAGGCCGTCCACCAGCACACGGGCTGCAGGGCGTGGGGTTTCTTCCTGAAAGAGGGCCTGTTGCATGGGCCGTTCGGGGCTGGAGCGTCAGCTTTCTTCTTCCAGCTCTTCGCGCGAAAGAATATGTACCACCACCTTGACGCCTGCTTTTTCTCCCGCCGCTTTGGCAAGGGAGCGTATGGCAGAGGCTGTCATGCCGTTGCGGCCAATGATGCGGGGGATATCTCCCGGTTCCAGCACCAGACGGAAACGCAGCATATCCCCCTCTTCGCTGGAACCCACGCGTAGTTGCGCTTTGTCCGGATATTTAATGAGGGGGCTGACCACAGCCAGAAGGTACTTGCCTATGGATTCAATAATCTGTTGCATGGCGGCTGTCATTTCTGTGCTATATATTATGCAAATTACTCCCCCCTGTCAAGCGCACAGCAAGACACCCCGGGACAATCGCATTTGAATTATGACACGCGAGCCGACCGGAGCAAAGGCCTGTCAACTCATGCAAGCGAATGCGAGGAGATAGTAGACTGCTTTAGTGTTCAGTTTGTTTTGTTTTTTATGGTGTCTCGGAGAATCTTTTCGGCCAGCTTCATAATGTTACCCTGCGGGCTGTGGAGCAGGGGCAAATCGGCTGTCTTGAAGCCCTTTTCAATTTTCTCCAGACTGCTATTGCGTTCAGTGGCGTGTTCGACAGCTTCGCCGTTGTTTTCGGTTGTGCCGCGGATAATCTCAGTTTTCTCTGTAGCTTGGCCTGCCAGTTCCATGCAGCGAGCCCGGAAGAAGGTTTGCCAGCGCGGGAGGTAGTAATGCTCGAGCATTTCGGCAAACTGGCGGTGCGCGTAGTCATTGAGTACGCCGATTTCCGGGCTCCAGGTGGAAATGAGTTGGCGCAGAGCCTGTTCCATAGCCCTCTTGTCTTCGGGGGTGGCACCACGCCCGCGTGCGCCATCAATGAATCGGCCCAGCAGGTGGTATTCTGTGGTTGCCTGCACGGCAGCGCAGTCGCGGATGAGCTGCAGGAACTCTTCGCTCTCCTGGCGGAACGCTCGGGCATCCTTTCTATCGAATGCCTGTTTGCACCTGGGCAGGCAGGCACGCGCCCTATCTGACAATACCTGGCGGCAGAGGTCTGCGAGGTCGTGGCGGAAGGTGGGCAGCTCCGTCAGTTTGCGGCCTGCCGCCTTGCCAGCCTCCAGGTAGAGCTTGGCAGCGTCGACAATATCCTGCGGCTTGTAGTACATACCCGGTGCGGCCCAGGTGGAAGCCTTGCGGGCATTGAGGTTGGGGCGGGCGCACATGATGTTCTCCAGACTGCCTTCGCGGCGTTTGTCCGGTGTGAAGATGCCGGCCGCCAGCAGATGCAGAGCTCGGTGCAGGCGCTCGTCTGTGCTACCATAGCGGTTTCGGGTATAGTTGCGGATGTAGTCCGTGCGGTCAATCCGGCCCGGCGTGTTCATGCGGGTCCAGACAAGTTCGTAGAAGAAGGGACTTGTCTCCAGCCCCTCGGATATCATGCCGATGCCGATAGCATTGCTGGTCTCTGTGGTGAGGTTTTCGAGCACATCCATGCCGCCGAACATTCCATGTTTGCCGCCAAAGTTGGATAGCTCGCACCATACAAAGGGGCGGCCGGCGTAGTTGAAATTCACCTGGGCTTTGGGTGTGAGGTCTTTTTGCAGCGCCAGAATGATGGTGTTCTGCGGGTCGGTACCGGAGAGAAGCCGTGGGTCGGGGTTATGCCCCCAGGCCTGCAGAAGCCATTTACTGCCGGGGGAAGCGGCCTGCATGGCTTTCTGTACGCAGCGGGCTGCTTCGTCCAGAGCGGTGTTGCCCTTGCGCCCGCCTTCGTGGAAGAGGTCGCCGCCGTATGCTTTGGCCGTTGTGCCGTAAACAGCATGCAGGTGCTTGTACCACAGGGCTGCTATGTCTGCAAAGGCGGGGCTTGTGGGTTGCAGCACGCAGGGGCGGGGATATCCGCACCAGCGCCCCTGGGGCAGCAGTTTGCCGTTGAGCCCCTCCTGCGGAAAGTCGTGGGGAAGAAAGCCTACATAGCCTTGCAGCACGGGTTCCATCCCGAGGGATTTCATGCGCTCCACCATGAAGCGGCCCAGCTCTGCCTCGCTGTCGATGAGTGACTGGCTTACCGGGCCACCTTCGCCTTCCATGTTGCCCATGTTCCACCAGGCCGAATAGCAGGGATTCGGAATGAATTGGCGGATTTTTTCTGCGGGGTAATCCAGCTCGCTGAGAACATTCTGCCAGACTTTTTCCAGACCGGAGGTCACCAGCACATATTGCACACCGTTGAGGGCCAGGAGGTCCAGTTCTCGTTCCCAGCGCGCTTTGTCCCAGGCGGCGGTGGTGTAGCTGAGCGTACAGTAGTTGAAGGCGTAATTGAAGGGACGGGCATTGGGTACCACGACCTTTCGTGTGGGGATGACGAATTGAGCGGCACTGCTGTTATCGCCATTCCAGGAGAAATGCACATGCGCCATGTTTCTCAGGTAATAACCATAGGCGCGGATGCATTCCCGCACATTGGCTGCGGAGATGACAAGGCGGCGCCCCTTGCCTTCTATGACTGGGGATGCTAGCTCCGGGGCGAGGCGGAAAACAATATGGGCGGCAAACTGTGGTGTGACACGTTTTACCAGAGCGTTTGCCGGTGCAACGGCCGGCTCTGCCGGCGATTCGTATCCTGCCAGCGGCAGGCATAAGGTGGAAAGAAAGAGCGCGTTTAGGTATGTCTTCATAGCTAAAAAATGCACCCGTATCTGTCTTTGGCGGATACGGGTGCGGGAGTAAGGGGTGATTATCCGGTATGCTGTGTGTGTTACCAGACCTGGATGTTGGACACGTTGTCGCTATTCTCGGCGTCCTTTGTCAGGCCATCTCCTTTGCCATCCGGTCCGAGGGAGAAGATGTCAAAGTCGGGGTTGATACCCATACCGGTTTTGCCGTCTTCATCCATCACTTCACAGCCGAGGCGGTAGCGGTAGGGCTGATTCCAGGGGTCGATGATAGCATAGCGCTTGCCTTTGATGCGCTTGCCCTTGGAATCCTTGCCGTTTACCTTGACTTTGATGCAGGGGATACCTTCTTCTCTCTCCTTGGACTTGGTGTTCTCGATGACGATGAGCTGCTCGCAGTATGGCATTCTCGTGCTGCCATTCTCATCTTTATCGGGATTCCCATCGCTGTCCCAGTCGCAGTAGAGTGCCGAGTAGAGGATGGTGGAACTCACGGCATCGCCCTTGCCATACGGCAGGATGTCACCATTGTCCGAGCGATAGGCATTCATTCCCTGAGCAAGCATGCCCACATGGGATTGAGCCAGAGTATTCATCTGCTTGCTGTCTACCCAGCCTTTGGCTTGCCAGCCCAAGGCAGCAAGACCTGCCAGAATAGCAATGGCTACGAGTACCTCTATCAGGGTGAACCCTTTGCGGGTACAGTTGTTAAGGAGTTTCATGTCGCTCTGCAGGGTGTGCATTACACGCTTTCCATAATCTTCATCATCGGCATGAACATGGCGAGCACGATACCACCCACCACAACAGCGAGGAAGACAATCATGAGCGGCTCAAGCATGGCTGTCAGTGCGGTCACGCTGTTGTCCACTTCTTCATCATATACCTCGGCTACCTTCATGAGCATGTCTGGCAGCTGACCGGTTTCCTCACCCACGTCCACCATGGAAATCATCATGGGCGGGAAGATGTTGTTGGCAGAGCTCATGGGGGTTACGATGGATTCACCTTCGCGTACGGAATCATGAATCTTGTTCACCGCATCGGCCACGATGATGTTGCCGGCTGTGTCTCGGGTAATCATGAGAGCCTGCAAAATCGGTACACCGGAGGATACCAGGGTGCCGAAGGTACGGGAGAAACGTGCAACGGCATTCACGCGGGCAAGATGTCCCAGCTTGGGAACCTTGAGGGTAAAGGCATCCATGGCACGAGCGCCCTTGGGGGTACGCTTCCATACGCTGAGACCTGCAATGGCGGCAATCAGAATGCCGATGAATACTACGGCATTGGGTACGAAGGGAATAAGGCTGTCTGCCATGCAATTATCCGAGAAGCTGAACACGAATTCGGAGAGAGCCGGCAGCTCCATGTTCTGGCCTTCAAACATTTCCTTAAACTTGGGCACGATAACAAGCATCAGGAAGATAAGAATACCCACGGCAATAACCATGATGATGAGCGGATACACCATGGCCGAAGATACCTTACCGCGCAGTTTGTTGGCCTTTTCCTGGTATTCGGCAAGGCGGTTGAGCACGACTTCCAGCACACCGCCAATCTCACCGGCCTTCACCATGTTGACGAAGAGGCGGTTGAACATCTTAGGATAGGCAGAGAGAGCCTCTGAGAAAGTGGAACCACCCTGTACGGATTCGCCAATGGCGCCAATGGTGGCACGAAGATTGGGATTTGGCTCCTGCTTGTTGAGCACATTGAGGCTTTGAAGCAGCGGCAGACCGGCATCGATGAGGGTGGCAAGCTGACGGGTGAATACCATGAGCTCCTTCTGGCTCACGCTGCCGCCGGCCTTGCCGCTCTTCTTGGCGGCATCACCTTTCTTGCCCTTGGCTCCCTTTTTCTTAACTTCCTTGGCAGCGGAGGGTTTGGCTCCCTTGGCTGCTTCTTCGCATTCGCGAAGCAGCAGACCCTGGGAACGAATCATCTCGGCGGCAGCCATTTTGCTGTCGGCCGTGATGATGCCGGTCTTCTCTACGCCGTTCTGATCCAGCGCGGTATATTTGAAATTAGGCATAATGATTGGTGTAAGTTTGCGGAAAATTGATAATTACGTATAAAAAATAGCAGATACGAGAGGCGGCGTCAAGCTAATTAAGTGTACTTAAGCACTTCTTCGATGGTGGTGTTACCCTCAAAGATGTTCTGGATGCCGTCTTCGCGCAGCGTCGTCATGCCCAGCTCTATAGCCTTCTGACGCAGGACGATGGAAGGCACGTTCTGGGTGATGAGGTCGCGGATGGGGTCGGAGGCATTGAGCAACTCGTGGATGCCTTTACGTCCCTTGTAGCCGGTATTGGCGCACTTGTCGCAGCGGGCACCGGTGTAGAACTGCTGCTGCCCGAGGAGTGCAGGATTGATGCCCAGCTGATTGAGCAGCGTGTTGGAGGGTTTGTAAGCTGTCTTGCAGTAGGGGCAGATGGTACGCACCAGTCGCTGTGCCAACACACCAAGGATTGTGGCGGAGAGCAGGAAGGGCTGTACGCCCATGTCCACAAATCGGGTTACGGCACCGGCAGCGTCGTTCGTGTGCAGTGTGGAGAGCACCAGGTGACCGGTAAGAGCGGCCTGAATGGCAATCTGTGCGGTGTCCTGGTCACGAATTTCGCCCACCAGAATGCGATCCGGGTCCTGACGCAGGAAGGCGCGCAGTACGCGGGGGAAAGTAACGCCGATGGCCTCATTGATGGGTACCTGCACAATGCCGTCGATATCGTATTCCACCGGGTCTTCGGCTGTGAGAATCTTAGTGTCGACGGTGTTGATCTCGCGCAGAGCTGCATAGAGGGTGGTTGTCTTACCGGAACCGGTGGGACCCGTCACGACGAAAATGCCGTTGGGCTTGTTAACCGTGTCGACGATGTACTCATGAAGCTTGGGAGAGAGGTTGAGGTTATCGAGGTTAAGGCTCACGCTGTTGCGGTCGAGCACACGCATTACCACAGATTCACCATACTGGGTGGGCAGGGAGTTCACACGCATGTCCACGCCGCCTTTACCCATCTTCATTACGATACGACCATCCTGCGGCACACGGCGTTCGGCGATGTTCATACCGGCCATCACCTTCACACGGGAGATGATGGGGTTGGCCAGATAGGCAGGCGGGGGAGCCATTTCGTAAAGAGCGCCATCTACTCGATAGCGGATTTTGAACTCTTTCTCGAAGGGCTCGAGGTGAATATCGGAGGCTTTTTCCTTTACAGCCTGTTCGATAACAAGGTTGACAAACTTGATAATGGGTGCTGCATTGGCTTCTTCCGAACCATCGCTGCTGCCTACGCTCATGCCGTCCAGCTCTCCAAGCAGGTCGCCCATGGCGGCATCCGCGCCACCATAGAACTCGCTCACACGGGCTCGCACCTCGTAGTCCGCCGCCACATACAGGTAGATGTCCTGATTGGTAGCAATGCGCAGGTCGTCAATCGTCTGAGGATTCAGCGGGTCTTCCAGACAGACGTAGAGGCCTTCCCCCTCGCGGTATTCTATGGGCAGAGCCCCAAGCATGCGGGCCTGGGGAGCCGGTATCATCGCCAGCAATTCATCCGAGGGGACAAAGCCCTCCAGGGAGATGAACTGCGCGCCGACTTCGGTGGCGATAACGCTCCAGAAGTCCTCCGGTCCACCGATGACTCCGAAGTCTATCATGGTTTCCCAGAGTTCCTTGCCGCTGTTGGACATTTCCTCCTTCACGTCCCTGGCAAGGGACTTGTCCATGATGCCGTTGTTGATGAAAACCTCAAGTGCAACGTTCGTATCCATACAAAAAATCAGAAAAAGGTTTAGTTTTTATAGATTCGGGTATCAGCTGGCATCGCCTGTGGTGACGCGGATGACTTCCTCGGCTGTGGTGCGCCCGGCCAATACCTTGCGGATGCCGTCCTCGCGCAGTGTGCGCATGCCGAGCTCGCGAGCTCTCTTTCGCAGCTGTGCCGAGGTGAGGTTGGAGTTGATGAGACCACGAACGTCGTCTGTGACCTGGAAAATCTCGAAGATGCCCATACGGCCACGCATGCCCTTGCCCTTGCACTTGTCGCAGCCACCGGGGGTGGCGACCATGACCGGGCGGTTGATGTCGATGCCGAGTGTTCGAGCCTCTTTTTCTGTGAGACGGCCTTCCTGCTTGCAGTTGGCGCAGAGGCTGCGGCAGAGGCGCTGCGCCATGACGGCACGCACGGCTGATGCAATGAGGAAGCGGTCTACGCCCATATCTGCCAGACGAGCAACGGAGGAGGGGGCGTCATTGGTGTGAAGGGTGGAAAGGACGAGGTGACCCGTCATGGCGGCCTGAATGGCAATGCCGGCGGTTTCCCCGTCTCGAATTTCACCTATCATGATGATGTTGGGAGCCTGACGGAGCATGGCTCGGAGGGCTGCTGCGAAGGTCATGCCGATTTCCGTGCGAATCATCACCTGGTTAATGCCGGCCATTTCGTATTCCACGGGGTCTTCTGCCGTGATAATCTTCTTGTCGGGGCGGTTCAGGTGGTTCAGGCAGGCGTAAAGTGTTGTTGTCTTACCGGAACCGGTGGGACCGGTCACCAGAATCACGCCGTCCGGCAGGGTGACGAGACGGTCAAAGGTGGCTTCGTCATCGGAAAGGAAGCCCAGCTGCGGCAGACCAAGCGCCAGAGCGGACTTATCCAGAATACGCATAACAACGGATTCTCCATGATTGGTGGGCACCGTGCTTACACGGAGATCGATGTGATTGCCATCGCGTAGGTCGAGCTCGATTCGTCCGTCCTGCGGCACTCGCTTCTCTGCAATGCTCATGGTGGTGCTCATCACCTTCAGTCGGGCTACAATAGGCCCCAGCAGCTTCTTGGGGTGATTGGCAACTTCCACCAGTCGGCCATCCACACGGAAGCGGATGCGGACGCGGTCTTCCATGGGCTCGATGTGTATATCAGAGGTACGCATCTCGTGTGCTTCATTGAACATGTTGTCTACCAGTTCAATGATGGGAGCCTCGCTGTCTCCCTTGGCGTAGGTCTTTTTCTCCGGGTAATATTTGGCAATCGCCTTCTGCAGCCCGGCCTCTGACGCCACAAAGAAGGTAATCTCTCTGCCAAGGAACTGGGGCAGGCTGTCGAGCGTCTCCATGGCAAAGGGGTCAGATATGGCAACCTGCAGGGAATACCCATCGTCCCCGATAGGCAGGAAGCCCACGCGGCGGGCCAGCTCGCCGTTTACACTGGCTATGATGTTGGGATCCACCTCAAAGGCGCTGAGATCCACGTACTCCATGGCGGAGTTGTAGGCGGCTACCTGGGCAATGTATTCTGCCGTCAGGTATTCGTTCTTAATGAGGTAATCAATGACGCTGTCTACCGGTGAGAGCTCCGCCCGAACGGAATCGAGCGTGCCGGAGTCAATAGCTCCGGCCTCCATCAGCAAATCGAGGAGATAATTTTCGTTTGAGTACACGGGATGGAATGTAGGTGAAATATTTCGCGACGCGGGTACGGTGAGAGACCCGTACCTGTTTTCTAATCTACACTATAATGGCCTTGCCGTCAATCTTACTTTTAAAAAAAACGAGAATTTTACCATTTTTCAGAGGGTGGAGAGGTCGATGATGTCTACTACGGCACCGGGAGAAGTCATGGAAACGCTCTCTACGATGCCCCCGGGATTGCAGTAGGCTGTGAGCTCTCCACGGTTGCGAAGCAGGTATTGCACGGTGCAGCGGCCTCCTTTTTCGGTATAAACCGCGGTCGGTCTCCCCAGGGCCTCAGAGAGTTCCTGGCGGCTCATGCCGCGGCGTAGTCTGGCTTTTGCCTCAACGGCATCGGGGCGAGCTTCATCTATGGCTGCCAGTTTTCTGAGGTGTCCGGCAGGGGTGAATTGTCTGAGTGCGGCGGCTGCGGCTGCCTGGAGTTCTCTGGCTTGTGTGGCACTGAGTCGCATGCGGCGGGATTTGAATCGAGTGGGCAGCTTGGTGGGGGCTGTGCCGGTGAGGGCGGAATAGATAACACAGGCGGCCAGATAGCTGCCGGCTTCTGTGGGGTGAGAGAGGTCATCGGTATGGAGCTGTTTTCCTAGTTTCCTGGAATACCAGAGTTGCCAGGCTTCTCCAACCGGGGCAACTTCGGTGTTATTCCGGACTGCGGCTTCGCAATATGTGCGGCTTGTTGCCTCCTGCATGGCTGTCTGCAGGCGGATTTTTCCGTTCATTTCTGCTGCATGTGCCCAGGTAAGGAAGAGCATGACTTTTGTTCCCTTGGCCGAGGCCAGGTCTGCCCATTGTTTCACGGCAGTTAATGTATTGTCCGGATTATAGGCCGGGGTCTGGCTCTGATCCTGCAGAATGACCCAGTCGTAACCTCCATTTGCCAGCAACTTGCGTGCACGAGCATGCTGTGGCGTGTTCAGGAACCCCTGCAGGCTCATGGCTCCGGCTGTGTGGGAATCCACCTGCATGGGGACTTTCTTTTCGTCTGCCATGGCTTGTACCAGTCCCGGCAGGTCATTGCAGTACGTATAGCTGTTGCCAATGAAAAGCACGCGCAGGGGGGCTCCGACCGCAGAGCAGGTGAGGCTCAGCAGGAGTACCAGCAGCAGGAGTGGGCTACGATGAGGCATGGGAAAGGTATGATTCAGGGGGTGATGAGGTGGGGAATGCGAAGGTCGTGCGATTCTGTGGGAATATCGCTGACGAGTTGTTCGGGGTAGATGGCGGCTACCTTGATGGCGCCCGGGCATAGGGGCAGATAGCGGTCGTAGTAGCCGCCGCCATATCCCAGGCGTGTGCCGTCCGGCGAGAATGCCACACCAGGCACGATGATGAGGTGCAGCTGTTGTGGGGGGATGACGGGCAGCTCCGGCAGCGGGGTGGGGATTCCCATGGCACCGGGGCGGAGTTGAAGCTCGCTGTTGGTCACCAGGTGAAATTGCATGCTGCCGCCTTTCCCGCAGCGAGGGAAGGCATAATGGTGTTGCGGATATTCATGCAGCAGGGGCAGCAAATCCACCTCGTGTGGAAGTGCCGCGTAAATGGCTACATTGAGCGGCTCCGGGCCGGACAGCATATCCCGCAGCCCGGAACGCAGAGCGGCAGAGCGGCTGGTACGCAGCTCTGCCGGAATCGCCCGGAGCCGTGCCTGCATTTGCCGGCGGAGCTCCTGTTTTTCTGCAACTGTATTCATTTATTCGGGTTTACGACCGAAAAGAGCGAGCATGCGTCCGGTTTTACCTTTCTCTACGCGGTAGGAGTAGAAGGTATCTAGGTCTGCTGCGGTATCCAGTTCACTGTCCAGGATATTTTCCGGAGCCAGCCCGGCCTCTGCCAACTGGGCTTTGATGGCTGTGGGTATGTCTACCTCATAGTGCGGGGGGCGTATGCAGGGGGAGATGACCGCAATGCAATTCTGAGCCTGTACTCCCAATGTTTTACGCATGGCGCGCAGCAGCTCGCCTACAATGTTCTGTTGGGTGCCAAGTTTGCCGGAATGAACGAGGCCGCGGCAGCCGGTCTCCGGGTCGTATACCCAGACAGCAGCGCAGTCCGCGACATAGATACCCAGGCAGCAGTCGGCCTTGCCGCCGCAGAAGAGCCCATCCACGCCTTCCACCGGGAAGGAGCAGCCGATGTCGCCCACCAATGCCACTTTGTTGCCATGTACCTGCTGTGCCCGGCGGAGCATTTTGGGTGCAATGCCTCCCTCTGCCAGCACCTGTTCATGCACGGGGGTGAGGGCAGAGATGACGGTGGCTCGGTCTGTCGTGAGTTCTATCCCCGGAATGCGGGTGATGAAGCGGGCGAAGTTGTCGGGGTATGCGTTGAGGCGTTCCAGGTACGCGGGGCTGTAGGCGTTGCTCATATGTGTCTAGTTAGAAAATATACGTGGCGGCGCTTAGTGCGCGGAGGTGGATTTGGTGCGGCGGGAAATCACGTTGCGGGCGCGGCCTGTGCGCTCGGCATTGTCCTCCTGGGACATGAGGTTCGCGAGGTCTCGGGCGATGCTGCCGCGCATGCGCTCAATGAGGTCCAGCCCCTGCTGGGTAATGCGCACCATAATCTTACGGCGATCAGCAGCTGCGGTGAATCGCTTGAGGTGACCAAGCTCCTGCAGTTTATCCACCATGCCGGTGGCAGCTGCAGTGGAGTGCCCCATCATTCGGGCGATGCTGCTCATGGAGAGACTTTCTTCCTCGGCAAGATAGGTCAGTAGGAAAAACTGCGGATAGGAAATCTTATCCTGCGTGAGTTCCGGAGAGAGCTTCAGAATACAGTTGCGCTGGGAGAAGAGCACAAAATCTGCCAGTTGCCGGGCTTCATCGGCACTGATGTTCGGTTTGCTGGAAAGAGTGGGTTTCATATTGGTGTAAGAAGTGTTTCGGTAATCTCGATATTACGGTTTTGCTGACATTTTGCAAGCACAAAATTTCTACGCTCCGGCTGCCGGAATGGTGCTCTTCTTACTCTTTCCGGGAATGTAGCACGCTTTTGAAAGAAGGGGTACTACATCTTGTGGTTGGTGGGGTAAAAAATATTTTTGTCTTAATTTGTTGTGGGGGCAATGCGGAGGACATCCCGGAGCTCCGGAGAGAGCAGATTCTCATTCATCAGCCGGTCGATATGAGCCCGTATGGCTTCCCAGAGCATTTGGAAATCCTGCACATTGCGCGCGATGGTGATATCCTCCTGCAGGGTTGAGTCCGGGAGTGCAAGCTGTTTCTGCTTAATGGCCTCTGCTTGTTTTGCTAGCTCTCGGAAGGTTGGCAGGGCTTCCTTCACGCTCTCGGCGTCCCGGCAGGAATTGAGCGCCAGTTCCGTGTCGGAAAGCAGGGCAATGACTTCCTTTGCCAAGCTTTGATGCGTGTCCGGGGTGTCCTGCGCAGCGGCACAGGAAAGAGCTGTGGAAATGATTAATGCACTGAGAATAATGTGTTTCATGGTGGGCTGCAGTGGGTGTTCAGTGGCGCTTGCGGCGGCGGAAAATACTTTGCGGGGTGCCGCATGCCGGGCAGTGGAACCATAGAAAGAGCAGTATGTGCAGAGCCGTACTCAGGGGGGTACCCAGCAGGGGCCATTTGTGTGCATAGCGACTATAGGCGAAGCCCCGCTTTGTGATGTAGCGTACCTTGCAGACGGTACAGACAGTGCCGGTGCATACCACAAAATACAGTACGGGAGGAAGTGCCAGGGCGGTGAGTACCAGGGCCGCATTGTCTGTCGGCAGCAGGCCGATGTAGAGCATGGTCGGCACAATGAGCCAGGCTGCGCAATCCAGGTAAAAAAGCACAACGAGCAGAGCGGATAAGTAAGTGCGCACCGGCTGTCTGCTAGGAATACAGTGAGACTTCGAGTAGCGGCGGTCAATTTTTGACTTTGCCCGGGGGGGGCTGCTGAGCGGCATATCTCCCGAGGCCGGGGTATTTGTAGCCGGGCTCGCGGGCTGATTCAGCCGGCTCTGCTGCGGTGTTTCGGTGGTCTCGGCAGGTGCTCCCATCTGCTCAGTCGCAATACGGAAGATGGCTTGCAGGCGTTCTTGCGTAAGCGCCGCCATTTCTTCCGGGAAAAACTCGCGGGCTCGCTCTGCATCCACACACAGCGCAGAGAAGCGGCAGGTGGCCAGCTGTGCGGCTTTGGTAATGCCGCAGATGGCCAGTGCCCGCTGCTCTGCTTCACATAGTGTGGATATGTAATCCTGAGTGTTCACCGCTGCTGCATCAGGAGAGTGCGGCCAGCATGGATTCCAGCTGAGCCTTCTTGTTTTCCCACTCGGTCAGGCGAGCGCGTTCCTGCTCCACCACGGCAGCCGGGGCGCGATCCACAAAGGAGGCGTTGCCCAACTTGGCATTGCTCTTGGCGATTTCCTTGGTGATTTTTTCCAGTTCCTTACCAATGCGGCTGCGCTCTGCTTCCACATCCACCAGACCTTCCAGCGGAAGGAAGAGCTCGCCGAAGGGGGTGAGTGCGGTGGGCGTACCCTTGGGGGCATCGTAAGCAGCATCCGGCGTGGCGCTCTTAGCTCCTGCCAGCAGAGCCAGACGAGCCATCAAATCATCGCTCAGCGGCAGGGTGGCGGGCTTCACCACGAAGCTCACGTTCTTGTTGGTGGCAAGGTTATACTCTGCCTTAAGGTTACGGGCTCGGTTGGCGGTCTCGTACAGAGCCGTGGAGAGGGCGCGGGCTTTGGAGATGTCCGTATCGCTCAGGCCGGCCAGCAAACTCTGAGCCTGGGGCAGCGGGGTGCTCATGAGGGGCAGGCCGTTGTTGCGGGCGGCAAAACCCAGGCTCTGCCACAACTCCTCGGCAATGTGCGGCATGATGGGAGCCAACAGTGCCAGATAGTGGCGCAGCACAGTATCGATGGTGTGGAGCGTGGCGTTTTTCACTGCGGGGTCACCACCACGCAGGTCGTTCTTGACTGCCTCCAGGAAGAGGGAGCAATATTCATTCCAGAAGAAGGAGTAGAGTGCCTGGGTGTAGGTGTTGAACTCATACTTGCTGAGAGCCTCTGCCACGGTGGCATGAAGTTCCTTGAGCTTGGCAAGGATGTCGATGTGTACCGGTGCGAACTTGGGCGCCTCCGTTCCGGCCTCACCCTGCATCATGCGGAAGCGGGCTGCGTTGTAGAGTTTGTTGGCAAAATTCTTGCCTTCCTCAATCTGTTTCTCGTCGAACTTAACGTCAGTGCCGGTGGGGGCAATACGCATAAGCCCGAAGCGAAGTCCGTCTGCGCCGTAGTGGGCAATAAGGTCGAGCGGGTCGGGGCTGTTGCCCAGACTCTTGCTCATCTTGCGGCCTTGCAGGTCGCGCACGATGGAAGTGAAGAATACATTGCCGAAGGGTTTCTTGCCGTCTGCAAAGCGGTAGCCGGCCATTATCATGCGTGCTACCCAGAAGAAGATGATGTCCGGGCCGGTCACCAGGTCGCTGGTGGGGTAGAACTTGGCGCGGCACTCATCATCCATGGTGGCGAAAGGCCACAGCCAGCTGGAGAACCAGGTGTCCAGCGCGTCCTCATCCTGTACCCAATTCTCCGGGTCGGCCGGGGGCTCTACGCCCACATAGATGTCGCCGGCGGCGGCGTCTGCTTCGTCCAGCTTGGTAGCTTCCTGCAGCTCGGCTGCCTTCTCCTTGCGGTACCACACGGGGATGCGGTGCCCCCACCACAGCTGGCGGGAGATGCACCAGTCCTGAATACCTTCCAGCCAGTGTGCATAGGTCTTGGCCCAGTGAGCGGGGCGGAATACGATTTCGCCGTTAGCCACGGCATCCGCAGCTTCCTGCACACAGGGGTACTTCAGGAACCATTGCATGCTCAGGCGCGGCTCGATGGGTACATGGGAGCGCTCGCTCATGCCAACGTTATTCTCGTAGTCCTCTACCTTCTCCAGCAGCCCCTTGGCTTCGATGAGCTCAATAGACTTGTCGCGGGCCACAAAGCGCTCCAGCCCATGCAGCTCGGGGCAGTCGGGGCAGTTGATGTGACCATCCGCCGTGAGAATATCGATGATTTCCAGCCCGTGTTTCATGCCAACCTCAAAGTCCGTGCGGTCGTGAGCCGGGGTAATTTTGAGGGCACCGGTACCGAAGCCGATTTCCACGTGCTCATCGGCAATGATGGGGATTTCCGTCTCCACGAGCGGGCGGATAACGGTCTTGCCTATCAGGTGGCTGAAGCGCGGGTCGTTGGGGTTAACAGCCACGGCTACATCAGCCATGATTGTTTCCGGGCGGGTGGTGGATACCAGCAGCTGGCCATTGCCGTCTGCCAGCTTGTAGCGGATGGTGTAAAGCTTGCTTCGGGAGGGCGTCATGATTACCTCCTCATCAGAAAGAGCCGTGCGGAGCACGGGATCCCAGTTCACCATGCGGCGTCCGCGGTAGATAAGCCCCTCCTTAAACAGCTCGGTGAACACGCGGGCTACCTCCGGGGCGTACACGTTGTCCATGGTGAAACGCTCGCGTTCCCAGTCGCAGGAGCAACCAAGGCGCTTGAGCTGATTGATGATGATGCCGCCGTGTTTATCTTTCCACTCCCACACCATCTTCATGAAGTCTTCTCGTCCCACATCATAGCGGGTGCGGGGGGGATTCTCCTTAGCCAGTTCTTTTTCCACTCGGGCCTGGGTGGCGATGCCGGCGTGGTCGGTGCCGGGCAGCCAGAGCACTTCTTTGCCCTCCTGGCGGGCACGGCGTACCAGAATGTCCTGAATCGTGTTGTTGAGCACATGGCCCATGTGCAGCACACCTGTCACATTGGGCGGGGGGATTACAATGCTGTATGCCGGCTTGTCGGAATGCGGGTCTGCGTGGAAGCAACCCTCTGACATCCAGCGGTTCTGCCATTTTTCTTCAACAACGGTCGGTTCGTAAGCCTTGGGCAATTCAGTCATGACGCGCGGCAGTATACCCCATTGACTTCTCTTGTGCAAGCTTTTTATCCGTTATGACAGCGCAAACTCATTTGAAGAATGACGAGTTGCGGAAGTGTGAATTTCGGTTTGAGCTGCTGCCTGACCCTCATGTCGAAGGAGGCCATAGTCGATGGAACGTGGCTAATAAAAATCTTTGCAGAAAAAACAAAAAGTGGTAAAAATCCTTTATATGCCTACTACTACCACATCAGATACGGATAACACTCCCAACGAACAGGATAAGCAAGCCTTATATTCTCTCTTCCTGGAATTTCTCCGCACCATGGGCAGTGTAGAAAAAATTGTCCAGTCTGCGGAGGTATACAGTTCCCTCCAGCGCTCCCGTCTGTCGCGTTTTCCGATGTGTTTTGAATACGCCACGTTCGGCAAGGTCTTGCGGGACAGTCTGGCGGCACGTCGGCACCGGCGTCCCAGCACATTGAGCGACCTGCGTTCCTATTCTTCGCGTATCTTGCGTTTTTCCGGCTGGCAGGAGAAGGAGCTTCGCAGTATAACGCGCTCGGATTGCAGAGATTTGCTGAATGCATATTTCGGCCGCAGCCCGCATATCTTCAGTAAGGCTCGTATTATACTTCACAGCGTTTTTTCCTACGGGGTAAGGCATGGGTATTGCGAATATAATCCGGTGGACGGAATAGAGTCTCGCCCTATACATGAAGAACCTGTGAGCATTCTGACCTTGAAAGATATACGCGCACTGCTGAAAGCAACGGAAGAGCTGGAGCTGCAGGATATGGATGCAGCCATGCGGCTCATGTTGTGGTGTGGTATTCGCCCGGGAGAGGTGCAGCGATTGCGCTGGCGAGATATCGACCGCCGGGAGAACTGTGTCTACATCGATTGTCGCGCAAGTAAAACCGGTGGTGCCAGAGCTGTACCCTTGCGTGGAGGAGCCCGCAAACTCCGCTCCATAAACCGCCCGCCCAATGAATATATTGCCCCGCGTAACTGGATGCGACAGTGGGCAAATCTGCGTCGCCGTGCCGGGCTGCGGGAATGGCAGAGGGACGCCATGCGACATTCGTTTGCCAGCTACCACCTTAAATACTTTCATAATTTGTACCTTCTGCAGGAAGAAATGGGGCATCGGGATTCAACTCTCCTGCGTACGCGCTATCTCAACCTGAGGAATCTCAGCACGACCTCGGCTCAGATTTTTTTCAAAATGGAATGAGCTTTGCCGCTTGGACATCTCATCGCAGAGCAGGGGGCGAACGCACTTTGGGCTTGCGGGGCAGGGCTATTGGCGCTAGAATGGGGGTGTACAATGGATTACGCACCGCTGATAGAAAAACGCCGGGTACGCCTGGCCGAACTGGAGGCTGCCATTTCGGCACCGGATTTGTTTGACGACCGTTCCCGCGCAGAGGAAATTATGCGCGAGCACCGCCGTACCCAGGAATTGCTACACTGCTGGGAGGAGCTCTGCGCCGCTCTGCAGCACCGCGAGGAAGCAACGGAACTCTCTGCCGGCGAGGATGCAGAGATGGCTGAAATGGCGGCGTTGGAGCTGGAGGAACTCACCCCCCGCATTGCTCGATTGGAAGAAACGGTGCAATACAGCCTGCTGCCTCGGGATGCCACGGAGGAGCGTGACGCGATTGTGGAAATACGCGCCGGTACCGGTGGCGATGAGGCTGCCCTCTTTGCCGGTAATCTGCTGGGCATGTACCAGCGCTATGCAGAAAGCCGAGGCTGGCGTATGGAGGTGCTGGACGCCAGCCCTAACGACATCGGAGGCTTTAAGGAGGTGACCGCCCGTATCAGCGGAGAAGAGGTGTTCCGTTTCCTTAAATACGAGAGCGGGGTACACCGGGTACAGCGTGTGCCTGCCACGGAAACCCAAGGCCGCATTCATACTTCCACCGCCACGGTGGCCGTGCTGCCGGAGGCTGAGGAGGTGGACGTGGAAATCCGCCCGGAGGATTTGCGCATCGAGACCTGCCGGGCAGGTGGTGCCGGAGGCCAGCATGTGAACCGGACGGAATCTGCTGTGCAGATTTTCCACTTGCCCACGGGCATTATGGTGCGCTGTGAGGATGGACGCTCCCAGCTCAAGAACAAGGAAACAGGGCTGCGTATTCTCCGCGCCCGCCTTTTCGAAATGAAGCAGCGCGAAGCTCAGCAGAACTATTCCGCCCAGCGCCGAGCTCTCATAGGCTCCGGTGGGCGTGAGGAAAAAATTCGTACCTACAACTTCCCCCAGAATCGACTTACCGACCACCGCATAGGCTACACCGCCTATAATCTGGATATTGTGGTGAACAGTGGAGCACTGGATGACATCATCTCCCATATGCAGCATGCTGAAATGCAGGAGCGCATGGATGAACTCAAATAACCCCGCACACCATGAAAACCATACAGGATATCCTGACAAGCGGTACGGCATACCTGGAAGCCCGGGGGGTGGAGGGGGCGCGTCATTCCATGCAAAGCCTGCTGGTGCATGTGCTGGGTAAAAACAAGACCTGGCTCTACCTGCACTACGATGACCCGCTGAGCGAGGAGCAACTGGCCCCTCTGCGAGAGTTGCTGCGCGAGCGCGGTAAGGGGGTGCCTCTGCAGCATTTGCTGGGTAGCACCGAGTTCTACCGCCGCGAGTTCCGCACGGATGCCCGCGCCCTCATTCCCCGCCCGGAAACGGAAGAGCTGGTGGAAATGGCACTCAGTATGGCTTCCCGCAAAGAAGGGATGCGCGTGCTGGATATGGGCTGTGGCTCCGGTATTATTGGTATCACTCTGGCACTGGAGCTGGCAAACTTTCACCCAGAGGTGGTGATGGCGGATATTTCCGAGGCTGCTCTGTCCCTCACTCTGGAAAACGCTACGGCACTGGGTGCAAAAGTCCGCACATATCGTAGCAATCTTTTTGCTGCATGGCTGCCGGATGAACACAATGCCGTGGTGCCGCCCACGGGGTTCATGCTCGTATTGGCCAATCTGCCGTACGTGCCCGATGGCGAACAGGTGGCTGCTGAGGTGGCGCACGACCCCGCTAACGCTCTCTACGGTGGACCGGATGGTCTGGATATTGTGCGTCGATTTCTGGCCGAGGCTCGCCCGCATCTTGCCCCCGACTGCCTTGTTATGCTGGAGGTGGGACATGACCAGGGGGAGGCTACCCGCACCATTATGCAGGAGCTTGGCTACATCAATACCCGCGTGCTGAAGGATATGAGCGGTAAAGCCCGCTTCCCCATGGGGTATGCCGCAGCAGATTTCATGCCGCGCATGCAGGAACCGGTGACGGATACAGTTCATGAGTGAGGAATGGCTTATCTACCCGGTGCTGCGACGTGTCGTGAGCCGCTTGGCAGAAATCAGTGGTGGAATCCTGATTTCAACCATAATGGGATTAGCTGGGATTCTGTTATTCTTTCTGGGGGTGGGCTCTCTGGGGGGAGTTCTCGTTGCTACCTCGAACATCATCTTCATGCTCTATCTGCCACTGCTGGCACTGCTTCTGCTCTGGTGCCATGAGGTGCTGCTGGCCGGGCAGGGGATGGTGTTCTCGCGTTTTTTGCTGTGTTTCAGTCTCTTTTTAAGTCTGCTCATGATAGTGTGCGGGGTGTATGCTTTCTTCACCCGGCAGCCACTGTTGGTTCGTCAGGGGGAAGTTCCCTTCATGCTGTGGGGCGTGCTGTTTTTTTCCTTTCTGCTGAACCTGGGAAACATGGCGGCCGCTCCGCTTCGTTGGAAGTGGCTGTTGGGGACTCATCTGCTAATGGTGTTGCTGGTGTTGCTTTTCCGTTCACCGGAACTGATGCTTCTGTGTGAAATCTGCAAATTCTTCTGCGTCGTGACCGGCTTTCCCCTGATGCTTCGGTTGAAACGTATGGCTCCGCACATCGTTTCCATGCCGGAGCCGATAAAATAAAATCTCCGAGCCGTTTTTCAGAGATACGTGCTTCTTCTGACTAGGAGTCAGTCTGCGCCGGTGCCACAGAAATAGCTTGACTCCGGTCGGTCAAACGACTAGAATAGCGCGAACAGAAAGTGTGGCGCTGCCTGTAAGCATTGCGGCCGCTGTAACACCTTCTAGAACACATACAATCAATATGAAACTGAACAAAATAATGGCTTTGGCTTTTGCGGTTCTCTTTGCCGCAGGTGGCCTGAATGCTCAGTCGCTGTCGCCTGATACCAAGACGCATTGGGACAAGGGAACTCTCGTTGTTGAGACTCCCGCCCGTCCGGAGGGGCAGCAGCATGTCATTGGTCTCAAGACTCCTGCGCTGAAGACCGTACGTGTCGCTTTCGTTGGTCTGGGTATGCGTGGCTCGAGTGCCATCCCCCGCTTTACCCACATCCCCGGTGTTGAGATAGTTGCTCTGTGCGACTATGAGAAGGAGCGCGCTGAGAAGTGCCAGAAGAGTCTGCGCCAGGTAGGTCTGGCACCTGCCTCTATTTACTACGGTCCCAAGGGATATGAGGAACTCTGCAAGCGTCCCGATATTGACCTCGTCTACATCGCTACAGACTGGGATCACCACTTCCCTGTGGCCAAGTGCGCTCTGGAGAACGGCAAGCACGCTGCTATCGAGGTGCCTAGTGCCATGAATCTGCAGCAGTGCTGGGAGCTGGTGAACCTCTCCGAGAAGAACCGTAAGCACTGCATGATTCTGGAGAACTGCTGCTACGACTGGTTTGAACTCGATGCTCTCAACATGGCTCAGAATGGGCTGCTGGGTGAGGTGCTCTATGCCAAGGGGGCATACATCCACAACCTCGACCCGTTCTGGGGTGAGTATTGGGTGAACCCCGCCAATGACCCCGACAAGCTCGGCTGGCGCCTTAAGTACAACAAGGAGAACCGCGGCGATGTGTATGCTACACACGGTCTTGGCCCTGTGGCTCAGGTGATGAATATTCACCGAGGCGACCGCTTTAAGACCCTGGTGGCCATGGATACCAAGTCCGTCCACGGTAAGGAATTGGTGGAGAAGAAGACCGGCAAGCCCTGCACAAGCTTCCGCAACGGCGACCACACCACCACCCTCATGCGTACGGAGAATGGTAAGGTAGTGGAGATTCAGCACAATGTGATGAACCCCCAGCCCTACAACCGCCTTTTCCAGCTGAATGGTACCCGCGGCTTCGTGAACAAGTATCCGGTGGAAGGTCTGGCTTTTGACGCCGCCCAGCTGGAGGCCAATGGGGCGGCTCCGAATCATGAGGACCTCAACTCCCACGAATTCATGCCGGAGGAGGAGGCCAAGGCCCTGCGTGAGCGCTATCGCCACCCCATCATTAAGAAGTTCGGCGAGATGGCTGAGAAGGTAGGTGGCCATGGTGGTATGGACTTCTTCATGGACGTGCGCATGGTGTACTGCCTGCAGCATGGTCTGCCCCTCGATATGGATGTGTACGACATGGCCGAGTGGTGCTGCCTGGCTGAGCTGGGCTCCCTCTCCATGGACAATGGTAACTGCGCTGTATCCTTCCCGGATTTCACCCGCGGGTACTGGAACCTGGTGGATGGCTATAAGCACGCATGGGCTACTGCCGAGCAGGAGGCTGCTGTGAATGAGGCTGCCGAGACCTACACTAATGGTCAGAAGGCTGCTGTGCAGGCCTTCGACCTGTGGAACCTCTACGATGCTGCTCAGGCCGCTACCGGCGAGGCTAAGGAGGCTGCTACGAAGGCCTACGAGGAGGCTGCAGCCAAGGCTCGTGCTATCTACAATAACTGATAGCACAGCATCCATTCCCCTTAATCGCTCTGCCTCCGATTTTCTGATTGGAGGCAGAGCTTTTTTGCGGGGCGATATACCCAACTGCCATGAAATGGATTTTCGGTAAACTTGCTCTTGTCTGTACAGCACTTTGCCTGTCGGCTTGTACTGTGGTCAGTGTATCTTCTCAATCGTTTGTCGATTCTGTCGGCGTTGAGCACTACGACATAGGGCAGCAGGATATTTACGAGATTTACCGCCACAACGGCGCTTACTATGCGCGCGTACCTTTGCTGATTAAACCGGCAACCGCCGGTAGTCTTATTTCGGTGGAAACACTCAGCATCAGCTCAGAGGGGGCGTACCACAGATTTTCCTATCCCGCGCATCAGTGGCCTAGGGGCCAAGTGCTCGGCACGGTATATGTGAAAGTTCAGCTCCGCCGGTGGAATCCTCAATACAAGACGTATGAAGATGTGGGCTCTCCGAACTCTGAAACAGCTCCCCCTGTGTTCAACGCCGCCGATTTAGCCGACCGCAAACCCATTTTGCGCATCGCCCGAACGGCTGAGGGCGCAAAATATCGCTTTGACTGGGATTATGGCGGTAAGCTGTATGAGGACAAACGCAGCAACCTCCACTATGCTCTCTACCCGGTGCAGGCTGTTTGTCTGCTGCTTGATGCTTCGCTTTCCATCGCACTGACTCCTGTCGCGATTTTGCTTTATGACCTGGGCCCATTGTAGGCCGGTGAGGGTGAAATCGTAAATATCCTGTAGATTTTTTAGAATCTTTATAAAATTTGTCTGTTTCTACTTGACTCCGGGGAGGAAAACAGTTAGTATCGGTATACGGAAAAGAATCCGACAATTTAACTCGTAATATCACAGAATTTATGACTACTGAAACAGAAACACCGGTGAATCCCTGGGTGGGATTTAAGGGCGGCGTATGGACAGAGTCCATCAACGTACGCGATTTCATTCAGCAGAACTACACCCCCTACGAGGGCGATGGTTCGTTCCTTGCAGGTCCTACAACCCGCACCAATGACTTGTGGGATGAGGTGAAGGACCTCATGAAGAAAGAGATTGATGCCGGTGGTCTGCTTGATGCCGACACCGAGGTTGTATCCACCATCGTATCCCACGCTCCCGGTTACATCGATAAGGAGAAGGAGCAGATTGTGGGTCTGCAGACAGATGCTCCGCTGAAGCGTGCTCTCATGCCCTTCGGCGGTCTTCGTATGGCACAGAAGGCTTTGGAATCCTACGGCTTGCAGATGTGCCCGCACACGGCTGAGTTCTTCGGTCGCATTCGCAAGACTCACAATGAGGGCGTGTTTGATGCCTACACCAGCGATATTCGTGCCGCTCGTTCTGCCGGTATCATCACCGGTCTGCCCGATGCCTATGGCCGTGGGCGCATCATCGGTGACTATCGCCGAGTTGCTCTCTATGGCACGGATAAGCTCATCGCTGCCCGCCGCAAGGATTTGAAGGAGCGCGAAGCCGGGGTGCTGACCGATTCCCTCATCCGCCTGCGTGAGGAAATGAACGAGCAGATTCGTGCTCTGGATGAACTTGCCCGCATGGGGCAGAGCTACGGCTGCGACCTGAGCCGCCCTGCTCAGAACTCCCGCGAGGCTGTGCAGTGGACCTACCTTGGCTACCTGGCTGCCGTGAAGGAGCAGAACGGCGCCGCTATGTCCCTGGGCCGCGTGTCTACTTTCCTGGATATCTACTTTGAGCGCGATCTTGCCAACGGCACCATCACGGAATCTGAGATTCAGGAGCTCATGGACCATTTTGTGATGAAGCTTCGTATGGTTCGCTTCATTCGTACCCCCGAGTACAACAGCCTGTTCTCCGGCGACCCCACCTGGGTAACGGAATCCATCGGCGGTATGGGCGAGGACGGTCGCACACTGGTGACCCGCAGCTCCTTCCGTATGCTGCAGACTCTCTACAACCTGGGGCCTGCACCTGAGCCGAACCTCACCGTGCTGTGGGCACAGGGGCTGCCCGAGGGCTTCAAGAAGTTCTGCGCCAAGGTTTCCATCGAGACTTCCTCCGTGCAGTATGAGAACGATGACCTGATGCGCCCGTACTGGGGCGATGACTACGGCATTGCCTGCTGTGTGTCCGCCATGCGTATCGGCAAGCAGATGCAGTTCTTCGGCGCTCGCGCCAACCTGGCCAAGTGCCTCCTCTACGCCCTCAACGGCGGTATGGACGAGGTGAAGGGCAAGCAGGTGACTCCCGTAGCCCCGCGCTACGAGGGTGAGTACCTGGAGTACGACAAGGTGATGGAGCTCTTCAGCAATATGCAGGACTGGCTCGCCAAGACCTATGTGGATGCCCTCAATATCATCCACTACATGCACGACAAGTATTGCTACGAGCGCATTGAGATGGCTCTGCACGACCCCGAGATTCTGCGCACGATGGCCTGCGGTATCGCCGGTCTGTCCGTGGCGGCTGACTCTCTGTCCGCCATTAAGTACGCCAAGGTGAAGGCTATCCGCAACGAGGAGGGGCTCATCGTGGACTTCGAGACCGAGGGCGAGTTCCCCTGCTACGGCAACAACGACCCGCGCGTGGACGACATCGCCTGCGACCTTGTTACCAACTTCATGAACAAGATTCGCAAGCTGCACACCTACCGCGACTCTCTGCCCACGCAGTCCGTGCTTACCATTACCTCCAACGTGGTATACGGCAAGAAGACCGGCAACACTCCCGACGGTCGCCGCGCCGGTGAGCCCTTCGCCCCGGGTGCCAACCCCATGCACGGCCGCGATAAGAACGGCTCTGTGGCTTCCATGCTCTCCGTGGCCAAGCTCAACTACGACGACAGCCAGGACGGTATCTCCTACACCTTCTCTATCGTACCCGGTGCGCTGGGCAAGGAGGACGAGGAGCGCCGCACCAAGCTTGTAAGCCTGCTGGATGCCTATTTCGCCGCCACCGGTCACCACATCAACGTGAACGTGTTGGAGCGCGAGACTCTCATCGATGCCATGGAGCACCCCGAGAAGTACCCGCAGCTTACCATCCGCGTGTCCGGCTACGCCGTGAACTTCATTAAGCTCACGCCCGAGCAGCAGCGCGAGGTAATCTCCCGTACGTTCCACACAAAGTAAAATACGAAGGACGAGGTACGAAGTACGAATTTTAAAATAAGGCTCGCTGTGAGCTCGCAGGGTTTTCGGCTCAGCCGTCCCCTGCGAGCGCAGCGAGCCGAACTTCAGACTTCGACCTTCGGAATTCGTCTTTCGTACTTTCAAAACTTTATGCCGCTTTCCGCTTCCACCCCCTCTCCTCTTGGCCTTGTTCACTCGGTCGAGTCCTGTGGTACGGTAGATGGGCCGGGAGTGCGCTTTGTACTTTTTCTCAGCGGCTGCAGTCTGCGCTGCCGCTATTGCCATAACCCCGATACCTCCTTTGTGCGCCGCGGCAAGGAACGCTCTGCAGAGGATGTGCTCGAGGAAATCAGCCGCTATGCCGCCTTCATGAAGGCGGCGGGCGGTGGGGTGACTATCAGCGGGGGGGACCCGCTGTTCCAGCCGCACTTTACCCGCGCTATTCTGCGGGGCTGCAAAGAGCAGGGGCTACATACCTGCATCGATACCTCCGGCCATCTGGGCGTGAATGTTGATGACGCTATGCTGGCCGATATTGACCTGGTGCTGTTGGATATCAAAGCCTGGAATCCCGAGGTGTATCAATCTCTCGTGAAGCAGCCGCTCCAACCCACTCTCGATTTTGCTGAGCGTCTGGCTGCTGCCGGTAAGCCCGTGTGGCTGCGCTATGTGCTGGTACCCGGAATCACCGATAATCCGGCAGACGTCGAAAAGCTGGCTCGCTATGCTGCGGGACTCGGCAATGTACAGCGCGTGGATGTGCTGCCGTTCCACCAGATTGGCCGCTATAAATGGGAAGAACTTGGTCTTGACTACACTCTTGCGGATGTCGAGCCCCCCGAGCAGGCTCTCACCGACTCCATCCGCTCCATTTTCCGCGCCAACGGCTTCGCTGATTGCACGTATTGAAAAGCTTGCGCGTGAACTTTAGGAGAGGCTGGTCGTTGCCCTTTTATTTTCGCGTTTATACAGGGGGGGCTGCTGACTACTGCATATTTTAGCTATTTGCGAAATGCTGTAGAGAGGGATGTCCAGCAGGGTGGTTGTGGTTACTCCTTCTGTCGAAAGTTCTGAGAGCTTGTAGTCGTTCATCGAGCTGCGCACAGCAAGTTTGGGGGTGTAACGTCGACAGAAGTTTAGCAGGCTTTTGGCTTTCGTGTTGGTTTCGGCCTTGACTTCGACGGGGACAATGTTCATGCCGTTTTGAAAGATGAAATCAATTTCAGAACGGGAACTGTCTGATTGCCAATAGTGTGGGGAAATATCGCATTTTGCCCGCATTTCCTGCTGTACATATTGTTCGGTAAGTGCCCCCTTGAACTCGCGGAAAATGGCGTTTTTTTCCAGAATAACGGAGATATCCAATCCGGATTTTGCTCCCAGCAGGCCAACGTCGAGGAAATAGAGCTTGAAGGCGCCGTCTCTGTAGGCGGCTATGGGGAGTGCAGCTTCGTTAATGCGGTGTACTTGGTATATTAATCCTGCTCGTAGTAACCAATCCATGGCGTCTTCAAGATCTCTTGCACGCATATTTTTCTGTACGTCATTGTATACAAAACGTTTGTTCTCCTTTGCCAGTTGGTGTGGGACAGATTCCCACAGCAGAGATACTTTTGCCGCCAGCAATTTGGGAACATGCTTGCTGAAGTCATTTGAATAGTTGGAGAGTATTTCGTTCTGTACTTCTCGGACTGCGTTAAAATCTTGTGTGTCAACGTAAGTTTTGACTGCCTCAGGCATACCACCGACATAGTAATATATTTTCAGCTGGTGCTCAAAGCGATTGGCAAACAGCTGTATGCTTTTCCAATTGCATTGGTCGAGCATTTCTGTGTCTGTTTCGTAACCATTGGCATTCAGAAATTCGCGAAAACTCATAGGGTAGAGAGTCATCGTGTTGACTTTACCAACAGGAAATCCTGTACCGTAGTGCTGCTGCACACCCAGCAGAGACCCGGCAGCCATGACGTGTAGTTCCGGTAAATCCTCACAGAAGTACTTAAGTGATGTAAGTGCGGCCGGACATTCCTGAATTTCGTCCAGTATCAACAGGGTTTTTCCGGGTGTTATCTTATGACGGACTTCTGCCTGCAGATGCAGCAGTAACTCCTCTATGTTGTAGTCGCTGGTTTCGAATATAGTCCTCATGCGTTCGTTGCGATCAAAGCGTATGTAGGCCACATGTTTGAAGTGCTTCTCTCCGAAATGCCGCATCAGCCAGGTCTTGCCTACCTGACGCGCTCCTAGCAGCAGCAATGGCTTGCGGCCTGGATTTTGATGCCATTTAAGCAACGCATTTTCGCTCTCTCGTTTCATACAAAAATCTCCTTTCCTGAATTATACTGAAAATTCAATCTATTGCAAGCTTTTTACACGAAAATGTAGGGAATAATGGCACAAACTTGAACGAAAATGTAGGGAATAATGGCCAAATCTTGCACGAAAACGGCAGGAAAGTGAGGGCTCAGACATTTTTGTTGTCGTCCTGTGAGGATGCCGTCATGGGTATAGCCATTGCCATTCAGATTTGTGCTACGGGATGACAATAAAAAATATCGAAAAGTGTCGAAAAAAAATCCACGAGAAACGCCTATACGGGTATAGAGCATGAAAAACACGAAATTAAGACACCTGATTCTTCTTTCTCTGGCGGTGGCTGTGCTGTCGGGCGCCTGTACCAGTGTGGAAAAGACACCTCCGGCACATTGGGAAATGATGCAACGCGCCGATAGGCCCGAGGTTGCTGCGTACAACGATGAAGAGCGTTTTCGACAGTTGCTGGTGGAGCACCCGGAGCTGGTGAACAGGATTGAGAACTACAGTGGCAGGTGCTATAAGACGGTGTTGCAAGCGGCCGCGATGACGGGGCAGGTGGAGAAGGTGAAGGCTTTGCTGGCCGCCGGCGCTCAGGTGAATTTGAGAGTTGACGGCGGATTCACGCCACTAATGTTTGCTGCGTGGTATGGGCATACGGAAGTAGTCAGAATCCTGCTGAATGCCGGTGCTGAGCCGGATGCAAGTTCTGCCCGGAAGAGACCGCCTACTCAGTATGTTCTGAAGGACGGAGAGTGGCCGCTGGCGGATGAAAGCACAGTGGGGATGACTGCTCTGCATTTTGCTGCCGGACGTGGGCATGCAGAAATTGTGAGCCTTCTTGGTCGGGGCGGGGCTTCGCTCAATCTGGTGCCGGAAAAGGATAGTATTGCCTATTCTCCGCTGGAGCTGGCCGTGCTGTCCAAATCTCCCTCCACGGTAAAGGCTTTGCTGGCCGCAGGGGCGAACCCGAATGTGGAGATTCCCTTGTACCTGGCTGTGCGACTGCAGCAGCCGGAACTTGTGCGTCTTCTGCTGGCAGGGGGCGCCGTCCCGGACGGAGCGAAGAAAGATACCCCGCCTCCGCTTGTGCTGGCCGCCTCGGAGAATTCGCTCGGGCTCGTGAGGCAGTTACTCGCTGCCGGGGCAGATGTGAACGCCGCGAACCCGATTGATGGCGGCACGGCCTGGCACTATGCTCATATTTATGGTCATAAGGCGGTGGCAAAAGTGCTGCTGGCAGCGGGGGCTTCGACTGAATGGCCGGAGAAAGGGGCCAGACTGCTCTATATTGCATCGAAACTGGGGCGTATTGATATCGTGAAAGAGTTGCTTGCCCGCGGTGCAGATGTCAATGCAAAACTACCGGAAACAGAGGAGACACCCCTGATGGTGGCTGCTTTGAAAGGGCAGGTTGAGGTGGCGAAATTGCTCCTTTCTGTCGGGGCAAATCCCCGTGCCGAGAGTGCAGACGGGCATACAGCTCTGCATGCGGCTGCTCACCAGGGGCATTCTGAGATTGTAAAGATGTTGTTGGCCGCCGGGGCTGATGTGAATGCCGATAATGCTCCGGATGACTATACTCCGCTTTTGTATGCTTCCCGCGCCGGGCGCTCGGAGGTGGTGAAACTTCTGTTGGCCGCCGGGGCAGATATTGAGGCTGAGCTGGACAAGGATGGGCAGACTCCCCTTTGGCTGGCTGCTTTGAATGACCACGCTGACACGATACGCGTGCTCATGACCGCAGGCGCAGATTCCACTCACCCTTGCACATGGCTGGAGACGACCCCTCTCATGGTGGCGGCACACCAGGCTAAACCGGCTGCCGTGAAGGCTTTACTGGAATGCGGTGCAGATGTCAATTTGGTGAATGTCAGGTCCTATTGGCGGGGAACCCCCGATCAATCTGCCCTGTCTCTTGCCTGTGATTGGGGTAGCGGTGGCGCCAGAGAACAACATGTGGAAATTGTGAAACTCCTGCTGGCCGCCGGTGCTGATACGGTACTATCTCCGGAACGCACTGCTGTGGACGACCAGCCGGTATATGGAGCGTTTATTAATGGACACACGACAGGGGATTTAACCCTGCTGCGCATGCTGCTGGAAGCCGGGGGGAGCCGAGGTATTGAGGCACCTCTGCGGGAAAAAGTGCAGAAAGTTTGGGAAGAGTCCCCATTCAGGGGAGCGGCCGAGGATATGATAATGCAATACACCAAACCTTGATGCTATGATGTATACTGGTTTCTGGACGTCGCTGTTGGTAGGCTGCCTCCTTGTCTTTACTGCCATATACGGGGCATATTACCTGCTGGGGCGCAAGACTTGTACTCAGCCGCAAATTCTGCGAGCCTCAGCAGCTGTGCTGGCTGTGGCTCTGATGTGTGCCGTACTGGCTGAGTGCATTGAGGATGTGCCGGATAGCATCTCGGCTCCGGTTTCCCTGGTCATGGCACAGATGTATGGCAAGATGTTACTGGGGTTCAGCTCGGGACGTTCCTGGGCGGCGGCCGGGGTGTTTGTACTATTTCAACTGCTGATGTTTATCCCCTTGTTTTTTGTAATCTTTGGTGGTATTCTTCCGTAAACAATATATGTATGTTCTGGTTATTCCTTAGTTTGCTGATTATTGCTGCGTTGTCCTGGGGGGTGGAATTTTTGTGTTCGTGGGTTGTCTTTATCGTGCTCTCTCCGGCGCCAGCGGAGCGAAAGAACATCAACCTCGCCGCTCAGCGGACCGCTCTGGTGCTTCCGCTTTGTCTCGCGCTGGATTTTGCTGTGTCCTGCTTTCTGGGGGTACATACAATCGGGCTTCTTTCCTTGCTGTTGGTGGTGAGTCTGGTGCCCGTGGTTACTTATATTTTCCTCCGTCGATACGTCCGCTTTTCCAGGGGGAGAGCCTTCTGTGCAGCCGTGCTTCTGGAGGTGCTGAATGTCCTGTTGCTCACCGGCGGTACTTGTTTCAGTCTGATTGTATAAAATGAAATGCTGATTGGCAGCTGCGTTTGTATACCTCCTGTTACTGGGGCTTTTCACTTGGCTTCATTCGCTGTTCTTGGTGAGCGGTGCAGGGTGCATGTATGCCTTACTTGCAGCAGGCGGCGTTGCTGTTCTGCTGGCGGTGTGGGGCTTGCTCCGACATCCGGGCGGTCCGCTGTTATCTGTAGCGTTTCTTGCCGGAGTTGCCCTCTCTCTGTTTGCCTGGGCTCTGGCCGGAGAGCAGCTGGCCTCCCGTGTTGTTCATGTTTCTCCGCCGGATATAACGGTGTACGTCTATGCAACGGATGATGGCGGGCTCTGTTACAGCCTGGCAGAACCACCACCCGACAGGCGGGGGCAAGCCGTATCGTTTTCTCCACATTTCCCCCATCGTTTCCCCATGCTGGCGCTCTTCGGTGGCCTCTGCTTTGTGACCAGCGCCTTCGGGTGTCGCCAATACCGGAAATGGGCAGAGTTAGTGCATATGAAATAAGTTGTTCGTTGAATTGAAATTGGACGGGGTGTTGCGAGCCGTCAGGCGAGCCTAATTAAGAGCCTCGCCGCATGGCGAGGCGGGATAAAGTAGCCACGGTGTGGAGTGAGCAACGCGAACGAAACCCGTGGGAATAGCGAAAAAAACAAACCGAACCCCACCGGATGGTGGGGTGGCATAAAGCGATGCTAAACATTGAAGCATGGGCATTTCCGTCTTCGCACTTCGTGCTACGCCGTGACAGGATGCCACCCCTCCTTGCGTCGGGGTTCCCATATTTATACGTCTCCACCCCAGGGCTGAAGCCCTGGGCTACCATATGCCGCCTCGCCGTTCGGCGAGGCTCTCAATTAGGCTCGCCTGCGGCTCGCATGTCAGTTCGCCCAATTTCAATTTGTAGAGCCGATTGTCAACAACGCCATCGCCTCCGAAATCGTGTAAACAATCGGAGTCTATATCATTATCGGCCGTGTGGGCTTACCTCACAAAGTGCGTCCAGGCACGGGGCTCATCGAGGGTGGGGTGAGCGGGTCCTTGCGCGATGCACTGCATGAGCCAGGCCAGGTTACGGCCGAGGTTGCGCATGGTCTGGCAGCCCTCCGGGTCCATTTGGACTTCACCGGGGCGCATGCCGTAAATCATGTTCCAGTAGAAGGAGCTGACAAGCGGCTGGTTGTTGTAGGTGATGTATTTGTTGAGCCTGTCGAGTGTGGTGGAGGCGCCACCGCGACGAGCCACGGCGACGGTGGCGCCGGGCTTGTAGGCCAGCTTGCTGCCGGCGGAGTAATACAGGCGGTCGAGCAGGGCGCAGAGTGAGCCATTGGGGCCGGCAAAGTAGGTGGGGCTGCCGATGACGATGGCGTCAATCTCATCCAGCTTGTCGTAAATCGTGTTGTAGAGCTCATCCCCCATGCCGCAGCGGCCGGTTTTCAGGCAACGTCGGCAACCAATGCAGCCTTGCACGGCCTTGGTGCCAATCTGGATGATTTCCGCCTCCGCGCCGCCTGCACGAAGCCCCTCTGCTACCATGCTGAGTGCGTGAAATGTGTTGCCTGCGGCGTTCGGACTGCCATTGATGAGAAGAGCTTTCATACGTTGCGAGCTTAGCACGGAAAATGAGTTTCTGCAAGAAAAAAGCTTTGCAAATCATGGGGTGTCTGTTATACTCAGCTCGTTCTCCCTCTCTCTGATATCACCCATCATCATGAAGCGTTTGTTTGCATTTATTCTGTTATTATTCGGCATACACGAAGCTCCGGCTGAGGTGTTGCGGGGGCGTTGCAGTTATGTGCAGGATGGCGACTCGCTCAAGTTTGTGCAGCAGGGGCATAGTGAGGAGGTGCGCGTGCGCTTGTACGGTATCGATGCGCCGGAAAAGAATCAGGAGTTTTCCGGGCAGAGCCGCAAGAAGCTGGAGAAACTTACCCGCGGCAAGAAGATTCGCCTGGAGGTGGTGGAGAAAGACCAGTATGGCCGCTATGTGGCTAAGGTGTATGTGGGTAAGACCTATGTGAACCTGGAGATGGTGAAGGCCGGCCTTGCCTGGCATTATGATTTTCACGCAGATGAGAAGGCTGATTCTGACCTGGCTCAGGCAGAGGAGGCAGCCCGCAACGCTCGCAAGGGGGTGTGGAGCAGTGATACTGTCGTGAATCCTCGCGAACATCGCCGCACGCATGGTACAGTGCATTCGGAGCCGGTGGAGCAGAGTGCCGAGGAGCCGTCTGCCACCCCCGTACATCGAAAATCGGCACACGAAGCAAAGGCGGAGTTCCCGACTTTCCCGGCAGGAGCCCAGGTGTTATACGGAGTGTGCAGGCACGTGCAGGATGGGGATTCTCTGCGCCTGGTGGAAGAGGGCGCTGCAGCGGACACCATCATTCAGCTGCATGGGGTGGATGCTCCGGAGCGCTATATGCCGTATGCGGAGGAAGCCCGTGCTCTGGCAAAAAAATTGGCAGAGAAGCAGCAGATTGCCGTGGTTGTGGAGACTGTAGACCGTTACGGACGTACCGTGGGTCGTGTCTATGTAGGGAATACGTGTCTGAATGAGCAGCTTATCCGTGCCGGGGTTGCCCGCTGCCATGGTAAATACGCTGACCCGGTGAGAGATGCTGACCTGTGGGCGGCTCAACAGGCCGCGCAGGAAGCACGGGTCGGGCTCTGGAAATAATTTTCTTTTTTTGTGTGTGCCGTCGGAATATTCTTGCTTTTTTGTGGGAAATAGGCATACTTTGAGTAGAAAGCACCATTTCTCACCATGAAAAACATCCTTATCGTATCCGGGCACACGGACATGGACGACTCCGTGGCAAACAAGACAATCCTCAACGCGCTGGCTGAAAAACTTCCCCAGAGCCGTATCGTCTACCTTGACCGCCTGTACACTCACAAACCCATTGATGTGGCGACAGAGCAGGCAAATCTGGAGTGGGCAGATACCATTGTGCTGCAATTCCCTGTGTTCTGGTTTTCCATGCCTTCGCTTTTGCACCGGTGGATGGAGGAGGTGTTTCTGCATGGCTTCTCGCATGGCTCCACGGGTGACAAGCTGCGCGGCAAGACTCTGGTGCTTTCCTACACCACGGGCGCCCCGGCTGATTGTATGAATTGGGATGACTTCTTCGGCTTTATCCGTGGGGCTTGTCAGTTCACTGGTATGAACTACGGCGGTACCGTGCATACCGGAAGCGTCTCATACAATATGCGCCAGGATTCCGGTATGATGGAGGCCATTACACAGAGCGCTCAGCAGCACGCGGAGCGCCTGGTGGCGCATCTCAACGCGCTGTGAGGTTGAGCACCGGCACCATTGCGGTGCTCAGGGATTTGTTGCAGGCTGTGGGGCTTTTTGCTCCGCAGCCTGTTGTTGCTGAGCTCTGAAGGGTGCGCAGACGATGAAGTCGATACCTCCAACGGGAAGCTCGGCTACGCTGATGACGGCATCTGCCACAAATACGAGCGGTACTGTTGGCAACACATACCAGGCATTGGAACTCAGACGGCGCGTGCTTTTATCTACCTGGTGTTCGTGGTAGAAATAGGCGGAAACGGGGGCGCTGTGTGTGGGCGTACCATCAAGCGGACGCCATGCGGCGCCTTCCTTCAGCGTGGCGAACTTGCCTCCCTTTATCGCATCGTTATGGAGCTGCACCTCATGGTAGACCATGGCCCCGCGCGTGCCGGGAATTTCGCGCCACTGGTAAACATTGCCCTTGATGGGGTCGAGATGCATGGACGTCGGGAGCTCCCGAAATTGGGCGCGAAAGCCGCGTACATAGTGCCTGCCCCTGTGCAGATAACAGGTGCCGGGAGAATCGAGCACGATTCCATCGTGCTTGTACGCATATTCCCAGACATGGCGGTGCGCTATGCGGCATGAGCTGAGCAGTACGCCAAGCAACAGCAGGGGAAAGAGCCTTTTCATCCCTCAGTGTCCTTCTTCTGTTTCCTCGGGGGTGATAGGCTTACAATCCAGTGCCCTCCATGCCCAGGCGATGTAGGCCAGGACGAAGGGGATGATGAAGGATACATAGGTCATGGTCCGCAGGGTGAAGAGGCTGGAGCTGCTGTTGGCGATAGTGAGCGAGCTTTGCAGTCCCACGCGGGAGGGGTAATAGGCCGTGTTGTTCCACCCGGCGCAGAGCAGTAGAGCCAGCACCACCAGCACACTACCCGCACCCGCCGGCCAGATGGCACGCCGCCATCCCCGCAGCCCCATCACCATTCCGGTGAGCACCAGCACCACACCCACCAGCAGCAGTGCCAGTACAGCAGGCATGGCCAGCAGGTTGTGCAGGTATTTGTATTCCTCCATATACACGTAGCCATCCTCCGGCAGTACGGCGTAGCCATAGCCGCACAGCCAACGCAGCAGCCAGGTGAGGAAGAAGAGCAGGAAGAAACCGCTTTCCATACCCAGACGGCGGCGGCAGTTGCTACGCAGTGCTTCATCGCCGATGCTGTTCATGAAGTACAGGCAGGCGAGCACGCGGGTGAGCAGTAGCACGCTCATACCCAGCAGGAGATTCTGCGGCACAAAGGCCGCCTCCAACCCATGCAGCGGGTTGACCCAGTGGGAGATGACAGGCATGGCCGTGTTGGTAACTGCCGCTTTGTCCACCACAAACTCAGCTCCCGTAAAGAAGGTGCCCACAGCGGTGCCGATGAGTAAGGGACCCAATATGCCGTTGAGCAGCAGGAAGATGCGGTAGGTGGTGGTACCTAGCACGTTGCCGTTTCTGAGCTGGAATTCGTAGGAGACGGCCTGCACCACAAAGCAGAGCAGAATGAGCACCCACACCCAGTAGGCTCCGCCGAAGCTCGTGCTGTAGAACAGAGGGAAGGAGGCAAAAAATGCTCCGCCGAAGGTGACGAGCGTGGTGAAGGTAAGCTCCCACTTGCGGCCTGTGGCCAGCAGCAGCATGCGGCGCTGCTCTTCAGTGCGCCCCAGTGTCCAGATGAGGGATTGCCCGCCCTGCACGAACATAAGGAAAACCAGCAGGGCGCCCAGCAGGGATACGAGGAACCACCAGTAGTGTTGCAGTAATGAGATGTCGTTCATGGCTTATGCTGTGGGGTTATCGGTTTCGGGGCCGGCGGCGATGGCTTTTGTCATGATGCTCAGCTCCGCTACCAGCAGCAGGGTGAAGAGCACAAGGAAGATGAAGAAGGTCGTCTGCACGGAGCTGACATCCAGGCGTGAAATGGCCGCAACATTCGGCAGCAGCCCTTGGATGGCCCAGGGCTGGCGTCCTACCTCGGCCACCACCCAGCCCGCCTGGCTGGCTACCCAGGCCAGCGGTATCGTCAGCACCACCACCCATAGCGCCCATTTCCACTGTGTCCAGCGCGGTAGCCACTTGCAGGCAATCAGCAGCCCTGCAAACAGCGCAATGAAGTAGCCGCCCAGTATGACCATGATGCGGAAGCTGTAGAAGGTAAGCGGCACGCTGGGAACCAGTTCCGCAGGGTTGCTCAGGTAGCCGTAGCCGAAGTAGGCAAAATTGTCCCGCAGCTCGGCCAGCGCGGCGGATTTTGCCGATTCATCCTTGGCCTTGCGGTAGGCGGCCAGGGCGGCTATGGCCTTGCGCCCGCGCGCCATTTTTTCCTCGGCGGGCAGGGCGGTGCTGCCATCGGGCAGGGGATAGCCGCCCTCCAGCAGGTTACGGATGCCCGGCACATAGCCGTCCGTTTCGTGCGTGGCCAGCAGGGAGAGCGCGTAGGGCATTTCGATATGGAAGAGGAACTTACTCTGCTCGCTCGGCGCGGCCCAGTCGGCACCCGGGCGCAGCAGGCCGCCCAGCACAAGCCCCTGTTCGCGGCCGCCTTCATAAAGCCCCTCGGCGGCAGCGAGTTTCATGGGTTGGTATTGGGCGATGTCGCGCCCGCTTTGGTGGCCGGTGTGGGCGGTGATGAGGGCAGCCGCCAACCCGAACCATGCGGCTACCTTGATGCTGGCCAGCGCAAACTCGCGGTGCCGGCCGCGCAGCAGGTACCAGCAACTTACGCCCACTGCAAACACGGCGCCCAATACCCACGAGCTCGACACCGTGTGGCAGAACTTCACCACAGCCACGGGCGAGAACGCCACTGCCGCAAAATCCACCATCTCATTGCGTACTGTATCGGGGTTGAACTCCATGCCCACGGGGTGTTGCATCCAGGCGTTGGCTACCAGAATCCACCACGCCGAGAGCGTGGCGCCAATGATGGTGAGCCAAGTGGAGGCCAGGTGCGCGCGCTTGCTCACCTTATTCCACCCGAAGTACATGACGGCGATGAACGTACTCTCCATAAAGAAAGCCACAATGCCCTCGATGGCGAGCGGTGCACCGAAGATATCGCCCACAAACCAGCTGTAGTTGCTCCAGTTGGTGCCGAACTCGAACTCCAGGATGATGCCTGTGGCTACACCCATGGCGAAGTTGATGCCGAAGAGCTTCATCCAGAAGCGCGCTGTCTGCTTCCAGAACTCGCGCCCCGTGCGCACATACAGAGTTTCCATAATGGCCATGATGACGCCCAGCCCCAGTGTGAGCGGTACAAAAAGCCAGTGGTACATGGCCGTGAGCGCAAACTGCGCACGCGACCAATCAACGAGTGTGGTATCAATCGGTTCCATGGTGTGTTTCTGTTGTGGCGCGGTCTGTCAGCTCGGTGGCAACACTTGCCTCCTTCTCGCTCTCATCCCCTTGCAGGTATGCCGGGAAGAAAAATGCCTTCAGTACCGCAAACATAATGAAAAGTTTAAGCAGAATAATGCCCCAGAGCGTGCGCCCCAGCGTCATGCTGCGGAACCCTTCCAGATAAAATCTCACAATTCTGCCGATAAGCATACTGTTATCATAGCTTTTTTACGCCCGATGGCAAGCACATTGTGTGTTTTTACGAAAATAATCATAAACGGGGCACCTCGAAAAACTCGCTCAATGGCAATTTGTGGTGGAAGTTCCTCTGTCTGGTTTTTAGAGATTTCATAACTTGACATGCGGTGGGGCTGTGCTATAGTGTGTGCGTGGATTCGGATATCGAGCTTTACCTGTTTTATGATGATGATTTTCCGCTGGCACTGCCACCGCCCTACGATGAAGTTGAGGTAGAGGCTTGCAGTGCCTGCTTGGGGTATTGTGAAGATATGGAGGCGTTGAACTGCGAGCTTGCGCGTGCCGGGCGAGTGCTGGAGCAGGTGCAGGGGCAAGGGCTTGTGCTGAGTGTGTATCGTTGGGAACGCCTGGCTGTTGCGGATGATACGGCGGTGCGCCTGAGCCCAGCGTTGCTGCGGCAGATGCAGGCGCGCGGGTGTGGCCTGGACTATTCGTTTTATGTTAGCCATCCTCGAAAATCGAGATTCCGCGAGGTCACAAGCTTTTTCATGCTCTCTTTTCCTGCCGGCGGGGCTCTCGCCGGGGTGCCGGAGAATATACCGTGGCTATTTGCCGGCGAGTACCGCAGAGAGCGCTTTGTGCTGACTCCCTTTACTTCGGTGCTGGCAGACTACCTGGCCTGTCTTGCTAAGCAGGGGGACTCATTGCCCGCGCTGAGAATCGATTATTTTTCGGAGGGCTCCCTCGTCATTTGGTATATGACGGCTGAGGACGAAATCCGCTCACTGGGCTCCCTCGGCTGCAATGTCGAACTTCGCGTTCATCCTGCCATGCTTCTGCCGAAGGGCGATGCGCTCGCTCCGCTGTTCCGCTACCTCATGCGCAGCGCCGTCTGGCGCGAGCGCCTTACCCTCCCTCCCGGCTATGCCGAGGTGGAGGAAAATTGACGCCTTTTCGGAAACTCCCTTGGGTTTTTGCAACACTAAGCGCAAAAAGTCCCTTGGGTTTTTGCAAATTGCTATTGACAACGCGTTGGAATAATTAGGAAAACCGCCAATTTGGCGAACTGACATGCGAGCCTTCAGGCGAGCCATATTAAGAGCCTCGCCGCATGGCGAGGCGGCATAAAATAGCCACGGGTGGAGTGAGCAACGCGAACGAAACCCGTGGGAAAGGCAAAAAAACAAAGAGAACCCCACCGGATGGTGGGGTGGCACAAAGCAATGCTACATATTGAAGCCTAGGCATTATGCCACCCCTCCTTTCGTCGGGGTTCGTATTGATTTTTTGCGTTATTCCCACGGTTCCGCCGCTATCGCGGCTTTACCGTGGGCTATCATATGCCGCCTCGCCATGCGGCGAGGCTCACAAATTCCGCTCGCTTTGCTCTGTCGAATTCCCTGCTCCCGACATCATTCCAATGCGCTTACAGGAAGGGGTTTGATTCCTGGCTTACATAGCCGGTATTCGGGGTTGTCGGCTTTCTGGGGGGTGGGGCAACCCCGGAAGGCAATGGAGCTGGTAGTTCTTCGGCCCCGATGAGCAAGCGCAGGATTTCCCGGTGAGACTTGGCCTTATCACTGCTTTTGAGGCAATCTGCTGCGAATTGTGCGGCTGTTTTGCCAGCCGGGTATGTGTCGGCACAAGGGTGGGTGCCATCTGAGCCCATGCTGAGAAGGTAGCGCACCATGTCCACATTTGCCCCGTAAATGCAACGCCGCCAGATGACGCTTAGTTGCCGGGTGGAAAGGCTGTTGAAGGGGACACCCAGGCGGCAGAGGGTGCGGGCTGCTTCCACATGTCCGTTCTCGAGTGCCAGATAGAGCGGGCTGCGTCCTTGTTTGTCGGTATCCGTCAGGGAGACTCCTTTTTCTGCCAGACGATTCAGGATGGCTGTGTGGCCATGTTGGGCGGCATAATGCACAGCCGTGCTCATTTCTTTTGGGGTGGATGAGAGAGAGAGTAGTCGTTCAAATACACTGTATTCTCCCCATATTGCGGCATGCTCCAGGGTAGTCTTGTTCATGCTGGAGCCGTTTGCTCCGGCGCCGTAATCCATCAGCAGATGGGCTATCTCACGATTCTGTGCTCTTACGGCATCGGCAAGGGCATCGGCACCGTGACGGGGAATATCCGCACCTGATTCTATGAGGATTCGAATTGTGCTGGTGTGCTCTTTCCCGGTAGCGGTTTTCAGGGCAAGTCCGTTGTAGAAGTTGACATCCCCACCCTGCGAAATCAGGAAGCGTACCATGGCGTCATTGCCGTGAAATGCGGCCGTCCCCAGCAGCCTGTTAACAGTAGTATTCTCATTATCGCTGGGGCCGTAGTGGGGCAGCAGCCAGGTGTATATCTCCGGTGTGGAGTAGGCAGCAGCGGTCTCCGGAAGGCTTTCCGAGGGATAGGCCATTTCCCGGGGATTGGCTCCGGCCGCCAGCAGAAGCTCTGCGATGTCCTGCCGATTCCGGCTGACGGCCAGATGCAGCGGGGGCAGTTGTTGGTCAAAGATACCCTTTTTCCGGGGGCCTCTGTTCGGGTTGGCTCCCAGTTCCAGCAGAAGTTTTGCAGCCTCGTAGTGGCCGCCTTCTATGGCGTAATGCAGGGCGGTGGCACCGCTGGTGGCTATGGCTGTGGCGTCGGCTCCTTGTGCTGCCAGGTGGCGTATCAGCTCACAGTGCCCTCCCATGGCGGCATACATGAGCATCGTTTCTTTATGGCAGTTAGCATCGGCCTCTATTCCACCCTTGCTGACAATAAGCCTGTAGAGCCGCAAGTTGCCTTGGTAGGCAGCAGCCATGAGGGCTGTAGTGCCCGACTTGGAGCGCAAGGTGACATCTGCTCCTGCGTGGATGAGCTTTTCTGCCATGCTGAGGCGTCCGTTCACGATGCTGCGTATCAGGGCACTCCGCCCGTCATCTCCCACGGCATTGATGTTTGCCCCGGCGGCCAGCAGGAGGTCCACAATGTCTGAAAACCCACGCTCAGCCGCTGCCATGAGAACGGGGCCTTTCTTTGTTTTTTTGCCAAAGCCCGGTGCCGGGAATTTTCCCCGGGCGTTTGCCGGGGCTCCGGCAGCCAGAAGCTGCCGTACGTAGTCGGCACGTCCGGCAAGTGTCGCTTTCAGGATGGCATTGCTGTTGGGGGGTGTTCCTTTCTCCAGCAGGAGGTTCACCATCTCATCATGCCTTCCCATGATGGCATGTACCAGGGCTTCGCTATCCGGCTTTGCTCCGGCTGCCAGCAGAAGCCGGGCGCATTTGGTGTGACCTCCCATCACAGCGTATAAAAGAGGGGAGATGCCTTTGCCTGGCTCGGTTTTTGCCCCGGCGTTCAAAAGGCTTTCCACGATATCGACCCGGCCGAAACGCGAGGCAATTTGCAGGGCTGTTTGTTGCTGCCGACTGAGCAGCTCTGCCGGCACTCCGGCCTGAATGCAACGGAGCGCCAGGGGAAGGTCACCTTTATTCAGAGCCTCGTGGCATACCTGAGAAAGGCGTTTCAGCTCTTGTTCCCGGGCTATGCGTTGCTCTTCGGCAATAACCTGTTGGTAGTGGCGTAAAATAGCTGCTCTTCCTTGCTGTAGAATGTCTTGTTGTGGTGTGGCCTGGGCGGTGGAGAAGGCTGCCAGAAGCGGTAGAAAGCGTGAGGAAAACATGCCCGTAGCATAGCACTGCCGCATTCGCCCGTCAAGGCATATTTTGCCGGCAGAAGAGAAAGCCCCCACCTAACGAACAGGCGGGGGCCAAGGGAAATCGGTGCAAGTGCGCGACTTACTTCAGAGCATCGAAGGCGCCCTTGAAGAAGTAGTAGCCCCAGCCCCAATCGGGGTCGCCGGACCAATCGGGGTCGTAGTGGTGGCGGGGCTTCAGGAAGCGCTCCGGGTGGGGCATGAGGCCCATGGCGCGGCCGGTGGGGTCCTGCAGGCCTGCGATGCGCAGCTCGGAGCCGTTGTGGTTGTCAGCGTACTGCAGGGCAACGCAGCCGTTCTCGAGGTACTTCTGGGCGTCGCCGGGTTCGCAGACGAGGCGGCCTTCCGCGTGGGCGGAGGGGAGCTCGAAGTTCTCGGGCAGGTAGGTGGTGAAGGGGCAGTTCGGAGCCACCTTCACGAGCTTGTCCCACATGCACTCAAAGCGCTCGCTCTTGTTCCAGATGAGGGAAGCCTTGGGCAGGATGCCCAGCTTGGTCAGAATCTGGAAGCCGTTGCAGATGCCGAAGAGGAAGCCGCCGTTGGCGTGGTGCTTCTGCAGGGCATCGCCCAGGAAGCGCTCTGTCTCCAGCTGAGCCAGACGACCGCTCATCACATAGTCGCCATAGGAGAAGCCGCCGGAGAATACAACGAGCTGAGCCTTGGCCACATGCTGGGGCGTAGCCGTGGCAATGGGCTGCACCTGGGTGGTGAAACCGGCGGCGCGCAGGGCGCGCTCGGTCTCCACGTCGCAGTTGGTGCCGGGGTATTTGAGAAGTAATGCGTGAGGCATAGTAAAATTACGAGTTAAGAGTTACGAATTACGTGTTATTAATAGAAGGGCGTTAATCCGTTCTTCCAGATGCTCTTCAGCTCGGCCACCTCTGCCTGCAGGACGGTGCTGCCCTTGGCGGTGATAGTGAGCTTGCCGTCGGTGGTGGCGGAGCCGATGCGGGCGCAGGGGGTGCCGGCCATGGCGGCGGCAAAGTCATCTGCCAGGTCCTCATCCACCTCCACCAGGAAGCGACCGGTGCTTTCTGCGAAGCAGGGCACGGCGTTGTTCTGCCAGCCACCCACGGTGGGCAGCTTGTCGAGGTCGATGCAGATGCCGCCCTTGCCGGAGAAAGCCATCTCGGCTGCGGCTACGGCCAGACCACCTTCGGATAGGTCGTGGGCGGAGAGCACCAGCCCCTGGGTGAGTGCCTTGCTGTAGTACTGCTTGTACACCTCGAAGTTAGCGGTGCAGTCTGTCTGGGGTACCTTGCAGTCCTTCACGCCCTTAATGCGGGCGTAGACGGAGGCTCCCATCTCGTCCTCGGTGTTGCCAACAATGAAGACGGCGCTGTTGTTGCGGCGCAGGCTGGCGCCACGCACATGCTCAGGCTCTTCCACCACACCGAAGCCGGAGCAGAGGAAGGTGACGGGGATGTTCACGGGGCCGTCCTCGGTCTCAAAGTAGTTGTAGAAGCTGTCCTTGCCGGATACATAGGGTGCACCGTATGCCAGAGCGGCGGTGCGGATGCCCTTGGCGCACTCCACGATGCGCCCCAGCTCGCTGGGGCATTCCGGGTTGCCCATGCAGAAGTTGTCCAGCAGGGCAATCTTCTCGGGGTTGGTGCCGGCCAGTACCAGCTGGCGCACAGTCTCATCCACCGTTCCGGTGCCCATGGCGTAGGGGTCGGTCTTACCCCACTCGGGCAGAATGGCCAGAGCGAGGGACATGAGCTTGTCGGAGCCATCGATGTCGATGACGGAGGCATCCTGCGGGGCGTCGGCGGAGGCTCCGGCGAGGGGCTTCAGCACGGTATTGCCTTGCACCTCGTGGTCGTACTCGCGGATGATGGGCTCGCGGGAAACGATGGCGAAGTCGCCGAATACCTGCTTGAGGTCGGCGGTCAGGTTGCTGTCGTCCAGAGCCACTCCCTGCATGGCAGGACAGGGGGTGAAGGTGGAGGTGAGGTACTTGGTGGGAGCATCGTGCAACTTGGAGTTGTCCATCTCCACCACCAGCTCACCATTGTGCCATACACGCAGCACGCCGCTGTCATTGGATTCACCCAGTACGGTCATTTCCGTCTGGAATGTGTTGGCCAGGTTCTGTAGCTCGTCTAGGTTTTCGGGCTTCACTGCCAGCACCATGCGCTCCTGAGACTCAGAGAGGAAAATCTGCCATGAGAGCATGCCGGTTTCCTTGAGCGGGGCGCGCTCCAAGTACAGGTTGCCGCCTGTCTCGGAAAGCATTTCACCTGCGGCGGAGGAGAAACCACCAGCGCCGCAGTCGGTCACGAACTCGATGAGGCCGCGCTCGCGGGCTTCCAGAATGACGTCGAGCGTCTTCTTCTCTTCAATGGGGTTACCAATCTGCACAGCCTGCTGGTCCTCGGTGGCGGATTCCTCGCCCATGGCGGCGGAGGAGAAGGTGGCACCGTGGAGACCGTCTTTACCGGTGCGGCCGCCAATGACAACTACGGCCAGTCCGGGTTTCATTTCTTTGGCTATGTCCTTCTGGGGAATCACGCCTGCCGTGCCGCAGAATACGAGCGGGTTGTAAATGTAGGTCGGGTCGAACTGAATGGCACCGCTGGTGGTGGGGATACCCATACGGTTGCCGTAGTCGCGCACGCCGTGTACCACGCCGCGCATAATGCCCAGGGGGTGAATGATGTTGTGGCCTTCCACCATGCTCTGCGGGGTATCGGGGGCGCCGAAGCAGAAGACGTCCAGGTTAGCGATGGGCTTGGCACCCTTGCCGGCACCCAGAATGTCGCGAATCACGCCGCCGAGGCCGGTGTTGGCTCCGGCGTAGGGCTCGATGGCGCTGGGGTGATTGTGTGTCTCGGCCTTCAGGCAGACGGAGAGCTCGTCGTCCAGCTTAATGAAGCCGGCATTGTCCACAAAGCAGCTGAGCACAAAACCCGGCTTCTGCGCCATAATCTCCTTGGACGGGCGCTGAATGAAGGTCTTGTACATGCTGTTAATCTCCTCCGTCTCACCATTCACGGTATGCTGAATGGTGGCGGCAAAGATGCGGTGTTTGCAGTGCTCGGACCAGGTCTGGGCGATTACCTCCAGTTCCACGTCGGTGGGCTCGCGGTCAATCTCGTTGAAAATCTGCTGCACGACCAGCATATCCTCCGTGGAGAGGGAAAGCTTCATGTCCTGGCTCAGCTTGGTCAGCTCTGCCTCGCTCAGGTTACGAACAGGTATGTGTCGGTATGTTGCCATAATCTATACTTCGTAATTTGTAGTTAGTCCCTTATTTGACGCTCCAGGTGTGGATGGCGGGGTTGCATACATCGTTGCAGAAGCGGGCGGCGAGTGCCTCCTTGTCGCCATTGCCGAAGATGTATATCTTCTGCGTGATAGTGAGGGCAGAGATGCTGAAGGCCAGCCCCTTGCGGCCGGAATAGTTGGTCAGGATAGCTTCCTTCTCCAGATCCAGAGCACCTTTCTTAATGCCATAGGAGATGCAGAAGAGCTCGCCTTCCAGCGCGGGTGTTCCGCCTTCCTCAACCTTCTGGGAGATGGGGTCTACCAGCACGCGGCGCATATAGTCCGCGGCTGCTTCGATGTCGCCCTCGCACTCTACGGTGTAAAGACGGGTGTGGTTGTAGGTCAGCGCATCGCTGATGGGGGTGTAGAGCAGCTTGTTCGCGTCTGTAGCGGACTGGAAGCGGCTGAATACCTCAAATGTAAGTGTTGCCATAAAGTTGAAAAGGGCCACCGCACAGTGTCGCACGGTGGCCGTAAATGATTCTGTGTTACTTGCTCAGGCGCTCCAGCACCTCGGCGTAGGATTCCATGAACTCGCCCAGCCCCTGGCGGAAGCGATCCTTGTCCATCTTTTTGCCGGTGGCCACGTCCCACAGGCGGCAGGTGTCCGGGGAAATCTCGTCGGCCAGCACAATGCAGCTCGGGTCTTCGGCCAGACGTCCCAGCTCAATCTTAAAGTCGATAAGGCGCAGGTTGGCCTTCAGGAAGAACTCGCAGAGTGTCTCGTTCACCAGCAGGGCCATTTTCTTGATGGCGGCGCACTCCTCTTCGGTGGCGGCGCCCATCTCGCGGGCGTAGTCGTCGTTGATGAAGGGGTCACCCAGGCTGTCATCCTTGTAGGAGAACTCAACAATGGGCTTCTTGAAGGCTGTGCCCTCGGCCACACCCATGCGCTTGGAGAAGCTGCCGGCGGCTACGTTGCGCACGATGACCTCCAGAGGAATGATGGATACCTTCTTTACCAGCAGGTTGATGTCGTCCACATCGTCCACGAGATGTGTTGCCACGCCCTTGGCCTCCAGCATGCGGTAAATAATGAGAGTGATGGCCTTGTTGAAGCGGCCCTTGTTCTCGAAGTCTTCCTTCTTGACGCCGTTGAATGCAGTGGCGGAGTCCTTGTACTCCATGCGCAGTACATTGGGGTCATCTGTTGTGAACAGTCTCTTGGCTTTGCCTTCGTAAATCGGTTCCATGATATTATCTGCGAGGGGTTGTGATTACACCTCACCCCCAATATACCTGAACAGGAAGCTTTGTCAAGCCTAAAAACCAGATTCGCAGAGCCGGAATGTAGATTCATTCAACTTTCCGTTTTATCCCTCATGCATTGATTTGGGGTGATTATGGCAATGCCGGATAAAAACAGCTGCTGTATTGAAAATGGGTTGCAAAAAATGGGGGATTGTGTAAATTGGAAGCGGTATGGGGAACAGGCAGAAAATCGCAGAACAATGCATCGGCTGGTTTCAGCAGGAGCATGCCCGCCTGTTGGCCTACCTTTCCACCTGTATGCCGGGGGTGGAGGACTCCGAGCTGCTGCTGACGCTCACATCTCAGCGAGTCCTCCGCGCAGTGGAGCACGGTCTCCTGTCAGCGGATGCGGATACCCTGACGCGCTACACCATGCGCCTCCTATACCGCGCGGCCGGCAATGCTCTGCGGGAACAGTCCCGCCGCCACGCACGCGAGGCGCAATACTGCCGCGAACTGTACGCTGATGGGCTTGTGCCCCACATGCTCCGGGAGGATGCAGACGATTCGCAGCTGGCTGTTCGCCGTGCTGTGCTCTGCCTCCCGCAGGAGCAGAGCCAGCTCATCATTCTCCATCTCTGGCAGGAACTCACGTTCAGCCAGATTGCCTCCGTTCTGCATCTCCCGCTTTCCACGGTGAAAAGCCGCTACCGGGTCGCTATCCAACGCCTGGAACAAATCCTGAAACCTCACTTCGATATTCCATCATGAAACAGGAAAATCTCACCCCATTGGAACAACTCATCCGCTCAGCCGCTCCGCGTGTGCAGGTAGATGAGGCCATGAGCTCCCGCCTGGAGAAAAGTCTACGCGCAGCGTCTGTGTCGCGCCATCGGCGGAGCGTACGGTGGTGGCATGGTGCCGCCGCTGTCGCCATGCTTGTCCTGCTGGCTGTGGCCGGGGGGGTGCTGTATGAGCCGGAGCCCCCGGCTGCTCCCTGCTATGTGGGGCGCATCAGTGCCGAGGCAGTAGAGCCTATCCTGGCACCGTACGAAGTTCGCAACGGTATGAGCTACGGCATCGTTGCCGGGGAATATGAAGTTGTCATCGCTGATGTCGCCTTATGAACAGAGTCTTCCATATCCTGGCGCTCCTGGCTTTCCTTATCACCTCTGCCGCGCCGGCAGAAGAATGGTGGGAGGATGAGGCAGAAGAGCGTATCCCCATTGTTTCCCGCGTTATCTTCGGTGTGCGTTCGCGGGCTCTGACGCAACAGGAACAGCTGCACTATGGCCTCTCCGGCTCACAGGGAGGGCTTCTTCTCACCGCCGTGGAGCCGGAAAGTCCGGCTGCAGGTGCCGGTATGCAGGCCGGGGATGTGCTGCTCGCTATCAATGGGGTGCCTTTTCATACCCCGGCAGATTTGCAATTGTATCTCAGCAGACAGCAGGCCGGGCAGCGGCTGCATCCTGTTCTGCTTCGCAACAGCAAGAAGGTGTTCTGCTCCGCCACGCTCCGAGCTCGCCCGCAACCCGTTGTGGTGGGGTATGCGCGTCCCGTCAATCATGCGGGTGTCAGGGAGGGGCTGCTCGCGTTGCAATGCCGCCTGGCATACCATCTGGCCCAATGTCCCCATAGTCAACAGGAGGCTCGCCAATGTGCAGCAGATATCCGACGCTTCATGGTCATCAGCCCTCAAACCTCCCTGCGCCTTTCTTATCGCGATTCCGTCGGCCCCATCAGCATCGACTGCAAGGCTACTCACTTCTCAATCCGGGCCGGTGAGCACTCCCTGCGACTCGACTCCTCTCAGGACGAGCTCCCACCCCACTTGCGGGAACGCCTGATACGCCTTTCCCGGAAAAATTAATCTTTTTTTCAACTTTTTTCATTTTTTTTCGCCCTTTTGGTCTTTCGGCGGTGATATATTTATAGAAAGTAGCCACTTCCAGCGGCGTTTTTCGGAAAAATTACCACCACCAGACAGACATGAAAACTCCACCTTACACCAAATGGTTCGATGCCGAGGATGCTTCCATTCAGCCACGTTCAATTGGTGTCTTTTTGGCGAGCGGGCGGTTTATCGATAACGCCGGGCCTCCCTCCGAGCCAGAGCTGGCTCTGGTGTACTATAACTACCGCCACTATAATCCGACCGATGGCAGATGGCTGGGACGGGACTCTATAGAGGAAAGAGGTGATTATAACTTGTATTGCTTTGTTGATAATTCTGCAACTTGTTTTACGGATATTAGAGGTAATGAGTTTTGTTGTGATAAATGCTCAAGAATCGGTGTTTTGAAGGCTGACGTATTAATAACTATCACTTCAGATTTTGGGTCTCCGGAAGTAGCTGATGGCTTTAACAAGTTTTCTACAGGATTCAATTATGCACTTAATTATTCAGAAAAAGTATTTCCACCTATAAAAATAGTATCGAATATATATACTTCAACTGTGGAATCTGCCTCAAAGTTTCTAAATAACCGCTATCAAATTTCTCGTGATAAGCGCTGGGTTGTTCATGGTAAAATAAAATATACAGTATGCGAAATAAAAAAATGTTGGTTGTTCTGGGAGCGTAAAGATGTAACTGACAAAGAGACTAAGTGGGTACATTCTGGATACATACTGCCTGATAAATATGGGGATGCTGAGTGGGAAGTGAAAAGGAAGCTGCAAAAAGAACTTAAAACAATAGAAGGGGTTTGATTATATGAACATAGTGAATAGAGTCTTATTTATTGGTATTATCGCCCTGTTGGTTTCTTGTAAAAGGAGCAGTGATTTCAGAGTTGTGAACCTTTCTGATGAAGATTGGGAAAAGTTAGAACCTTTCGAAGCTACGGAAATTATCTTTAAGGATATAAATCAATTGCTAAGAAAATATAAAGAGTGCCCAAACATGCGCCCTCCGGAAGATAAAATGCAGCTCTTTTACGAAAGACAGCTGGAAAATTATCGTTTTTATATGCCGGGAGAGAACGATCAAATTGCATCACCACTGATCACAAGAGAAGAACCTCAATGCTTAACAGAAAAAGAAAGTCGAGAAAAACTACATTTACTTTTGGCTTGGACTGAGGGAGAACTATTACAATATCGGCCCTACATCCTTAATGATAAATTAGAAAATTGTTTTAATTTTATTGGATTGGAGGCTAACTTAGATGGAGTGGTGACAGTTTTGCAGACAGATACAACAAGCAAAACAGCAACACAAAATATTATATTGTTGGAGATACTGAGAGTATTGGCAGAGTGGGATAGCAAGGGAGATGCAAAATTGTATTGGTGGAACTTTAAAGAAAAACAATCTCTGTTGTATATAACTCCCCATACAGCAACGATTTTTTATGAAAATTCTCAGGGAAAAATTGAATTTATCTTCTGTATACAAAGGGAATACTATCTAAACAAAAAGATAGAGTGTAAAGATGAGAATATTGGGTAACAACGGCTCGGTGCAGCAGACGGTCAGCACCGGCTATGGTGAGGACGGGCGTATTGTCTCCGCAGGTTTTGTATATGGCGGGGCGCAGAAGCTCTTCACCTATTCCTATCTGTCCGGTTCCCATCTGCTGCAGTCGCTGGTGAAGCCCAATAACATGACGCTTACGCTCAGTTATGAGGACAAGCGCGACCTGCTCATCGGCATGCTCTACAAGCGCAGCAATACGCAGGTGGCAAGCCGTTCCTACACTTATGATACACTTGGTCGCCCCACCTCCCGCGGCACAACGCGCGATGGACAGAGCGTGAGCGATTCCTTTGCCTACAATAACCGCAGCGAGCTGACTTCTGCCACTGTCTCCGGCGAGAGCTATGCCTACGATTACGATAACATCGGCAATCGCGAGACTGCTCAGGAAGCCGCAGAGACTGTAACTGCCTATGCAACAAACAGTCTGAATCAGTACACCGCCATCGGGGACTTCGTGCCG
>JAFQGF010000048.1 GCA_017415555.1 Akkermansia sp.
ATTTTCGCATGGTGAATCCTTAGATTGTCAACTATCAAAACCACCTTTTTACTTGGACTATCATGTATTACGGCTTTTGCAAAGCGTAATAACTTGAGTATCGTAAGTCCTCCGCTATATGCGTGGAAACAGAGGCGTCCCAGGTTATTATTGCTTGGACTCAACGACAAATTCCAATTTGTCCGTCACCACCAATACGGATAACTCATCAATCTTTAATTGCCGGAGCAATAAGACAGGCAAAAAAATGGAGCAGAGAGCTGCTACGCTCTCTGCTCCGATAGTGATGTGCTGTTGTCGTCTTGCAGCGGCTTATCAGAACGTCAGCTGATAGCCTACTGTAGCATTAAAGTTTGTGTAGTCCGAGCGCAGTTCTACCTCGCCATCGGCAAAGATGCTGCCGCGACCCACCGGCACGGAAACGCCGGCACCCAGCTCTACACCGAAGGCGCCGATCTCTGCACTTTCGATGTTGGCACGGATATCTCGGCCAATGAAGCCTACAGTTGTCTCGCTGCTACGGTCGCCAAGGTCATATTTCGCGAGGGCCCGGGCTTGTAATGAGCATGCGCGATTGAGCGTTTGCTCTCCCACTGTGGCGTTGTAGCGGGCACCTGCACCCAGGGTTACAGTGTCGAGGCTCTGCTCGCCGACGTCCAAGCCTGCATCCGAGTTGCTCTCGGTGTAAGCATCCACCTCCGTGTGGCGGTAGGAGATGTTGAACACCGGGCTTATGCTGCTGCCGTTCTTCAGGGCAAAGGCGCGGCTTACCTCGTACATAAGCCCCATCCCCAGGCCATCTGTCTCACCATAGGTGGAGTAGCTACCGGTGGCGAGGTTTACACGGCGGTTCATGTCCGCTTCCATCACGCCGATGGTTCCGATGAGGGCGTGGCTCCACTTGCCGCTGTTGTAGCCGGCAAAGGCGCTCACATAGGAGGTGTCCATGTCCCCATCCAGATAGTCCGGGCCATCGCTCTTCAAATCGCCGAACATGGAGGTGAGTGCCAGGCCTACGGTGAGTTTATCGTTCACCTGCATGCCGGCGCCGAGTGTTGCACCCCAGCTGCTCAGCGTGTAGCCGGCGGCGGTGCTGTCCGCATCCTGCTCCGCACGGTTGCCCTCGGCATTCACCCACACGCGGAAGCGGTCCGGCTTGCTCGCCTCTGTGCTTACGGAAGCGCCCTTACCTTCCGTGCTTTGGAAGGTGATGGTATCGCTCCCGGCATAACCGAAAGCTACCCGGTTGCGCATGGAATCCAATTGGCGCTCAACATCGCGATTCAAGGCCTGACCCGGCACGACTACGGAGGCACCGGCCACGGCAGACATGGTCTCGTCCGTCATCAACCCGGCATTGATGCTGTTTACCAGCTTGCTGAGGTCGCCATCGGGCTGCGGAGTCGTGTTTATGATGATGTCATTGAGCATTCCCTGACCGCCCGCTCCGTTGCTGCTCCCGGCCTCCGGGGCCAGCGGTATTATCGTTCCCGTAAATGTGCCAGTCGGCAGGTACCAGCACTCGGAGGACAGTAGCTCTTGTGTGATTCCGGTTGTGAGGGAACTCAGGACAGTGCCCGCCGCAAATGATATATTGTTAAACGTGTATGTAGTATGTTCAAAGACTTTTCCGCCGTTATCAGTTGTTGCGGTAATGGTAATTAGGTTGTCTTTGTAGGAGATGGTAAGGTTACAACCGTTATAGTCGCTGGGGGATTCCACAAATGTACCTACACTCCAATAGCTATAGATTCCTGTAGGCGTTTCATCGGCTGGTATGTCTGCGCTGCCATTCATGACCAACCAAGCTTGCTTTTCTGTACTGTTGTAAACCACCTTCGAATTCAACTCCAGAGCTCCATTATTGGAGGATAAGATGCTGACATCGGTTAATTTTCCAGCATGGAAATATTGATAGTAAGGAGAAATATCCAAATCTACAGTCATTTCCCAATCCTTCGACAGGTCAAAAACATTTTTGAAAGCAACCGAAGAAGACGGAGAAGAGAAAGCAAAGTTCTCGGTAGTCTGCGTGGCGGAAGCCAGTGCGCTGAGCGCAAACAGAATGATAAGTGATTTTTTCATATAAGTGAATACCTTTTGGAGATTGAACCGAAGCGTTAAGCGCGAGTTTCGGCCGCTTCGGCAGAGCCAGCATACTCTTTTCTAAAGATTATGCTATTTTAGCTCAACATTAGCTATTATCACCTATGATAATGAGGGAACGGCGAAACTTTTTCTTCTTTGCCCGTCACCACATGCGGAATTATAATCTCACCCAATCCATTTTACCAAAAAAATAGTTATTTCTTGACATAATCTTTAGAAAAGATGACTGCAACACACAAACATACAACAAAGAAGGGCGTGCTTGCCGGGGAGGTGGTGAGCAGGCTGGATGCGGAGCGACTGGTGCTGGAGGGAATCGAGCGGCTCGGGGCGCGAGCAGACGGCCTCGGGCGGCGGGAGCTGATATGCCTGTTGCGGCAGGTGCTGGAGCTGGGGGTGGAAGCCGTGGCGCAGCGGGAGCGCACCTGCAGCCTGGCAGAGGCGGGGTGGGCAAGTATTGCGGCACGCAGCGACTGCCGCAAGACCACGCTGCGCGACCTGCGCTACAACCTGCGCCGCATCCTCAAGCTGCCCGGCGTGGGCGAGCACCCCCTGCGAGCCATGACCACGGCGCAATGCCGCGACATCCTGCAACGCGCTTTCGGCCACAGCAAAAGCAGCTATGTGAAAGGGCGCGCCATGCTCAGCAGCATTTTTTCCCATGGCATTCGGCAAGAGTGGTGCGATACCAACCCCGTATCGCGCATCGAGGTGCCGAGGGTGGAGGAAAAGCCGGTCGAACCGCTCACCCCTGCCATGGTGGAGCGCCTCAAAGCCGCTGCCGCACAGCCCGAGCACCGTGATATGCAACTCTCGCTCAATCTGCTGCTTTACAGTGGAATACGCCCGGCGGAAGTAAGCCGTTTGCAGGAGGGCGACTTTTGCCGGGAGGAAGGAGTCGTCATCATCCGCCCTCAGAAAAGCAAAACCGGCGGCGGGCGCCTGGTGCCTCTGCGTGGGCTCAGCACCCTGCCGCCGGAAATCTGGAAGCGGCCTATCCCCCGCAACTGGCAGAGGCGCTGGCGGGCGCTACGACGCGCTGCCGACTTAGCCCACTGGCAGGCAGATGCTTGTCGCCATACCTTCGCCAGCTACCACGCAGCGTATTTCCGCGACCTGCCCGCGCTACAACTCGAAATGGGGCACCGCGACCTTACCCTGCTGCGCAGTCGATATGTGATGCCTATGCACAGAAAGGCGGCGGCGATGTATTGGGAGGGAGCCGAGGCGGGAAAGGCGAGCGGGTGGGCTGTGTTGCCGATGGTGGGTGGGGAGACGATGGCGCAGTGCCTTATTGGGAAATAGTGGCGCGGAGGGAGAAAGGCCCCTCGTTCAGTTCGTTGCTTGTCGTCAGCAGGCTGATGGTGTTGTAAATGATGGTATCACCCGGATGCGCTGAACCTTTCGGGATAATCAGAACGAATGTAGTGGATTTTCCGGCGGCAATGCTGACTTCGGGTGGAAACCTCAGCTGAGTTTTTCGGTCTTTGTGCAGAATGAGGCTATCCGGTGCAATCGAGCGAATCTTCCGCCCGGCCGTGAACAGTCGTATGCTTGTGCGGCTGTTGTTGTTCAGCGTTATCTGCACTTGCGTGGGTGAGATATACTTCGCGCCCATGCTTACGATGTCCTCCGGTGTGGTTTCGATGTGTCTATAACGCGGTAGCGCCTGGGCGACTGGTATAATGAACGCCGGGAACGAGAACAGAAACAACAGAGTTAGGGGAATGTACTTTTTCACAGGGAGAGATAAGGGGCTATTGGGGGGCTTCGATAAGCACCTCGCGCGGGCGGGCTGTGTTGCCGGAGGCCGGTCCGATGACACCGCGCGCTTCCATCATGTCCATCATCTTGGCGGCGCGCCCGTAGCCGATGGAGAAGCGGCGTTGCAGCATGGAGGTGCTGGCCTTGCGCTCGGTAATGACGAGGTTGACACAGCGGGTGTAGAGTTCTGCATCTTCATCGTTCATGCCGTTGCCGCCCAGGCGTCCGCCGCCATCAGAGGCGCCGTCGGCGCAGCCTCCCTCGGCATTATTCATTTCTGCGGTCACGCCCTGCACGAAGTTCTGCTTGGCGTGGGACGCACAGAATTTCACGATGGACGCAATCTCCGGGTCGCTCACGAATGCGCCCTGTGCGCGGGTCATCTTGGTGATACCGCCGGGTGGCAGGAAGAGGAAGTCGCCCTTGCCGAGCAGGTTTTCTGCGCCGTTCGTATCGAGAATCACGCGGCTGTCCAGCGGGCTGGCTACCTTGAAAGCGAGGCGGCTGGGAATGTTTGCCTTGATGATGCCGGTGATGACGTTGGCGCGCGGGGTCTGGGTGGCGGCTACCAGGTGAATGCCGGCGGCGCGAGCCTTCTGAGTGAGGCGGGCAATGTAGTTTTCCAGGTCTTCTTTCACCTGCATCATGAGGTCGGCCAACTCGTCAATGATAATGACGATGTAGGGCAGTTTGGCAGGGATGCGTTCATCTGCCTCGAAGTCGAACTCGCCCTGTTCTTCTTCCTCGGGCAGGTATTCTGAGCCTTGGGATTCCTCGATGTCGCGCACGATGGCGTCGGCGGCATCGTAGCCCTCGGGTAGCGGGGTGTACTGCTCGCGTGATTCTTCTTCCTCCGGCTCGGGTTCAAAATCCTCCGGGCGGTTGTTGAAGTCCTCAAAGTTTCGTACACCAATCTTACTGAAGAGCTTGTAGCGGTGCTCCATCTCGTTGACTGCCCAGCGCAGCGCACCGATGACACGAGCGGCATTCGTCACAACAGGGCAGGCAAGGTGGGGCAGTTTCTTGTAGGGCTGCATTTCCACCACTTTGGGGTCCACGAGGATGAGGCGTAGTTCGTCCGGGCGGAACTTGTAGAGCATGGAGAGAATCATGCTGTTGACGCACACGGATTTACCGGAACCGGTCGTACCGGCTACCAAGGTGTGTGGCATGGCTGCCAGGTCGCCGATGACGGGGGCGCCATACACATCCTTACCCAGCGCAACGGGGATACGCAGTTTGGGGGAGTGGAAGGCCTCACTCTGCAGCAGTTCGCGCAGGAATACCGGGGATTTGATGTCGTTCTCCAGCTCGATACCCACGGTGTTCTTGCCGGGGATGGGGGCAAGAATGTTGATGGACTTGCTCTGCGTGGCCATGCGGAGGTTGTCGGCCAGATTGGTGATGCGATTGAGCTTGAGTCCCTTGGGTGGGTAGAACTCGTAGCGCGTGATGGAGGGGCCGCGCGTAATGTCGCCCTCTTCTACATCGATGCGGAAGGAGGCCAGGGTCTCGATGATATTCTGCTGCGTGGCGAACATCTCTTCGCGGGCAGCGGCGGTGTCTTCGTCTGCCGGGGGACGGTAATGGAGCAGGTCGTAGGGAGGAAGGGGGTAATCCTCCAGCATGTCGCGTGTGTCCTCGGGCTGTTCGGCTTCTCTGTTGCTGCGGGCTTTGCGCAGGCGTTCCACGATGCCGAGCGGGTCGGAGGCCGGGCGCTCGACTACAGGCGACATCGGAGGCGTTGTCCGGCGTATGGGAGCCGGCAGGGGGTGTGCGGGTGGCGGTGTGTCGATGTCGTCCGGTTCTTCCTCGGGCGAGAAGCCCGGCATGTTGAGGGCGGGGGTATCCTCATCCGCCTCATCTTCCATGGTGGCAATGCCGCGGAAGCGGTCGAAGGCTGCCTGCGCGGCGGGGCTGAGGGGCATGCTGGAGCGGTTGTTACGCGGTGACGGGCTCGGTGTCATTTCGTCCTCCATGGCAGAGGAGTTGCTGCGCACGATTTCGTCTTCCACCTCCGGCATGAGGTCAAGCAGGTTGTCGCCACTGCTGACAGGAGCCGGAATGCGGGGCATGGGGGCAGGGGATATGCGGCGCGGCGGCGCAGGAGTGGGAGTAATGACAGGAGCCGGGGTGTTTTCTGCCGCCGGTTCGGGGCGCAGGCGTCGTGGGGCTATGGCCGGGCGGGGTGCCGGCACTTCGTGTTGCCGCACGGGGGGCGGGGCAGTCTGAATGTTGGGGCGTACGCGGGGCGGGAGCTGTCCCTGTTGGGCAGGGCGTTGCTCGGGTTCATCCTCCGGGAGGGAAGCCGGTGTGGTAAAGAGGCTCAGGTCGGGCTGCTGTGTGGGGTTGGGCTGCAGGGTGCTCTCCGCGACCCAGTTCGTTTGTTCGTTTTGCTGAGCCTCGCGCCTGATGCGGCGTTTCTCCTGAATATAGCGCCAGAGTTGCTTCAGGTCATCCCGTAAGCCATAGCCAACGGTTCCGGGAGTCTCCCTGGCAAAGTAAATCAGCGCAGCACCATGCCCGGCCACCATGAGCACCATGGCCCAGCGTGCCGTGAGCAAGGGCTCCGCTACGCACACTCCGTCAAAGTAGCCCAGAAGACCGCCCGGGCTTTTAAGGCACAGCTTTTCAGCCCACTCAACCCACACAAGGTCCTGAATCCCTAGAAAGGCGCAGGCGCATATCATCATGACCAGGAAGGCAACCCACTGTCCCAGGCGCTTTTGCTGGGGGCGGATAATCATGCTTGCTCCCAGAATGCCCAGCAGCAACAGCGTGTACACGGCTGCCGCTCCGAGCAGAGCATACAGCATGCCTGCCAGATACAGCCCGATGGTGCCCAGAATGTTGGTGCAGGGAACTGCCTCTGCCGCTTCGTGGCCCCTGGGGTTGAGGGCAGACCACCCCATTTCGCCGATGTTGTAGGTCAATAGGCTGAGAATAAGAAGTATACAAACAGCTACCACACCCGCCCCGATTGCTCGGGTAGGCCAGGTTTTCACCGGCTCCTCGGGGGCGGTGTAGCTGTCGGGGGCAAAATCCATCAGTCGGAGCGCGCATTGTACCCTATTCCCCCGTGCGGCGCAAGTCTAAAGTGCGTATTAATCCGGGATGCCGCCGGCTATGTAGAGCCTTGTTCGGAAGGGGGAAGTTAGCGATTGGCGCGATGAGGATGGCTGGGGTGCATTCCGGTCTGTTCATCTCATGATGCTGAGCGCCTTAAATATCAAGAAAACGCAAAAAATCGTTGAATCGGAGGGAAAAATGTAGTAGAATAACAAGCATGGAGGATAACTCTGTAGAGGAAACGGAAGATAAACGCCCCTCCACGCTGAGCGTGGTGTTGTGGTGTGTGGTGGGGGTTGCTCTTGTCTTTCAGTTGCTTATGTTGCTTGTGGATGGCGAGATTTATATGGCCGCATGGCTGCTGATATGGAGTGCTCTGGCACTGCTGGCTCTGCGTCCGTTGCGTCGCAAGCGCGATATTTTGTTTGCCTGGCCGTTGTTAGCGAAGATTGCGGCCACGGTGGCCGGGCTGTGCGGCGCGCTGGGCATGCTGATTCAGTGCATGAATTTCGGGGTGATGGCCACCTACTTTACCGAAACGGCCTGGTGGGCTACGCCTGCTAGCATCCTCTGCCTGGTGCTCACATTTTTCCTGCCGGCGGTGGTGGTGCTCATCTGGCTGGCTCGGCGGGATTGAGTAAAACGGTATTTTTGCGCCTTGTGTGTGGTAGTTGTCTGAGCGTCAGTTGCCGCGGCGCAGTGCTTGGCGCATGGTGTCCACTGCCGGTAGCTGCCCGAACCAGTGCTCAAAGGCTATGGCTCCCTGCCACAGCAGCATTTCCAACCCATCGGAGGCGGTGCAGCCGCGCTGTGCGGCAGCCTGTTGCAGCGGAGTGGCGTGGGTGACAATATCGTAAACAATCCGATCCGGGCGCAGCCAGTCTGCCGGCAGGGGCAGGGGGTCGCCTTCTTTTAGTCCGAGGCTGGTGGCATTAACAATCAAATCTGCCTCTGCCACGGCCTGCTGCAGCTCGGTTGTTCCGAAGTGGCAGGTTGCAATCTGCCCATGGTAGTGGGGAGCCAGGGTATGGGCCAGCTCTGCCAGCTCGGGGCGGGGACGATTGACCAGGGTGAGACCTCGGCAATGGCTCAGGGCACACTGGGCTGCGAGGGCGGAGCCGGCTCCGCCGCAGGCTCCCAGCAGCACGACTCGCATATCGGCGAGCGAACGGCCGCTCAGTTCCAGAATGGCTCGCTCAAAACCGGGGCCGTCCGTATTGTGGCAGTGCCATCCATCTTCTTTGAGCACTAGTGTATTAGCTGCTCCGCAGAGGGTGGAAAGGGCGTCTGCCTGCACGGCTGCGGCAAACGCCCTTTTTTTGAAGGGGACGGTTACATTTACTCCGGCAAAGCCTCGTGTGGCCAGAGCCGCCAGCAGTTGCTCAAAAGCATTGCCGGCGGTGTCTGCCAGCAGGCGCACATAACGGTAGGGGAGGCCTGCTTCATCCAGCGCAGCCTGCTGCATCTGCGGCGATTTGCTGTGTGCTATCGGGTTGCCGATAACACCCAGGCGCACCTCCGCTCCCAGTGCCGAGAGCTCTGCCAGGGTGTAGAACATGATGGGGATTTACAATCTACAATATACAATAGACAAAGTATCCGGTTAGGCGGGCTTGCGCCCGCAGTATAAGCCTAGCAAGCCCTACAAGGCGCGGGCACAAGCGGTTGCTTTAGCTACGCATTCCATCCGAGCAAAAGCTCGCGAAACTTGCACTTTGTAGATTGTAAATTGTAGATTGTCAATTATAAACGGTCAATTCAACTCACTTGCTCTTAACGCGGGCAATGGCCACTTTCTCCATCTTGATGCTCACGCTGGGGGAGCACTCGATGAGTACGGTAGTCTCCTGCACGTCACGCACAATGCCGTGAATGCCGCCGATAGTCACGACCTCGTCACCTATTTTTAGGCCATCCTGGCGGGCTTTGTCCTCCTTGGCCTTCTTCTGGCTTGGGCGAATCAGCACGAAGTAGAAGATGACGATGAGCAGAATGAAGGGCAGGAAACTGCTGAACAGGCTTGGTTGTTCCGGGGCTGCTGCGGCGGCTCCGGCAGGGGCTGCTGCGGGCTGGGTAGTAATGGCTGCGGCTTCGGCAGGAGCGGTTGCGGGGGCTGCCTGTGCTAATACGTTGATGTAACTCATGGTATGTCGTTTGCTTGGTAACGCGAGATGAAGCTGCGCTTGAAAGCAGCGAATTCACCGGCTGCGATGGCGCTTCTCGCTTGCGCCATGAGCCGCAGGTAAAAGTGGAGGTTCTGGAAGGAAAGCAAGCGCAGTGCCAGCATTTCCCCGGCGCGGAAGAAGTGGCGAATCGCCGCACGGGAGAAGCGGGTTACATGCGGATGCCCTTCCGGGTCGAGCGGGCGCGAGTCATTCTCCCAGCGCTTGTTCTTAATGTGGATGGGGCCGTCCGGTGTGAGGGCCACACCATGGCGGGCCAGGCGCGTGGGCATCACACAGTCAAACATGTCAACCCCGCGTTCTATCATTTCCAGCAGCTGGGTGGGGGTGCCCAGTCCCATGGCGTAGCGTGCCTTAGTCTGCGGGAGGTAGGGGGTGGAGTTCTCGATGGCTCGCAGCATTTCTTCTTCCGGCTCTCCGACCGAGACGCCGCCGACGGCATAGCCGTCGAAGTCCATGGCAGAGAGTTCTTCGGCACAGAGTTTTCGCAGGTCGGCATAGACAGAGCCCTGCACAATGCCGAAGTGCTGCTGCAGGCCACTGCCGCTGGTGGGTTGGTGGTCATTCACCCATTGCTTGCAGCGCTTTGCCCAGCGCAGGGTATAGCCCAGCGATTTTTCCGCATACTTGCGGTCGCAGGGGTAGGGAGGGCATTCATCAAAGAGCATGGCAATGTCGCTACCCAGATTCGCCTGTATCTCCATGCTGCGTTCCGGCGTCAGCATCATGTAGGCACCATCGATGTGGTTGCAGAAACGTACTCCTTCTTCGGTAATTTTCCGCAGGCGAGCCAGACTCCATACCTGGAAGCCTCCACTGTCCGTCAGCATCGGGCGATTCCAGCCCGCAAAAGTATGCAGCCCGCCCAGGTTGTGTATGGCCTCATCGCCCGGTCGGAGGCAGAGGTGATAGGTGTTGCCCAGGATAATCTGAGCCCCCAGTGCTTCCAGGTCTTCCGGATGCAGGGTCTTGACGGTTCCCTGGGTGCCCACCGGCATGAAAATGGGAGTGGGGACATCGCCGTGCGGCAGGTGCAAGGTGCCGAGGCGTGCGCCGGAGGGGTCCGTTTTATGAAGGGTAAAACTCATGAGTTGCGTACGAATCTGGCAGCGAAGATGGGCTTGCCCATGGCCTCCCACTGCTGTTGGAAATCAGTCTTGGGATAGAATGGTGCGTTCCACTCCGCCTGAGTGAACAGGGGACTGGCGTTCATTTTCTCACACACCCACTCAAAGTATTCCTCATGGTCCGTTTTGAAGAGCACTTCTCCGCCCTCGGCCAGCGCCCGGTGCAGCACGGGGATGAAGCTGTCCTGAACGAGGCGGTTCTTGTGGTGTTTCTCTTTGGGCCAGGGGTCGGGAAAGAGGTAGTGCAGGCGGTGTATGCTGCCGGGGGCTACCATCCATTCCAGAAAGTAACGGCTTTCCACCCGCAGGCCGCGCACGTTGCTCAGCTCGCGTTTTGCGCTCTCGCTGCATACTTTACGAATGCGCCCCAGCAGGCGCTCCACTCCCAGAAACTGTGTCTGTGGGTAGTGCTCTGCCATGGCCAGCAGGAAACCGCCATCGCCGCAGCCCAGATCCACTTCACAGGTTGGCTCGCCACCCGGGCCGAACATGTCGGCCACTGTGTAGCGCCTGAAGAAATCCTCCGGTACGAACGCTGTATTCATCTTGCGGGCGAATTGTAGCAGATGCCGTTCCTTTTGTCAAAGCAAAGTACCGACTGCTGACTATAATTATGGCGCCTGTGTCAGAGTTTAGTCTTGCAAGCGTCCGAAATTGTGCCATAATGAGCGCTCACAGCAATGTTCAATCAGGAAGTCATTACAGAGGCTGAGACTGCCGGCGTACAGGTGCCGGCAGGTAATGCCGTTATTTTGCCCGAAGGCTCCCGCATCTATATTACTCAGATGCTGGGTAATTCCATTACGGCTGCCACGGATATCGGGTTGGTGCGTATTTCCCGCCACGAGGCCGCTCGGGCCGGAATTATTGCCCCGGAACAGGTGGATGTGCCGCAGGAGGATATGGCCAACCTCAGCCTGGAGGAAAAAGTGTGGAAGGTGCTTGGTGGGGTATATGACCCGGAGATTCCTGTAGATATTGTGAATCTGGGACTTATCTACGAAGTGGAGGTGATTCCGCAGAAGGAGGCGGATGCCTATGTGCATGTGCGGATGACACTGACTGCTCCCGGTTGCAGTATGGGCCCCCACCTCATGGCCGAAGCCGAGGCCGGTATCTCTGCGTTAGAGGGGGTGGGTGAGGTGAATATTGAGTTTGTGTGGGATCCGCCGTGGAATCAGGATATGATGACGGAGGAGGCCCGCATGCAATTGGGGCTTATCTGATTCCGAATATGTCAAAGATTGATGTGGAGTTCAGCGAGTCGGAAATGCACCACCTGGCGGAAATGTGTGCCATGGTGCTTTCCATGCTGGGGCAGACGATGCCGGATTTGAAAGATTCCCGGGCGGAGGCCTGGCAGCGCTTGTGTGTGGCACTGCTGAAAGCAGCCCGAGGTGTACCATCCATCGGGCGCCACATGGAGCTCAACCCGGATTGTGGGTACTGGTTTTTCAAACGCCCCTACATTGACCGCGCTTTTTTCTCCGATGTGCTGGATGAGTATCGGGATTCTGCATTTTGGTCGGAGTTGGTGAGCCGCTGTGCGGAACAGAGCCTGGTGGAAAACTTTGGCGATGAGGCCGTGACCCTCATGAGTGATGAGGAACGAAACGCCCGTGTTTCATCCCTGGAGAAGGCTCTCTGGAACGAGGTGTCACGCCATGGCATGGAACGCCTGCTCTTTATGCTTCCGCCAGAAGAGAGTTGAATGTGTCACAGCCCTTCCGGCAAGCGGAAGAAACGCTTGGCATTGGCCGTGGTGCAGGCGGCAATTTCCTCTGATGTGACGCCGCGTAGCTCGGCGATTTTATCCACCACGAATTTGGTGCGGCCGGGGATATTGACCTTGCCACGGTGAGGTGCCGGGGAGAGGAAGGGGGCGTCTGTTTCCACCATGAAACGGTCTGCCGGGCACCAGGTGGCAACAGCCTGTACATGCTCGGACTTGTTGAATGTCAGTATGCCGGTGAAGGAAATCAGCCCATCCAGCTCGCAGAAGATACGTTCTGCCTGGGCACCATCGCCAATGAAACAGTGGAATACCGGGCGTACTTTCGGGAAGTTGCGGGCTATGGCGAAGGCGTCTTCAAAACTGGCAAGCCCCACTTTGTCGCGTGTGTGCAGCGAGATGTTGAGCCCCAGCTCCTCTGCCAGTGCGAAGTGGCGCTCCAGGAACATGCGTTGCCTCGCGCGGAAGGCTTCGTCGCTCCAGCCTTCGGGGGCTTCCCAGAAATAATCCAGACCGGTCTCGCCGATGGCTGCCTGGGGATGTCGGCGGCAGAGTTCTTCCATGTGGGCCAGCTGTTCATCGCTTACGGCGTGCACCTCGGACGGATGGGCTGCCAGACAGGAGGAAACAAAATCGGGCATGCGGGCGGCGAGAGCCAGCTGCGGCTCCCAGTCGTAGGCAGAGGTGCCCTGTGTCACACAATGCCCCACACCCAGTGCGAGAGAGTCTTCGCGCAGTTGGTTCAGGTCTCCGTATTTTTCGGAAATGAGGTGGCAATGTGTGTCGATAATCATAATGCGGCGTGTTGTAGCACATGATGCCGGAAAATGCAAGACAAATGGGTTGACGATTCGACTCTTTTGCGGCAAGATAGACGCGATGAATGACACGCAGCACAGGGAAATCCTGCAAACGTTCGGCTTGTCGCAGCTGCGGCCGGGGCAGAGCGTGCTCATAGACAATGCATTGTCCGGGGTGAATACCCTGGGGGTGCTGCCGACGGGCCATGGCAAGAGCCTGTGCTACCAGGCAGCCGCTCTGTTGCTGGGGGGGACCACCGTGGTGGTGAGCCCGCTGATTGCCCTCATGCGCGACCAGGTGCAATCCTTGCAGGCAAGAGGTATTGCCGCCGCACGCTTTGATTCCACACTGCCGGATGAGGCCCGGGCGGCGTTGCTTGCTGATGTCGCAGCCGGTAGTATTCGTCTGCTGTTTGTGGCGCCGGAATCTCTGGAAAGTGTGGCGTTGATGGAAGCCTTGTCCCGGGCTCATCTTTCTCTGTTTGTGGTGGATGAGGCTCACTGCGTGTCTGAGTGGGGGCATAGTTTCCGCCCGGATTATCTGAAGCTGCCTGCGTGGTGCCGTGCCCGCGGATTTCGCAGTGTAATGGCACTTACGGCAACGGCTACGCTGCGCGTGCAGCAGGATTTGTGCCGTGCGTTCAGCATTGCCCCCCGGCATGTTGTGGCTCATTCTCCGTATCGTCGGAATATCCTTCGCCTGGTGGCGGCTCCCGAGGATAGGGAGTCTGCCCTTCTGGCGTTCCTGAAGTCGCCTGTTCACCGCCCGGCTATTGTCTACACTCGCACGCGCAAGGGTGCAGAGCAACTGTCCGCTGTTCTGCAACAGGCCGGATTGAAGGCGGCCTGCTACCATGCCGGCCAGAATGCCGAGCTGCGCGAGCAGTTGCAGGATTCCTTCCTGACTAATACTCAAGATGTTTTAGTGGCTACGATTGCATTTGGTATGGGGGTGGATAAGCCGGATGTGCGTTCCGTGGTGCATTTCAACGCACCGGGCTCGCCGGAGGCATATCTGCAGGAAAGTGGTCGTGCCGGGCGGGATGGCAAGCCCAGCACATCCCTGGTACTGCTGCATGGAGCCGATTTGCGCGATGCACGCAACCGTATCTGCGCAGCGGAGCCGGATGCCGAGGGAGTGTTGCGCGCTGTGCGTATGCTCATGCCTGTCGGGACGCGTGCTGTTTCCCTCTGGGAGCTTGGTGCCACCTGCGATGTGCCGGATGATGTCGCAATGCGAGCCCTGGCTCTTTTGGAGAAGGCCAAGGCCGTGCAAGTGGGGGAGCGTGGGTACAAGTACTATAAAGTAAAGCCGCTTTTCCCCTTTTCCTCCATTATTGATGGACGGGAATCCTGTGAAGTCAAACGATTACAGTGGCTGGACAAGCACAGAGAGGGGGAGGTGGATGAGCTCGCTGCTGCCTGGGAGTGTTCGTTCGCGGAAGCAATGGAGCAACTGCGCGAGTGTGAAGCTTCCGGGGAATGGAAACTCTCTCTGCGGCAGCAGGCTCTCTGCCTGACCAGTATCGGCACTGCCGATGCCCGCAGCGTGGCCGCAGAGCTCTCTGCTGCATACGCCCGCCGCACTGCTGCTGAGCACGGGCGACAGGAGAAGGTGGTGGATATTCTTTGCGGAAAGCAGGGGTGTATTAATAGTGCCCTGGAGCAATACTTTACAAACGAAGTACTTCCCCCCTGCGGGGTGTGTGCCGCTTGTGCGGGCTCTCTGCCTGCGAGCATTCCCGCAGCACCTCCGTGTCCTGAGCCGCCTCCGGTGGCAGAGCTGCCGGAGTTTGCCCGCGAGGCGCAGCGCCGGCGTTTCCTGCTGGGGCTTTCATCTCCGGGCAGTATGGCGCGGCGTCTCTGGGCGCATCCTCTCTATGGTTGTTGTGCCTCCGCCATGTGGGAAGAATTGTGAGAGCTTGTGTGAGGGGCGCCTATAACCCGCCGAGGGCTCACCCTTGCCCGAAAAATCACCGGGTATTGAATGAATTGTTTATGTTATTGTTGCTCAATCGTATAGGAGATTTTACTTGCCAATAACACATAAAACATGTAGAATACAGACCGATGAAGACACCAATCCTTCAGATCTTGATAGGAGCGGCATGGCTTTCGCCCTTTTCCGGAGCGGCAGATGAGTTGATGCCCTGGTTGGAGCGCAGCAATGGCGTGTTCTCTGTACACGAGGCAGCAGCGGCCGGGGATATGAATGCACTACGCGCAGCCGCTGTGGATAAGTTGACGCTCAATATGGCGGACGAGCAGGGGCGTACCCCGCTGGATATTGCCGCCGCTAGTGGACATGTTGAGGCAGTGAGACATCTGATAGCATGTGGCGCCACTGCTACGGAGCAGACTCTGCGCTTGGCAGCCAATGCCGCATCTAAACAGGTAGTGCAGAGTGCGTTGCACATGCGTAACCTGGAGTTGCAACTTTGCGAAGCTGTGGCCAGTCGTAATGTCCCGGAGGTGCGCAGGTTGCTGGCACAGGGGGTAAGCTCGAATGCACTCACTCATGACCACCAGCAATCCGTGCTTATGCAGGCTGCCGGTACAGGTCGCATTTGGATGCTGCGTATCCTGCTGGAGAACGGCGCAGACCCCAACTATGTGAACGCGCAGACCAAGAGCGTGTTGCATGTTGCAGCCGCCACCGGTACGGCAGAGATAGTGCGCCGCCTGTTGGCAGCCGGTGCTGACCCACTGGTACAGGGTAGCAATGGAGCCACTCCGTTGCACGATGCTGTCTGGATGCGCAATGTTGCTACAGTGCAAGCGCTTTTGCCTGCCTACAAGGCGCAGAACTATAACCCGGACGGTGGTCGCAACGGGCTGCCGCTTCTTATGGCGATAGCCGGTGGCAATACTGCTGTGGTGCAAGCATTTATCGATGCCGGTACGGATTTGCGCGGAGCCTGCTTCGAGAAGCACCCACCGCTTGCTGAAGCAGTGAAAGCCGGGCGCGTGGAGATTTCTCGTGTTCTCTACAAAGCCGGGGCTGATCCGGATGCGAAAGACAGCACCGGAAAATCTGCCCGCGACTATGCTGCCGGTAAGATGCCGCATATTTTTAACGATTAATATACCATAGAACTTCATATGAAACCTTTTTCGTATCTGGTGCTTATACTTGTTTGCCTGTACCCGCTATCCACGCAGGCAGCCGTGCCGCAGAGCACAGACCTGAGTACGCTGAACAGCTCGGCAGATGCCGAATCCTCCTACCGTAACCGCGTGATTCGCGCCTATCTTCCTATCGAGAAAGTGCGTGAGACTCTCCGAACTAACAATTATTCTCACTACGAGAATCCCACCGGTATCTATTTCCGCCGCGGTGAGCAGGTGCGTATTTCTGTGCAGGGGCCTGTGCCGAGAGACCTGGCGCTTATCATCCACGACTTCGGCGAGTCCGGCGACCACGCTGTGCTGCCACTCCTGAGCGGGGGAAACACGTTCTCTGCCCCGGCTCAGGGGCTGGCGTATCTGGATTATCGGTCCGAGAATCCGGCCGAAGCTCCGGAACTGCAGGTGCGTATTGAGGGGGGACAGGTGAATGGAATCTTTACACAGCATGATGATGCCGACACTTGGAAAAAATTGCTGGACAATGCCAAATGCAACATCCTCGATATCGTGGGTGAGCGCGTGCAGCTGGCGTACAATGTGGATGGCTTGCGCGAGCACTGCCCGGAGCGTGGACCGGAGCTGCTGGATATCTACGACTCTGTTGTCCGCATGGAGCAGGAGTTGCTGGGTTGGGACAAGTACGGTGTACACCCCGGCAATCACATTCACGGTCGCGTGCAGTGGGGCGGCTTTATGCACGCGGATGGAATAGGCAGTGCCTATGTGTACTCTGCCATGAATGAGGTGGCAAATCCGGATGCTCTGCGCCGCTCTGTGTGGGCCATTGCTCACGAGTTCGGGCATATCAACCAGTGCCGCCCGGGCATGATGTGGGCCGGCTCCCAGGAAGTGACGAATAATATCTTCTCTGCTTGGTGTTGCTATAGCATCAACCCCGCAAACTGCCGACTGGAACACGAGGTGACACCGGTTATCGGCTCCCGCTCGCCTATGCGCGGTGGCCGCATGGATTGTTATGTCAACAACGCTATCGTCAACCGCCAGCTCTGGCAGTTCCAGTCCGGCCCGGATAATGGGCTGTACAATGTGCCCGGTGCCCGCACAGGAGACCACTTCGTTTCCGTATGTCCCCTTTGGCAGCTCCAGCTCTACATGGCCGTGGCTCGCGATAAGAAGGATTTTTACGCAGATATTCACCATCTGGCTCGCAATGATGCAGCAGACTCTCCGCACGGCAAACTGCGCCTGCAATTCTTTACCCGTGCCTGCGATGTAACCGGCTGGGATTTGTCGGATTTCTTTGTGAAGGTTGGTATCGTGGCTCCCATGAACCGCTATGTGGAAGATTACTCCTCCCACATGGTGACGATTACCCCCGAAATGTGTAAAGATGCTATTGCGCACGCCCGGCGCTACCCCAAGCCGGACAGCTCCGTCATCTACTACATCAACGCCAACAATGTGCATATCTACCGTGACCGCCTGCCGGTGCAACCTGCTTTGGATTACGAACCCGTCTTCCGGAAGGGTATTGTCACCATACCCGGCGACGTCTGGTTGAATGCCGTGGCGTACGAGGCCTACGATGTGGAGGGGAACCTGCTGCGCGTTGCCCTGCGCGGCTTGAATCACCGGGACAACGCTACCACAGATTTAATCTGCCCGCCCGGTACGGTTTGCATCAAAGCTGTGCAGTGGGATGGTGAGCGCTTCGACCTCTGGAGCGCAATGTAAAGAGCGCGGAAAAACAAACATAAAAAGTCTGCAACTTTCTGAGTTGCAGACTTTTTTTCGTACGACCGACGCGATATGCGCACTGCGGTGAAAGTCCGCGCGGAGCCGCGATGATGCGGAATCCCAGACCTGAAGAACAAAGCAGCCGACGGCTGTAAGGCTGATTAGCCAAACACAGAGTGTTTGCCCTGCAAGGGTGA
>JAFQGF010000049.1 GCA_017415555.1 Akkermansia sp.
GACCGGCTGCATTCTTCGGAATGCTCAGAACTATCAGGGCGATATGGAAGTGAGCCATGAACTGGAAATAGAAGGTGTGGCTACGGCCAAGAAGGTAACGCTGAAAGGGGAAGGGACGCTTGTGCGCGATGCGCAGCTTGGGGGCTCTCTGAGCGCAGATGCGCTTGATGTACAGACCACGGGCGACGCTGAGGTGGATATCGACCTCGCCATCAATGACTCCGGCGAGATAACACTGCGAGACGGCAAGAAGCTGTCGGTGAAGGGCAGTTTGACGCTGGGCAAAGGTGTGTCTCTACTGCTGTCGGATGACGATTATGGTGTGGGAGATACGCTGTTGAGCAGCACGGGTGCGCTGACAATGGGCGATGTGACACTGGTGTACAATGACAGCACGGTAGAGCTGGAGCACATAGGCAACACTCTTGTGCTGGTAAGCAAGTTCAAGCAGGACAAGGCGGACGCAGTGGCTCAGGGCAACTGGGGCATTGCCACGGCAAGCCGCGCCTTCGTGAACACCGTGCGCGGCCAGCGCAGCAACACCGGTTGCATTGCCAACGGCAAGGGTACGGCCTGGTTCTCCCTGCTGGGTGCCAGCAATAACCTGAAGGGCGGCGATGTGAGCGTGGAAGGTGCCGCCGTGGGTGCCGACATGAAGGTGGGCAAGTGCAGTGTGCTGGGTGTGGCCTTCGGCTACGCGGATGGCACGGTGTCCCCTGCCGGGCTCCGCAAGGTGGAGCAGGATGGCTTCTATGCCGCTGTGTATGGTGAGCACGGCCTTAAGAAACTGAGTGCCGACAGCTGCCTGAGCCTCGACTGGGTGGCTGCTTACGGAGACACGGAATCCGATTGGAATGGTATGGAGTGGGCGCAGGACAGCCTGCAGCTCAATACCCGACTCTCCTGGAACAAGAAGATGACCGACCGTCTCTGCATGAGCGTATTCGGCGGGCTGGAGTACTTCGCTTCCGAATCTGACACGGTGAATGGGGTAAAAACCGGCTCCATCCAGAACCTGCGTGGCGAGCTGGGCGTGGGGCTGAGCTATGTGGCCTGGGGCACGCCGGATACGGCGCCGGTGACGGACGAGAAGGGAGGGCTGGTGTCCGCCGGAACGGGCGGCTGCCGGAAGCTTGTGCTGCATGGCGAGTTGCGCTATTTTAATGACCTGGTGCGCAGCAATCCGGTGGTGGAGATGTCCGGCATCCGTGGCATGGGTACCAACCCGGGCCGCCAGGGCTTTGGCGTGGAAGCCGGTGCGACCTACCGTATCAATGACCGCTGGAGCACCAGCGCGAACTATGGCTTCAATGCCATGGAGGACTCCCAGGAACACCGCGTGAACGTAGGCGCTTCCTACACGTTCTGATAAAGCATGGGGCGCACCGCACACCAAAAGCCGTGTGGTGCGTCCCGTCTCGGCGTAGTAAGCGCACCGCAGGTGCGACACGAAGCCGGAAGCACCGCGTGAACGTGGGTGCTTCCTACACGTTCTGATACATAAAGTATTACAGACGAACCCGTCCTGCTTGCCGTTATGGTAAGCAGGGCGGTTTACTACCCGCATGCGAGAGATGCACAGCGGGTAGTGTATGATGCGTTCTGATTTTAGCGTTTCTCACATGTGTCCCAGGGATATTGCTGTAAATCATTGTCATCCAACAGAGCGATGTTGTCGGGAAGTTAAATTTGGAGTGTGAGCCGTAGGCGAGCCTGCGGCTCGCAATCTGACCGATAAATGGCGATATGTCGGGCTCAGTGTGAGAGCGCGCGAACTCTGCATATGCGCTCTGCGAGCTGCGTATTCTGAGGGCGGGCGCCTGAATCAGGCTTGATGATTCACGGCCCAAAGCTCTCCAAGTTTGTGTGAGGTGGCGATGGCTTTGGTGATGTAGCGCAGGGCATTTTCTACGGCGGGTACAAGTTGCTGCCCCATAGCCAGTTGTGCGGCCACAGCACTGGAAAGGGTGCAGCCCGTGCCGTGCGTGGAGATGCCCTGGGTGCGGGGATGCGACCAGCGGTGAGCGGAGCCGTCCTTCAAGACGAGGATATCCGTGCAGGTGTCGCCGCCGAGGTGGCCGCCTTTGGCGAGAACGGCGCAGTTGTAGCGCCGGGTCAGTATGAGTGCGGCCTGTTGCAGTTCGTCTGCTGTGCGGATGTCTTCCTGCGTGCCGAGCAGGCGCTGCAGTTCGTCCAGATTGGGGGTGAGCAGGGTGGTGCGGGGCATGAGGCTCTGCTCGTACACGCTGATGGCAGCCTGCAGGATGAGCGGTTCGCCGGCGGTGGCAATCATAACCGGATCCACTACGATGGGGCCGGTGTAGCCCTGCAGTTCTGCGGTAACGGCGCGCACAATCTCCGGGCTGTAGAGCATGCCGGTTTTGATGGCGGCTACGGGGAAATGCTGCAGGCAGATACGCACCTGATCTGCAACAAACTGCGGCTCCATCGCAACAATGCCTTCTACTTTGCCGGGCACTTCGCTTACGACGCAGGTAACGGCGGTGAGGGGGTAGCACCCCAGGGCAAAACCGGCTTTCAGGTCTGCCTGGATGCCGGCGCCGGCGGAGCAGTCCGAGCCGGCAATGCTGAGATAGACGGGCGCACTCATGACAGGGCTTTCTCCAGAGCGGAGGCTACACGCAGCAGTTCTGCCTCTGCAAAGTGCTTACCAAGAAGCTGCACGCCGACAGGGCGAGCGCCTTCCGGCCGGGGGCAGGGAACGGAGATGCCGGGCAGGCCTGCCAGGTTGGCAGGAATGGTGTATATATCTGCCAGATAAATCTGCAGGGGTGTCATATCGGCGCCGTCCAGAGCCGGTGCGGGGGTGGGGGCTACCGGGCCGAGGATGAAGTCCACTTGCTTGAAGGCGGAGGCAAAGTCCTGTGCCACCAGGGCACGTACTTTCTGAGCCTTGGCGTAGTAAGCATCGTAGAACCCGCTGGAGAGCACATAGGTGCCAAGAATGATGCGACGCTTGACTTCCGGGCCAAAGCCTTCGGCGCGGGAGCGGCTGTACAGGTCGTCCAGCCCGTTGGTGTTTTCTGCCCGGTGGCCGTAGCGGATGCCATCGAAGCGGGAAAGGTTGGATGAGGCCTCGGCGCAGGCAATGATGTAATAGGCCGCTACTACGGCTTCGGCATGAGGAAGGGAGATTTCCACGATTTCTGCGCCCTGCTCGGTAAGCTTCTGTATGGCGTTCTGGAGGGCTGCTGTGACGGCGGGATCGTTGCCCTCGCTGAGGTATTCTTTCGGCAGGCCGATACGGGCACCCTTAATACTCTGCCCCAATCCGGCGGTGAAGTCCTCTGTTGCGACGGTTGAGGAGGTGGAATCCTTTGCATCGTGCCCGCAGATGGCATTCAGTAGCAGGGCGGCATCTTCCACGTTCTGAGTAAGGGGACCTATCTGGTCCAGCGAGGATGCAAAGGCTACCAGGCCATAGCGGGAGACGCGTCCGTATGTGGGTTTCATGCCCACGATACCACAGTGGGCGGCAGGCTGGCGAATGGAGCCGCCGGTATCTGACCCCAGTGCCGCGATGGCCATGCCGCCGGCTACAGCTGCTGCTGAGCCGCTGGATGAGCCGCCGGGGACGTGGCCGGGGGCTGCGGGGTTATCTGTTGCGCCGTATGCAGAGTTTTTGCCGAAGGAGCCCATGGCAAACTCGTCCATATTGGCCCGGCCGAAGGGAATGGCACCTGCGGCTCGCAGGCGTGCTACAACTGTGGCATCGTAGGGGGAGCGGAAGTTCTCCAGGATGCGCGAAGCGCAGCGGGTGGGGGCTCCCTGGATGCAGATGTTGTCCTTGACGGCAATCGGTATGCCGCCGAGGGGAAGTGTGATATCGGCCGTGGCGGCAGCAGCAAGGGCTGCCTCTTCGTCCCAGGAGATGTAGGCGTTGACGGTGGGGTTAAGCTCTCGTATGTTGCGGGCAACTTCCTCCACTAGCTCGGTGGGGGAGATGGCTCCGGTGGTGAGCTGCTTGCGCCAGTGGGATATGGAACCGTTGAGCATCATGAGTGTGAAAGGGGGAGGCGGGTTAGTGGGCAGACTCTACAACTTTGGGAACACGGAATTGACCATCTTCTGCCGCCGGCGCGTTGGCGAGGGCTGCGTCATTGCTCAGGCTTGTCCCGGGGGTATCCTCCCGCACGGCATCAAACACGGGCAGGGGGTGGTACATGGGCTCCACACCTTCAGTATTCCACTGTTCCAGCTGAGCCACGTAGCCAAGAACCTGATTGAGGTCTGCGGAGAATTGTTCCGTTTCTTCCGGAGTTAGGTTGAGTTTGGCAAGACGGGCGATATAGGCTACGTCAATGGAATTCTGTTGCATGGGGACTTACTGGTTGAGAATGTGGAGGCAGAGGCAGTACAGGCCGTAGATGGAGAATGCGAGTGCTGCCAGAAGGATGATGTTTTCACCAAGCAGATTGCGGGTCTGGGTACGGCCGAAACGCATAACAACGTGCTTGCGATGATTGGAACGGCGCTTTTCCACCACCTCCTCATTGGGAGCCATGGTGTTGTTGGGGCGAGCCCACTGGTCTTCGTAGTAGTCCTCGCTGTGGCGGTACGCCTCTTCCTGGCGGCGGCGCGCCTGGCGCTCCATCAGCTCGACTTCTCTGCGACGTCTTGTATGATTAGTTGGCATGGTGGTGTGTGATAAATCAGGAGGTAAAAAGAAGGTAGACTGCCCAGCTGAGCAGAATCAGCAGGAAGAGCGGTATGTGGAAGGCCAGCCCCCGCGCCATATCCTCCCGCAGTTTGCGCCAGGTGAGCTTTTCTTCGGGCTTCTCTCCGGGTTTGTGGAGTAAGACATCCGTGTGACGGTACTTCTTGCCCAGTGCGTAGGCTTCGTCAAAATCATTCTCGGCTCGATCCAGTTTCGGGTCTGCTTCGCGAAGGCGTTCGGACACGCTCTCCGGCGGCCACATCTGGGGCTGCAGGGCCGATAGTATTTGTAGGTGGCGCTTGAAGCATTCGCAGACGTGTTCCAGCTCCTGCTGCTCCTTGCTCATGGATTCCAGCTCCCGCTCGATGCGGCGTACCGCATTGTGTATCTTTTGCCCCAATTCGTTGAGGTCTGCGTTGAAATGCGCTTTTCGCAGAGTGTTTTTCTCCAGTTCCCGGCTTTGTGTTTCCGACTGGAGGCGCTGCTGTTCATAGAGCTCCGCCTGCATGCGCAACTTCTCCACCTGCTCGCGCACGCGCTCGGGCGAGTGGAACTCACTGTCTGCCATGTGAGTGCTGAGCTCCATCTGGCGGTAAGGAGACTGTGGTCTGTTGTCTAATGCAGGCATATCGGTACCTATGTGTCGCAGATATTTGTAAGGAAAAGTTAAACAAATTCGGGGGCGTTGTCAAGAAAATATCCTGCTATATAGGAAAAAAGTGGTGGGATGGGGTATAGAAAAGACCCTCGGTCGGGAAAAGAGCCGAGGGTCTCGAATACGGGCGACGGGAATCGAACCCGTGTCTCATGCTTGGGAAGCACGCGTCCTACCATTGAACGACGCCCGCATGTTGCGGTGACCGAAGTATAGACCGGAAGTTTCGATAAGTCAAGAAGAAAATAAAAAAATGTCAACATTCGCATTTTTTGCTTGCACTGTGAGAGAATTCAGGTAGAATAAGCGCAGATGAAACGAGTGCGGGTATAGCTTAATGGCAAAGCTCCAGCCTTCCAAGCTGATCATGCGGGTTCGATTCCCGCTACCCGCTTTTTTTGTTGAGTTGCGTATGAAAATGGTATATTTGATCATTGCTCTCCTTTTCGGGGGAGTGTTGGTGCCTGCAGTTCATGCTGCAACGGCACGCCAGCAGGCTGTATCGCTTGCTTCTAAGAAAAATTCCATTGCTGCTATCGGCAATGCGGTGTACCATGCGGTGAAGGCAGAACCGCAGAAGGTTGGTGAGATTTGCGAGGAGGTGCTGAGCCAGCGGACAAACTGGACGGCTGAGGAGTGCTCCGTGATTATTCGTGCTGCGTTGATGGCACGTCCTGACATGAAGCGGGGCTTTATTACTTGGGTGACACAGGGTGGTAAGGCTGCTGCTGAGATGGATGTCGCAACGGCTGAAACAAATCGGTCTTTGTTGGATTTTGTGCAGCGTCTCCATCTGGTGACGCTGGAGGATGGTGTGCTGGAAGCCGCAATTGTTATGGCTGCTGGTGCTCCTGGTCAGCTGGCTGACGGGTTGCCTCGTGCTGCTGGTCATGATGGCAGCAGTGAGGGGCTGCCTCCCATACTGGAGTTAATTGTTACACCGTCCGATATGAGCACGAACCAGTGATAAGCTGAGAAATATGAAGTCTGCTGTATATAAAGTATTGTTGCTCTGTGGTGTGCTTGCTCCTGTGGGTCACGCAGGTGTGTCTCTGGCTGATTCGGCACCTCTTATTGGGATGCCGGATTCTTATGCTATCCGCTATAACGCGTACGTGAACGTAGGTTATGATGATAACGTGAATTGTTCCGAACGCGATGAGGAGAAGGGTGGGTTTGTGCGTTTTGGCGTAGGGGCGTCCTATGCTGACTATGAGTCTGTGTCTCGCCTGTCCTACAATGCTCGCATTGGTGCACAGCTTTATAATAAGGATTCCAATGGGACGTCAGATCGTTTATTTTCTGATATCTCTCTGGGTGCGAATTTCAGTCACAGCTTTGCTTCAGATAGCTCGTATACCGGCTCTTTCTCTCTTTCCTATACACCGGATCCTGATTATTCCCAAGCGTACACCTCTGCGTACACGCATGGCGATTGTCTGATGTGGTCATTTAACAATACCTATTCTCAGGGGATTGACGAGCGCTGGTCGTGGAATGCCTCCCTTGGTTTCAGCGGTAATCACTACTCTGAGTCTCAGTATTCGGATGATAATCGTTATTACCTGAGCGCTACGGCCGGTTTGGCTTATGCTGCTGATCCTCGCACTACTTATGGCGTGAATCTTTCTTTCCGATACGATTCCCGCAATATGGGGTATAACTCGGAGAACCTGTATCTTACCGGTTATGTACGCCATCTTCTCAGTCCGATTTCTTCCTGCTATCTTTCTGTTGGTAGCCAGATGAAGACCGTGGATTCTGAGCTGAATTTTTATCCCACGTTCTCAGCCTCTTATCGTCGTGAACTGACAGAAGGCCTGAGCGCTAACGTATATGCTTCTCTGGACAATGAGAATGTAGGTACATATGTGCGATCTACTGGCGGTAACTTCTTGTCTGATTTTACATGGCGTGTGGGGTGCAGTCTGACGTATGCTTATACTCCGACTGTGAGTTTCTCGGGTGGTGTTTCTTTGGTTGAGTCTGACTATTCCAAGGGAACAAACAATATGCGTGATGCTAACAGAACATCATGGACCGCTAATGTGGGTATGAGTTATGTCTTCACGGAAACTCTGACAGGTAATATCAATTATTCTTTCACCAGCAACGATGGTGGAGTAGGTTATAACTACGATAGAAACGTGATTTCCACGGGGTTGAACTACAGCTTCTGATGATAATTCAATGATTGGGCTGAATCCTGGCTGAGTCTTCAGGTTCAGTTCGACATGTATATAGTGGTAATATGGCAGAGAAGGTGGGTGAAGCGAAGATGTCGGAAGCTGTGCTGCATGCACAGGATTATCTGCAGATTCTGAAAAGTCGTTGGAAGCAGGCATTTTTTGTATTCTTGCTGGTTTTACTTAGTTGTGCGCTGATAACTAAGATGATGACGCCGCGGTACACGAGTACCATGCAGTTTGAAATTAAGCAGCCTCGCGACCTGATTAATCTTGCTGTTGGCGGCGATGCGAACCCGATTCAGACGGAAGCCAGCGGTTATGAATATATCACGACCCAGTTCCAGCTGTTGGTGTCGCAGCAGAATCTTGTGGCTGTGGCAAATAAGCTCGATTTGCCGAGCGAGTGGGGGATGGATGAGAAGGCTGTGGCCGGCATTTTGGCTAATTGCACCAAGGTGATGCCGGTAATGGGTACTAACCTGGTGGACGTGATTGTCACCTACTCGGATGCCCGCCTGGCACAGCGCATCTGCGAGTCGATTGCCACCTGTTACAAAGAAATCCGCGAGGAGAAAGAGAGTGCCCTTATCAATGAGGCCATTACTAAGCGTTTCGAGGTGCTTCGTTCCCGACAGGATGAGCTTGAACGAAAGGCGGATGTGGTTCGTCAGTATATCCGTTCCGGTAAGTATCTGGTTGGCATCTGGGCTTCGGACGGTCGCGTTGCTCCGACGTCGACTGCGGCAGAGGAGCAGGCTCTCACCCAACTCAACAATTCCAGACTTGCTCTGCAGTCTGAAATTTCGCAGATGACTGTCCATGTTAACAAGCTCCAGACCCTGAAGGATAAGGATTTGTTGAGCTATGTGACTCGAACGGGATTGTTGTCTGCTGAATCGTACAGTTCTGCCCGTGTGCGCGAGCTGAGCGAGGCATACAGGGAGGAAGAGGAGGCTTATAATCAGAAGTTGATTGCAGGATACGGGGCGGCGCACCCGGTGATGAAAAGTCTTGCGGAGCAGCACAAGAGCACAGAGACTCAGCTCTATGCAGAGTTGGTGGGTATGCGCGATGCCATGCAGGACCAGCTGGATGTGAAGAAGGCTGAGTTTACTGAACTGGAAGGTCGCTATTCCCAGGCTCGTAGTCGCCTGCGCGAGAAGACGCTTGAAGACCAGAAGGTGATGGTGGCGCTGCAGGAGTACAGTGCGGAGAAAAACCGTTACGACAAGCTGGAAAACGATTATATTGTGGATCGTATGCGTCTGTTGGCGCCCAGACAGACAATCGAAATATATAGTGAAGCGAGTCTGCCCGGGGCACCGAGTAGTCCTAAATATAAGCTGAACCTTATCATTGGTGCTGTTGTGGGGCTTATTGCCGGCCTTGTTGTTGCGGTTCTGTTTAATTATTTCGATACTTCCGTCAAATCGCTGGAAGAGGCGGAGCGCCACCTTGGCCTGCCTGTGCTGGGTGTGATTCCGCAGGATGCCGGGCTGCTTGCTCTGGGCGATGGAAACAGCCCGGATGCAGAGGCTTACAGAATCCTCAGAACAAATGTAGAGCTTAAGAAGTCGCTATTTAAAGCGAGGACTTTTGCTGTGGTGTCCGCAAATGCCGGTGAAGGCAAGACGACTACGCTCTGCAATCTGGCATATGTATTTGCCTCTGCCGGATATAGCACCCTTATGATTGATGCGGATTTGCGCCGTCCGCGTCTGGACAGATATTCTGAAATAGAAGCGTCTGTGGGTCTCTCCAATTATCTGACGAGCGAGATGGAACTTAAAGACGTGGTGGTGAAGACCGGTACGCCGAATCTGTACCTCATGCCGGCAGGTCCTCTTCCTTCTGATCCCTCCGGTGTGCTGGGGTCACACCGTATGACACAGCTGTTGTCGGAGGTCGGAAAACGTTTTGATATTGTGCTGTTCGATTCTCCGCCGGTGCTGGGTGTGAGCGATTCGTCCCTTATCGTCAGCAAGGTGGATGCGGCTCTTGTTGTATTGCAGCCGCGTAAGATGCCGCTTAAGGCTCTGCTGCGCACGAAGTCTATCATTCAGAATGTCGGTGGCCAGATTATGGGTCTTGTGATGAATAATGTGGATATCAGTTCTGATACTCAGTACCAGTACTATACGACCTATTACTCGTATTACTCGGCCGGAGAGGCACGTAAGGAACCGGCTCAGACGATGCGCGCTGAAAAGCTGGTGCCTGCCTCAGTTGCAGACAAGAAGCTTACACCGCTGGCCGGGAATGAGCGGGATACCGATCTTTACTAATATGAAGGAATTGATAACAAAAGCTTTCAGATGGGCTCTGGCCGGGATGTTACTTGTTGTGCCTGCCTTAGCTCAGTCTGATGAAGGTTTGGATGCTGAGCCCAGAGCTCGCCGGGGTGGGGATGTGATACTGGCGTTCCGCAACATTCCGGCTGAGGATAAAGCTAATGTGGATGGTAAGTATACAGTTAGCAATGAGGATGGCACCATCAACTTGCCGTATCTTTCATCCCGGGTGAAGGTTGACGGTAAGACCGCGCGCCAGTTGGAGGATATGCTGCGACAGCTTTATATTGAGCAGCAGATTTATGCCCGCCCTATCGTGACGGCTCAGGTAGGCAATGCTCAGGAAATTGAAGAGCATATGCGCCGCCGTATAGATGTTACCGGCTATGTGAACAGTAAAAAGTCTGTGCCATACAGACCGGGTATTACTCTTCTCCAGGCTTTGCTGGAATGTGGTGATATCAGTATGCATGGCTCCCGCCGAATTCAGGTGACCCGTAAAGGGGTGATTCGTACGTATGATTACTTCAGCGTCAAGGATCGCTCTCTTAAGCTGAGGCCGGATGACCAGATATATGTTCTTAAACGAGGTCCGTTTGAGTCGCGACCGGATAAATTGTTGCCTTGAGTTGAAGAATGCCATGGGCCTCTCCGCTGCTTGAACGGTGAGGCCTGTTTTTTTATGAAACGGGTTGCGCCAAAGAGAGCGCTGATTGTCAGCGTAGGCTACGGGGAAGGCCACCATGCTGCCGCCCGGGCTCTCGCTCAGGAGTTTTGCGCCCGTGACTGGAGTGTGCGGGTGATAGATCCCTGTAAGATGGCGCATCCGTTTCTCTTTGAATTGACGCGTCGCTTTTACCAATTCTGTGTTCGCAGAGCTCCCTGGCTCTGGGCCATTACGTATGAGCAGACAGATACGGCAGATTGGTCTGTTAAGCCATTTGCACCGGGGCTGCGCGGGGTGACAGAAACGCTGGCTGCACAGGTGAAGGAGTTTTGTCCCGATGTGGTGCTTTGTACCTACCCATTGTATGCCCATATGCTGGATGCTCTACGGTTGGAGGGGCGTGTGAAGGTGCCTTATGCTGTCGTTGTGACGGATGCGCTGGAAATAAGCCGCCCCTGGATGGTTAATAAGGCTCCGTTGATTTTTTTGCCCGATGAGTATTCTCTGGAGCGTGTGAGCGAGCGTTATGCCCTGGATTTTAACCGGATGGCTGCGGTCGGTTTTCCTGTCAAACGCGAGTTTCATCCGGATGCTGACCGTGGAGTGCCTGATGCCGAGACTTTGTGGATTGTGTATGGAGCTTATGCACCGTTGGGGCGTGTGCAGCAGGACTTGGCTGCGCTGATTGCACGGTATCCCGCGGCTTGTATTACGGTGATAGCCGGGGCCCATTGTGCGGACTTGCTTCATTTTGCGAGTGAGCGTGTGGAGGTTGTGCCTCGAACCGATAGGATGCATGAACTTTTTGCACGTGCTCATTTTTATATTGGCAAGGCGGGGGCGGCTACTGTTTTCGAGGCGTATGCGTCTCATTTGCCTGTGCTGGTTAATTATGCTCTGCCCGGACAGGAACAGGGAAATCTTGAACTGCTTCTTCAGGATGGTGCCGGTTGTCGGGTGAGAACGACTGCCGATATGCTGGTGACGATAGAGGCTGCTCTGGCTCATGGTGCTGCCGGTTGGTGCCGTATGCGGGACGCTATGGCTCAATCCGGTCGGGGCAGGGGTGCAAAAGGAATTGCGGATGTGTTGGAAAAGCGTTTTTTATATGAAGAATAAAACAAATACAACTCTTCTTATAGATAACTCTAACACTCGCACGAAACTGATGTTTTCATGTGATGGAAAGCTTGAGGAGGAGCTACTGGTGCTGCCTACGTCCGGTCTGAGTGAGGACGGTCTGCAGGGTGCTCTTTTGGGGAGGGCGTTTGACCGTGTGTTGGTCAGCTCTGTTGTGCCCTGTGCGGCGGATGTGTTTCGCCGGGCTTTCCGAGTACCGGTCAAGTTTCTTTCGGCGGAGTTCCCGGTTGGTGTGTCTTTCGAATATAAGGCATTAGGAACCCTGGGGGCTGACCGGGTGGCTAATGTGCTGGGTGTGGTGGAGTCCGGTATATTGCCGTGTGTAGCAGTGGATTTGGGGACTGCCGTTACTTTTGATGTTGTGATAGAGCGAGCCGGAATTCCTTGTTTTGTGGGGGGAGCCATAGCACCAGGCTTGTCTGTGATGTGTTCTTCTCTGGCTCAAATGACAGCTCAACTCCCATTTGTGTCTGCAACGGAAAATGTTTGCGCCATAGGTCACAGCACGGTAGAGGGAATGCAGTCCGGGTGTTTGCTGGGGCTATGCGGCCAGGTGCGTGAACTATTGGCGCGCATAGCGGAGGAGCTGGGTGTAAAGCCATATGTCGTTGCGACAGGCGGAGACGCTATATTGGTAGGCAATATGTTGGGTTGTTTTGACAAGGTGGACACGTTGCTTACTTTCCGGGGATTGAACAGGGCGGCCCAATGTGTTTTCTGATACTTTTTTTGGTGAAACGTAAATTTTTGTTGCATGTTCCCATTAATTGCGCTATTATAAGGGCACCTTACAAACTAGTCACATCTTATGTCCGACAGCATTGAAACACAGGTAAAGGAAATCATCGTCGAGCAGCTCGGCGTTGACCCCGAGAAGGTAACCACCGACGCTAAGTTCATTGAGGATCTGGGTGCAGATTCCCTTGATACGGTAGAGCTCGTCATGACGTTCGAGGAGAAATTCTCCGTAGAGGTTCCTGATGAGGACGCCGAGAAGCTCAAGTCTGTGGCTGACGTTGTTGCATACATCAAGGAGCATCAGGCCTGATAGCAACTCGTTTAACCTTTTCTACAGCAGGCGGTTCCTCCCTCGTTGGCGGAGCCGCCGCTTTTCCTTTTCCCAGGCATGGTAAATGAATCGTCAGCGTTATATGCCATACAGAACACGCGGGTTCTGTATGTTCCGGACAGGCGTATAGATACGTTTGGCGATACTCGTTTTAACTTTGTGCTGCTGACTGAGCCGATGGATGCAGTGGGGCATTGCCGTGTGCGGCGAGGCTGGGTAGAGGCCAGCCGCCCCCGTATTCTCCGCCCGGCAGATTTGAGGGGGATTGAGATGGAGGGCTTTACTCCGGAGGCTCGGCGCTTCTTGGATTGTATGGCGCAGAATGGTGTGTCTCTGAAAGCTCTTCTGCAATATGGGTTTCGCTTTCTGCGTTCTGAGGTGCAGGTGGAATATCTGCACGAGGATGTAAGGGAGGTGGCAGACCGGGTTGCAAAGGATGTTCTGCATGCCGGGGATGCTTTTACGGCAGTGGTGCAGGGGGTGGATGATGCGTGGGAAGCTTCCCTGCTTTGTTTTATGTTGGAAATGATACAGCAATCTCATGATATCAACTTTTTCGATCTTAAGAGGCGTGGCTTTATTTAGCCTGGCTGCCACGCTTGTGTGCTCTGCAGAAGAGGAAGGATATTCTCTGTGGCCCCGGCGCCCGAAGGAGCTGGAGTCTGCGCGTAACCTGGTGGGTGAGCAGAAATATGATGAAGCCGTTGCATTGCTGCAGCCTTTTGTGCGGGAGGGGGGGATTGCCGGTCGAGAGGCTCGGCAGATTACCGGTGTCATTAATGTGCGCCGTTATCTGACCCGAAATCATCCCCGGGCACAGGTGCATCTTGTGAAACGAGGGGAAACCCTGGCACGTATTGCGGCTGATTGTTCATGTCCTGCGGACGTGATTATGCTGTTGAATGGGATTGTGGAACCCTCCGATTTGAAAGCGGGGCAGAAGGTGGTGGTGGTGCCTATGGATTTGCGCATGGAGTTGCGCCCGCTCCAGCGTGAGATTTCTGTGTGGGATGGTACACAATTGGTGGCGTCTTACAATATTCTGGGTGCCGAGGGATTTACAAAATCAACAAACGAGGAAACAGAGGTCTCTGAGCGGCAAGGATACCTGGGCGGTGTGTTGCTCCCGCAACGCTCCACGCAATTCCTGTGCAGTGACCGTGGGATAACTCTGGCTAATGGTGTTTGTCTCGCTTCCGATGAGCGCGGGCAGGGACGTATACTGAAGCTGGAGCGTAAGGATCTGAATGAGCTGGCTTTGCTGATGGGAATTGGTGCCCGTGTGTCGGTTGTGTACGATGAGGCGGCCTATCAGCAGGCATCCGTTACTCCTGCTGACTGACATAAAAATGCAGATTGTGGTAATGCAGCATGAAAAAAAACTTTTCATGCTGCATCTTTTTTGCTAGAATAAGCTCGCGCCGGGGCAAAAGCACCGGTTCATGGTATTACAATCTCAATTTCTTAAAGCTATGAGCGATTCCCATACAGATACACAGTCCGCCCGCAAGAAGATGAACGGGGCTGAGGCCCTCGTACAGAGCCTAGTACGTGAGGGGGTCGATGTAGTATTTGCGTATCCCGGTGGTGCCAGTATGCCGATGCACCAGGCACTGAGTCATGAGCCATCCATTCGCACGATTCTGCCTCGCCATGAGCAAGGTGGTGCCTTTGCTGCTGAGGGGTATGGCCGTGTTACAGGCAAGGTAGGTGTGTGTATGTCCACATCCGGCCCCGGTGCAACGAACATGATTACGCCTATTGCTGATGCCTTCTTGGATTCTATTCCCATGGTGGCAATTACGGCTCAGGTGGGCAGCGGGTTGATTGGTAGCTCTGCTTTCCAGGAAACAGATGTGTTTGGGATGACTGCTCCGATTGTGAAGCACAGCTACCTGGTAACAAAACTGGAGGATATCCCCCGTATTATAAAGGAAGCTTTCTATATTGCTCGCACCGGGCGCCCCGGTCCTGTGGTGATTGATATTCCCAAGAACTTCCAGGAAGGCGTGTTTGAACCGGATTTTGATGCCCCGATGGATTTGCCCGGGTATCGTCCTGAGTTGCCCGTTCCCACTGAAAAGCTGGATGTGGTACTGCCCATTCTGATGGCGGCGAAGCGTCCGGCTATTTATGCGGGTGGTGGTGTTGTGATTTCCGATGCATCTGAGCAGTTGCTGGAGCTTGCCGAGCGCCTGCAGATTCCTGTGGCGACAACCCTGATGGGCATTGGCGCTATGCCGGAGGAGCATCCTCTGTCTGTTCGCTGGCTTGGCATGCACGGTGCTGTATATGCCAATAACACGGTAAACGAGGCTGATGTTGTGCTGGCTATAGGCGCTCGCTTTGATGACCGCGTGACGGGAGCCGTGAAGACTTTCTGTGAGCATGCCCGCATTATTCACATTGATTACGATGCCGCCGAGCTGAACAAGAATAAGAAAGTCGAGTTGGCTATTCGGGCAGATGCCGGTGCTGCACTCAAATACCTGAATGCCAGACTTGCAGAAGCTGGCGTAGAGCGTCGCGCGTATGCTGTGGAGAATCGTCCGGAGTGGTTCGGTATCATTGAGCAGTGGAAGAAGGACTATCCCCTGTGCTACGAACAGCGGGATCACGAAATTGCACCTCAGGCAGTTATCGAGGAGCTTTATCGCCAGATGAACGGGCGCGATGCTGTTATCTGCACAGGTGTGGGACAGCACCAGATGTTTGCTGCTCAGTTCTATCGCTTTAATCAGCCCCGCCGTTTGTCTACATCCGGCGGTCTGGGCTCCATGGGGTACGGCCTGCCTGCAGCCATGGGTGCGCATGTTGCTTATCCGCATCTGCCGGTTATCAACATTGATGGTGATGGTTCCTTCCTGATGAATGTGCAGGAACTTGCTACCATCAGCACAGAACACATGCCCATCAAGACGATTATTCTGGATAATCAGCACCTTGGTATGGTCGTTCAGTGGGAAGACCTGAAGTACGACTCTCATCGTGCTAATACATTCCTGGCAGATGCATCTGCGCAGTATGATCCGACACACCATACGCCGGAGTTGTTATATCCGAACTATCCTGTTCTTTGTGCCGGTTTTGGTATCAAGTGCGAGCGCGTTGTTGAACCGGCTGAGTTGGCCCCAGCCATACGCCGCATGTTGGAGTCTGAAGAAGCCTATGTGCTGGATGTGATGGTGCCGCATGATGTGCATGTGCTGCCGATGATTCCCGGTGGCATGGGATACCGAGATGTAGTGCTTGAGCGTATTGCCGGCGATGGCAAGGGGCGTAAGGCCTCGGATTTGGGGAAGGAAATCCCCTCTGCTCTGTAACATTGGCAGATTATTGCCTCGGTTCACATGGGAGGAAACCTGTTCAAAACAATTGTCGGCGCAGTAATATTGGCCACATTGGCTTTTGTGACAGGCTCCCTTGTGGCCGATGGCGCAAAGGTTGCAATGGCCCCGATTGCCATGATCGTGGGCCTTTTCACGATGTTGTGTCTGGGTAAGAACTGCTGGGTTCTTATCTACATTTTGCCGCCTCTGATAGGAATGCTGCGAATCTCTGTGGTGGCTAACTTACCGGTGGCTTATCTGATAGCTGCGGTTGTACTGGTGTATTGGCTGTTAATGGCCACCATGGGGTACGTCAAGATTACCTGGACGTCTCTGCCTGCTCTGGATATTGTAACTGCCGTTTTTGTGCTTTACTTCGCGCTCACCTGGACGTGGAACCCCGTTTACCTGAATTTTCTTGTAGATGAGTTTACAACGGAGGGTGAGGTGATGTTGGGCGGTAAGGCATATGTGTGGTGTGCGTTTGCTGCCATCCTTTACGTGACTATGAGTATTATCCCCATGGAGCGCAAGGCGGTAATTAAGCTGCTGAAGTGGCTCGTGTGGATGTCTATTGTGATGGGTGTCCTTTCTTCTGTTATCGGTCTTGTTCAGGAGGGGGGATATTCAACTGAGGATGCTGAAACAAAGCGCTATGCACCCTTTTATGCTGTAGCTGATCCTGTATACAGGGCATTGCTGTGCCATTGGTCTATATTGGGTATTGTTTGTGCTCCCTGGAAGCTCGTTTTATTGCTGATTAGTGCATTCGGTATCGCAATGAGCGGCTTTCGCTCTAATATGATGTCTGCTGCTGTGACTCTCATTGTTTCTCAGTGGTTCCATCGCAGGTTGGTTATTCTTATTTTTGCTGCTCTTGCCGGATATGGAACATTGCTGTATCTTTCGTCCGAAAAGATGCTGGATGACTTGCCATATGGTGTAAAGCGCGTTCTGACGGCTGTTCCGGGGGTGGAAATCGAAGATAAGGATATTGCTAGGTCGGCTCAGGTGTCTCTTGATTGGCGTTATGAAATGTGGCGTTGGGCTATGGATCCTTCTACGGGATACATTAGAGACTATGTATGGGGGGATGGTTATGGTACGAGTACTGCGTATTTTCGATTAGAAAGGGTTAATATAAATCGTCGTCTAGTTGATTTTGGCGATCAGCGTTTGTTTGCTAAGAAGGGCGTGTGGCACAGTGGCTGGATTACTGCCATTCATCGTACGGGGTATGTAGGCTTGGTGTTGTCTGCCTTGTGGATGTTGCTTGTTGTATGGAGTGTGACGCGAGTGTGTAAATCTTTTACAGGATTGGATGGGTGTGGCGCAGTATGGTATGCTCTAATTCCTACATACGCATCAGTTATAGCTTTTTATATATCTGCTGGCACAATGGAAGGAGTATTTGGTATGTTTTTCACGGCAACGTTGGCTAAGATTCTCTATGTAATGCAAGTTAAGGATGGATATATAAGCCCCCTCTTTTCCAGAAAATCATATCAGCCATTGTTGATGAAAGAAATCGAAGACGGGCAGACGTCTTGATGAAAAATCCAGCTTAGGGATACAACAAACCCGCAGAGTTCGACCTCTCTGCGGGTTTGTTGTGAATTAATTTGGTGCGGACTTCTCAACCTACCGCCCGATTAGTGGCGGAGTCCCAGACGAGCCAGCAGGCTCTTGTAGAGCTCGTTGTCTACACGCTTGGCATAGTCCAGAAGCTTACGGCGGCGGGCAACCATCATGAGCAGTCCACGACGGGAGGCGTGGTCGTGCTTGTTGGAGGCCAGGTGCTGAGTAAGGTGGGCGATGCGCTTGGTGAGCACTGCTACCTGGAAACCGGTGGAACCGGTGTCCTTCTCGTTAATCTTGAAGTCGTTGACGTTGATTTCGCTCATTGTCGTATTGTATCTCTTGTGTGTTGGTTGATTTTTCGTGGCTGCGGCAAATCGACCTAAGAGGTGGACGTATGATACCACTTTTTCAATACTTTGCAAGCCAAATTTCTTTCTGGTACAGAATTTTGAGCAAAAAACAGTCCATTGCGCACTTTCTGTTTGACGCGGGGCGGGTGGGGGTGTAGTATATGGGCAATAAAACTCTACGACATGGAAACCCTCCTTACCGCTTACGAATGGCTTACCCGCATACTCGATGCGGCTTCTTTGCTGCCCAATTTTAATACGCCGCTGGGGATTTTCTGTGCAATTGCATGGATTGGTACACTTGTTTCTGCAATCATGTTTGTTGTGGCATTCGTTGCGGACATGGGGGGGAGTGATTTGGATGCCGGGTCGGTGGATGGTGATACGGGGGCGTTCTCTGTACAGGCTGTTATGGGATTTATCCTCGGCTTTGGTTGGGGTGGATATCTCACCGTAGCAAATGGGGCCGGGGTCGGCCTTGGAATTTTTGTGGGTGTGCTCGTGGGGGTGATGATGTTCTTCGTTATAGCCGGTATTATGAAAGCCATCTACAGCTTGAAGTCAGATGGTTCTCTCAAATACGAGAGTCTGGTGGGTATGACCGGCACGGTCTATGTGACGATTCCGCCGCATGGTGAGCCGGGTGGCCAGGTTCAGGTGAGTCATCCCAGTCAGCTTATAACAATGGCCGCAGTGCAGGAGGGTGACACCCCGCTGCCCGCCCAGACGCGCATAGAGGTTGTCGCGGCCACAACATATCAGCTTACTGTGCGCCCTGTCAGCACATCTACACCTTCTCAAAAATAAACACATTATAAGACTATGATAGACAACATCAGCAACATGCTCGCACGCGCCTCTTCTGCCTCATCCTCCTTTGGGTCGATTATGGTCGTGATAATCCTTGTGGTCTTCATCATGGGTGTTGTGGGTTTGCTGCTCACACGCTACAAGAAGTGCCCCTCGGACAAGATTCTCATCGTATATGGTAATGTAGGCGCAGGGCGCTCTGCCAAGTGTATTCATGGCGGTGCCACATTTGTGCTGCCTCTGATTCAGAGCTATTCTTTCATGGATCTCAACCCGCTCAACATTGATGTTCCGCTGAAGGGGGCTCTCTCCAGTCAGAATATCCGTGTGGATGTTCCTTCCTCGTTCATCGTGGGCATCAGTACTCAGCCTGAAATTATGCAGAATGCCGCCAGCCGCCTGCTGGGGCGCACGCGTCAGGATATCCGCGACCTCGCCTCCGAAATCATTATGGGGCAGATGCGTGTGGTTATTGCCTCCCTTACCATTGAGGAGATTAACGCCGACCGAGAGAAGCTCATCAAAGGTATTACTGGTGGAGTGGATGTGGAGTTGCATAAGGTGGGGCTTTATCTCATCAATGCCAACATTACCGATATTCGCGATGCTTCCGGATACATTGCCGCACTTGGTCAGGAAGCCGCAGCTCGCGCCATCAATGACGCCATGATTAAGGTTGCCGAGGAAACCCGCCGAGGCGAAATCGGTAAGGCTGAGGCTTTGCGCGACCAGACGGTGCAGGTGGCCATGGCTAATGCTGCTGCCGTGGAGGGTAATAACGAAGCTCAGATGAAGGTGGCGGATTCCAATGCTCGCCTCAAAGTACGCCAGGCCGAGGCTCACCGTATAGCTGTTGTAGCCGAGAAGGAACAGGCTGCCAAGGCAGAGGAGGCCGGCTACATCGCTAATCGTGAGGCTGAAATGAAGCGTGCCGAACTGGAGCGTGCTACCCAGACTGCCAACGAACTCGTTGCTGCCGAAATTCAGAAGCGAAAGAAGGAAATCGCAGCAGAGGCCGTAGCTGCCGTGCTCGTGAAGGAGCAGGAAGGTAAGGCTCAGGCTCTCGTGATTGCCAATAAGGCAGAAGGTGACGCGGCCCTCGAACTCGCCAAGGGCGAGGCCGAAGCTCTTCTCCTTAAGAAGAAGGCAGAAGGTGAAGGTCTGGAGCTGGTGGGTCGTGGTCAGGCTGCCGCCATTCAGGCTGCTCTGGAAGCTAAGGCAAGCGGTTTCCGCCAGATTATTGCTGCCGCCGGCGATGCCCGCAGTGCCTCCGGCCTGCTTGTCACCGAGCAGCTGCCGCAGATTGTGGAGACTCAGGCCAGTGCCGTTCGTGGCTTGAGCTTCGACAAGGTAGTCGTCATGGGGGGCGGTAATGATAAGTCCGGCAGCGTAGGCGGCTTTGTGCAGAATCTTGTAACCGGCACTCTACCGCTGCATGAGCTGGCTGGCAGCCTGGGCGTGGAGTTGCCCGCTTACCTGGGCAAGGCTGCTCCTGAGGCTCCTGCTGCCACGTCCGCTTCCGACGAGACCAAGGCCTGATACCAGCCCTGAGAATTGCTTATTTTTCTCACCCTGCTGCGAAAAAATGTGGCAGGGTGTGTTTTTTTTCTGAAAGATTGCCCAAAAAACGTCCGTACAGATGATAAACGCGCTAAATCATTTCCTGAATATGAACCTCATTGGCCACATATTAACACTGGGTTTTTCCCTTAGTGTGCCGCTTGCCAGCGGTGCAGCCGAAGCGCCTGCTGCCTCAGCTCATTATCATAAGTCAGAAAGTCAGTGTCTCCGCGATGCGATTCAGGCAGATAATCTGAAGGAGGTTCAGCACCTCATGGAGCATGCTGCCACCCTTTGTCCACCATCGGAGCGCAGCGGAAGGCAATTCAGTGAGACTCAAAAACGTGCAGCTGTGCTTCAGTATGCCGCATCGGTCAATGCCGTTAATACCATCTCGTGGCTACTCGGACAGAAGGTAAATCCTGACGATACTCAGTGGAAGACGTACAATCACCGTGCCAACGACGGACAAACTCCGCTTCATGTGGCCGCTATGCAGGCACAGGTGGAGGCTGTAAAACTTCTTCTCGAAGCAGGGGCGAATCCCAATGCTGTGGATAAGAAGGGCAATACACCACTGATGCTCGCTGCAAGCGGGCTGGCAGGCGATGATGATGATGAGCGAGAATGGCACACAGTCGATTGCCTGCTGCGTGCCGGTGCGGACCCTTCCCGGCGTAATCATGAAGGCAAAACAGCCACGGACATATCGGAAAAATCGCGCATTGATACCACGTTGTGTTTTTGTGGCGTGTTGGATAAATGGGGGAAAATTACGGTTCATAGTTTTACGTTTGAAGACGTGGATGGCATGCTGATGCGGCAGTTCTTGTTGAGCGGAGATTGTAAGAATGTAGAGGAGTTTCTGAAACGGGGTGACGATGCGAACTGCAAATACGAGTACGGCGAAACACCGCTGCTGCTGGCTATTCGCCGGGGAGATGCTGACATGGTACGCCTGTTGTTGCGCTATGGTGCAACATGGCCTACAGATGACGCTAAGTTGTATCCCATGCTATACAGCGCAGTGCTCAGTGGCAATCCGGAGCTGCTTTTCCTGCTTCCGTACCGTGAACCGGCTGCTGATTCATCATGGGAAAGCCCACTTGTTGTGGCACAGCGCGGAAAATGTGGTTCGGCAATGACAGCTGCGCTTATACAGCTTGGTGCCAATGCCGATGCTCGCAGCCACTACTGCCACCATCATACACCGCTTCAGTATGCTCGACATGCAGGGGATACCGCGTCTGCTGCCATTTTGCTTCCGCGCATGACCTCCGATTGGTCTGCGATGGATGATATACTGAAGGAAGATGATGCCGACAGACTGCGAGCCTTACTGGAGAGCCGATGCTTTTTTGCTATCGACCGCCGTATTACCGGGGGAAATACCCCCTTGCAAGTGGCGGAGCGTGCCGGGCAGCAGGAAATTGCTGAGCTGCTTCGAGCCGCCGGGGCGGATGCGCAAGCTCTCTCCTCTCCCACCGGGCTTCAATCTGCCCCTCGCATAGAAGATTTCGAAGCTTTTGCCGAGCGGGTACAGCAGGCCGTGGAGCAGGGGGATGTCGCATTCTTCCTCTCACTGCCGCAGGAAGATGTGAACCGCTACGCCGGGCCTGTGTATTGCCGGGCTACGGAGTTCGACCCCGGCCCGGCCAAGGGGCGGTATTATCTGGCTCCTGCGCTCAAACATGCGGCGGCTGCCGGCAAGGCGGAGCTGGTGCGTGCCCTGCTGGCCCGCGGGGCAGATTTGGAGATAGCGGATATTCATGGTCATACAGCTATAGAATATGCAGCTGCGAATGGTCATGTGGAGTGTGTGCGCCTTCTTCTGAATGCCGGGGCGGCTGAATACCGCAGTGCCCTGTATGCGGCTGCACTGTGCGGGCAGCATACAGTGGTGGATTATCTGTTGGCTCGCGGTGTTTTACCGGGCCTGGCACCGGAGTGGGCTTTGCTGAGTGAGAATCCGCACCCCGGGCTACTCGCTTTGCGGAAGCCGGATGCGGATATGGCGCTCACCTTGGCTGTACAACTGGATTACCCACAAGCTGTCAAACGCGCAGTGGCCATGGGGGCAAATGTGAACCGCCCGAACTTTTACCCTCTGCACGAAACCTTTGTGGCGGCTATGGTGCGTGCTCTGGCTGAGTGTGGGGCTGACCTCAACCGCCGCAATGCCGAAGGGCTCACTCCGTTGGAGCATGCCCGCAAGCACAACTATACCCTCGCAGCCGAGGAACTGGAAAAACTTACCCAAGATACACAAAAATGAAAAAAGCGTTGATATTGAGCCTTGTTCTCACTCTGTCTGCTTCCGCGGAGCGATTTGCGGAGGGTATTACCCCGCTGCATAATGCCTGGAGTGAAGAATCTGCACGCCTCATTGCCGCCGGTGCGGACGTGAATGCACGCGATGCCGCAGGGCGTACGCCACTCTTCTATGTGGATTATCCACCCAAGGCAGAGCTTCTGCTGCGCTCCGGGGCAGATGTAAACGCTCGCGATAACGATGGCAATACGCCATTGTTGGGTCTGGAGGGGATTGCTTGCGGTGGGGAAGAATTACAACCTGCGCGCATGGTGGACATTATCCGCATGCTGGCAGACGCCGGTGCTGACATGAAAGCTCGCAACAAGGCCGGACACAATGCGCTGGATCGAGCCCTCGCCGTAAAGTGGAACGGCAATCTGCCGGATGCTCTGCGCCCCTATGGCCTGTCCTCCACCCCCGGGCGTGAGCTGGTACATGCATGCGGAGAAGGGCATCTGGAGAAGGTACGACGCCTGCTTGCCGAAGGCACGGACCCGAACTCCCGGGATATCCATGGTAACTACGCTCTCTCCAAGGTGTTGGACGAAGGCGTGTTGGGACGCATTCCTCATGCTACCGAAATCATGGAAGCTTTGCTTGCAGCCGGAGCAAACCCGGATGTGGAAAACGGCGCTGCTCTTTATCGCTCATGCATGCTGCACGCAGCCGACCATGTGCAGCTGCTGCTGAAATATGGTGCGGATGCTACGCTGCGTCCATTGCATTTCCGCACGCTGGCCTTGCCGGAAGACCTCGTTCAGCAGTTGAGAGCTGCCGGCGCCAATATCGAGGCTGCTGCGCCCTACGCCACTCTTGTGGAGTGTGTGCAGAAAGGAACTACGGATGAACTTGCCAGAATGGTGCAGCTTCCTCAGCTCTTTCCCATCGAGCAGCGGGTGGGGGATTCCCCCTTCTGGCATCATTCATACACGCCGCTTGCAGCAGCTATCCGAAAAAATGATATGGTGAGGATTCGGATTCTGTTGACCCATAGTCCGGATGTTCATGCCATCATGAACACGCAGCCCCTTCTTGTCTATGCCTTATTTTATCATGCCTCCACGTCTGTGGTTCGTGCACTCCTTTCTGCCGGGGCCAAGCCAGACGCCCGCAGTTATGGTTCATTGCGTTGCAGTCCGATGTATTACGCCGCTACCCGCTCTCCCGAGATGCTGAAGCTGCTGCAGGACGCCGGTGCCAGTATTTCGGAGCCCTGTGCGGCCGGTGGGGTTACACCGTTGATGCGTGCCGTGGATGCTCATTCCGTGTCCTGCATACATTACCTGCTGGAGGCCGGGGTGGATGTGAATGCCCGGGATGAACGAGGACGCACAGCTCTGCATTATATTGACTGGGCAACGACTGGAAAATCTCTGGAGGTAGCCCGCATGCTTCTTGCTGCCGGTGCGGATGTCAACGCGCGGGATGCACGCGGCTGCACACCGCTGCTGGCCTCTCCCGGTATTGGGCGGGGCTTGGTAGAGGCTCCACGGGCCACTCCGGAACTCATCGAACTCTACCTTGCCGCCGGTGCTGATTTGCGGGCTGTGGACAACCGAGGTTGCAACGCGCTGGAGTATGCTCTGAGCAACAATTACAGCAGTCCGCAAATGATTCAGCTGCTGCGGTCGCGTGGCTTGCAAGCCCGCCCGGACTATGAACTGCTCCATGCCTTGCAGGGGCAGAGCCCTGAGCGTGTGCGGGCATTACTGTCTGCCGGTGCCTCGCCCGATGCCCGCAGCCCTCAGCACGATACACCAGCGGTGAAACACTGCCTCGGTACCCCCACCGGATATTATCCCTGCTCCGAGGAGATGTTGAAAATCCTTCTGGACGCCGGCGCTGCGGCGGATACTGTGGATGATACGGGGTGTTCCGCCCTGTCCTCAGCCGTAGCCTGGGGTTCCCTGTCCAAGGTGGAAATGCTGTTGTCCGCCGGTGCGGATGTCCGGCGGCAGGACTATCTGGCAACAGCTCGTCCCCGCGAATGGAAGGCACTGGATGATACGCTGCTTGCCGCTGGGGCGCATCCGCTGGGGCTGCCGCAATCTATGGAGCAGATGCTTGCAGGGGTGAAACAGCTTGTGGAGCAGGGAGATGAGGCTTCCCTGTGCCGTCTGTCTGCTTTGGGCTGTCCCGCTGTGCTCGATTTCAATGCCTCGCTGCCCGGTATGCCGGAAGGTTGCACTGCTCTCATGCTTGCAGCACAGCGTGGCAATATTCAGGCCGTGCGCCTCCTTCTCTCCATGGGGGCTGATGCTGCTGCAATGGATGCCACCGGAAAAAATGCGGTGGATTATGCCACCATAGCGGGGCATGGAAATGTGGCGGATTTATTGAGAAAAACCTACGCAGCAAAAAATTAAAGAAAATGGAGCCAACCGCCCGCTGATTTTCAATTTGTCGGACAGTTGGCTTCCTCACGCTCCCGATAAACAAAACACCGATTTCGCATTAAGGATACGAAAGTGTTTTATTCAAGCTCGTAAGCACCTTTTTTTATGTGGCGAGGGAGCGGCACGTCTGTATTTACTTTTCCAGGCTTCCGTTTTTGTGGTACAACGGAAGCATTATGCAGGATTATCCATTTGTTTTAGGCTTTACATCAGGAGAGCTCAGTCCCTGGCTTTCTTCCCGTTTCGATATGCAGGCATACCAGCGCGGGGCTGCTATGCTGCAGAACTTTCTCGTGCAACCATATGGCGGTTTATTGCGCCGCAGCGGTACCGAGTATCTGGCAGCGGCTGCGGTACAGCAGGACGATGCCGTGCGGCTTATCCCATTCTGCTTTTCGGAGGCGGAGGCACTCATGCTGGAGATTTTTCCACATGGCATGCGCGTGTATAAACAGGGAACTCCTGTGAGGAATGCCGACGGCTCTGTCTATGAGATGCAGGCACCTTGGGAAACCGCAGCAGAAGTGCACGCTCTGCGTTGTATGCAGGTGAATGATGTTGTCTATGTCACCAGCGTTTATCGACCACCTCTCGTTCTGAGTCGCTATGCTGATAATAACTGGTCCTGTGCAGAGTTTGCACCGGAGCCGTTCCCGCGGGAAACGTATCGGCAGGCTCAGTCCGGACTTACAGTCAGAATGCATCGGGATGGCTCCGGTGCCACTTTGAAGTTGGATGGCCCCCGGGGGTATTTTGATGCCTCCATGGTGAATGGTGAAGTAATCCTGGCAGAGGCCGAGCAGCCATCTCGCACTCTGTTTCTGAATAAGCCCATCAGCTTTCAGACAAAAGAAATGCCGCTGCTGGATTCGAACACTGTGTTGGGGGGCTATGTTTATACGGAGCAGGATGCTACCTCCAAAATGAAGAATCTGTACACTGTTATTAAACCCTATATCCCGGAATACTTTAATGGACGATATTCAGCGGCGGATTACCCGGACTGCTTCATGCCGGGCGTCATGCTATTGCACGAGGGAAAACCGTATGAGGTATGCGGGGATTGGGAAATTCGGACGCATGGAGAATGGAACGCCGTGTGGGAACTCTGGCGTAGCTATAACACCCGCTATGACGATTTAGACTTCTATACCTGGCAGTGGACGCGTATCCGTACCTTGGAGCAGAACTCGCATTCTGAGCGGAAGAATTACATCATTTCCGGTACAGAGACACAACCCTGCCGTATGGTGCTAGTTTGTCGCTCTGCAGAGTCTTCCGAGCTTGGGGCACATATCTATTTCAATATTCTGGGAGGACGCCGGGAGTACAAGTTTCTCATTACGGGCTTTACTTCTCCTTTCGAGGCCACCGGGCGCCTGAAATCGTATTATCTGGATGGTTGTAACACATTTTATACCAAGGTCTGGAGCTTTGGAGCCTATGGCCCCAGAAATGGTTATCCGGCCTTTGCGGCATTCTACCAGGGGCGCTTGTGGTTTGGCGGTTTTTCCGGACTCCCCACAACACTTATTGCCAGTGCTGTGGATGATTATGCCAACTTTCATGTCAGTTCGGCAGACGATGCCGCATTGCATCTGACGCTCTCCTCACTCAATCAGAGCAGAATATGCTGGGTTTGCCCATCTCGCGGCCTGCTTGTGGGCACTTCTGAGAACGAGTGGACGCTTGCCGCACCGGATGGAAGTGCCATTTCTGCTACCAATGCTACCTTTACCCGCCATTCATCCGTGGGATCCGAACTCGCTCCGGCCGGTGCTGTTGAAAACACGGTTTTTTATGTGCAGCGGGGCGGTAAGCGCCTTCGGGAAATATCCTACAAACTTGCAGCCGACGGCTTTACGTCCACAGATGTCAGTCTGCTGGCTGAGCATCTTTTTGCTCATGGCGTGAAAGAGTGGGTTGTCCAGCGAGGGGCCTCCCCGAGACTCTGGGTGCTGATGTGTAATCATACACTCGCGGTTCTGACAATCAATGTGGAACAACAAGTGACGGCCTGGCAGCGTGTTTGCCTGCAGGAACGCGAAATCCTTCATCTTGCCGCGCTACCGGGAAGAGGTGGCCTCGAGGACGAGTTATGGTGTGTGGTGCGCAACAGGCAGAGTGGCTTTGTTTCTCTGGAGCGTATGGGCCGGTCTGAGCTGTTTCTGGATGGTGCTCTTTGTGCGGAGGCGGGCCAGGAGTTACAACTGCCGCATTTAGTGGGCTTGCACGTTCTGGCCTACCCAGAGGGGGCGCCGGAGCAAGCTGTTGCGCTCAATGTGGCGGAGGATGGTAGCTGCAAATTATGCTTTGAGGATATCGGGGGGCGTTGCTGTGTCGGGGCGAATTATATCTCTGAGCTTCATACGCTTCCCTTGGAGAATGAGCGCACCTACAACACAGTGCGTCAGGAGGGGCGTGTGCGGCTGAGGCTTATGCAGAGTGACCCGGCTTTCTGCTACAAATGCACTTACGCAAATGATTGGGAGTTTTACAACCCGGAGGCTGACTATCGCCGTTATCCCTACACCGGTGAGGTGCGCGTCTCTCAGTTACCGGCACCTGCTGTGGGGCAGGGGTTTGCTCTCCGCTCTGACGGTGCTCTGGATTTCCGGCTCGTATCTCTCACGGTTGAAATGGATTTTCATGGCCGTTAAGTAAGCTTATGGGGGCCCCTCCCCCTGCCATTTCTGGCCGGGGGAGGGGGAATAGCCGCTCCTTATTTTTCAGCAGCTGCTTCCACGGCCGGCTCTGCCAGCCCATTCTTAAAGCGCTCAAACACGCCTCGGGGGTCTTCCGGGGTCTCTTTAAGCGCATCGAAAATGCGGTCTCGCATTTCGATGGCTGCTTTGAAGGCCGCTTCTTCGCTGCCGTATTGGCGGTCAGAGAAGTACTTGGTGAACTGGTTCCACTTGCGGCAGATACTCAGGCGCCAGCCTTGGAAGGATGTCGTCTCGTATGTGTAGCGGGTGATGTTACGTTGTGTCATAGCTTTGATTGTGTTTGTTGTATCTGCGGAAGGTAGTTGGGCTCCCGCTTGCCGCTATAGAATGCCAGATATATCCCTATATTCGCAATCTAATTTTCTAGGAATTAGGATGTAGATATATAACAGAAACGAGCCCCTGAATGGGGCTCGTCTTAGCGGCAAAAATCCGTGTGATTTTCAGGCTCAGGGCTGAGCGGGGAAGAGGGAGAGCACGGCATCGGCAGCCTTGGCAGCGGCTCCGCCATGGCCCAGGCTGTCCATGGATTCCTTCATGCCCGCAAGGGTCCGGGCTCGTGTCTCCGGTGTGGTGAGTTTCTCCAGCTCTGCAATGCAGTTATCTACGTTAAAATCGTTCTGGATGAGTTCCTTGGTGACGGGCTTGTCGATGAGGATGTTTACCATGCCAATGTATTTGATGGTCAGCACCATGCGGGCAAAGAAATAGGTACCCCAAGCCACTTTGTATACAAGAGCGAATGGAAGCTCGTGCAGGGCTGCTTCCAGCGTGGCGGTGCCGGAGGTCACCAGGGCTGCTTCTGCTCTGTCCATCAAATCGTGATAGCTGCCGGGGCAGATGTTGATGAGCTCTGCAGGTACACCGGCTTTCTCTGCCATGCGGCGCATGGTGGCTGCCAGTTTTTCCGAGCTGGCAGAGGTTTCGAATCGCCATTCCGGGTGCGCTGTGCGGGCTTTCTGTACCAAATCCAGAAACACCGGGAAATGGCGCTCAATCTCACGCATACGGCTGCCGGGGAAGAGTCCGATGAGTCCCTTCTCCCGCGCATTGGTACGGCGCTGTGCCAGAATATCATCCACCAGGGGGTGTCCCACGAATTCGGTACGCAGCCCGGCCTTCTCAAAGAGGGGCTTTTCGAAGGGGAAGGTACACATCATCAGGTCGAGCATGGCGGCCAGCTTGGGCACGCGGCTCTTGTGCCAGGCCCACACCATGGGGGCAATGAACCAGGCAATCCTGGTGTTGGGACAACTCTTGTGCACGCGTTCGGCCAGGCGCTGATTGAAGCCGGGATAATCGATAAGGATGAGTCCTTCCGGTTGCTCGGCTGCAATGCGGGAGGCCATATCATTGAGGCGCTTCATGAAGAAGCGCGCATGCTTAAGCACCTCCACAATACCGATGACGGCGGCCTGTTCGGCCCAGTCTTCCACTCCCGGGGCGAGGGCATGCATACGGCTTCCACCCAGCCCCACAATCTCAATGTCGGGGCGACGGCGCAGTAACTCCTGTATGAGCAGCGCTCCCTGTTTGTCGCCACTCTTCTCACCGGCTATCATGAACAGCTTCATGCCACGCATGTTAGCATATTCCGGCGCCGCTGGCAAGCTGGAAGCTGCTACGCCCTGAAAAAAAGACCGGGTTCCCGCCCCAGCGGAAGCCCGGCTCTGCAAAAAGTGCGGAAATATGGAGCTTTACTTGGACACGTTGAAGCGGAATTCTACTACGTCGCCGTCCTGCATCACGTAGTCCTTGCCCTCGATACGCAGTTTGGCCTGTTCCTTGGCCTTGGCTATGGAGCCACAGGCCACCAGATCCTCGTACGCAACGACCTGGGCTGCGATGAATCCGCGCTCAAAATCCGTATGGATGACGCCGGCTGCGGCGGGGGCTTTGTCGCCGGCGTGGATGGTCCAGGCGCGTGTTTCTTTCACACCAGTGGTGAGGTAGGTGCGCAGGCCCAGCAGGTGGTACACGGCACGAATGAGGTCGCTCACGCCGGAGTCTTCCACGCCGAGATCATTCAGGAAAAGGGCGGCTTCTTCTTTGGGGAGCTCGGAAAGCTCTTCCTCGATGCGAGCGGAAATGACTACAGCCTCGGCATTGTGGTGCTCGGCCACATATCGACGCACGGCGGATACATAGGGGTGCCCATCCGGGTTTTTCACGGCCTCAGCCAGCTCTTCTTCGCTCACATTGCAGGCAAAGATGCTTTTCTTGTTGGAAAGCAGGAAGAACTCTTTCATGAGCTTGCGCTCGTCATCGCTCAGTTCCAGTGTGATGGCCGGTTTGCCTTCGTCCAGGTGGGGAATGAGTTTTTCGATGAGTTCCACCTCGGCTTTTGCTTCCTTGTCGCCGCCGCGAGCTTTCTTGATACGGCTTTCCTTTCGCTTCTCCATGGCAGCCAGATCAGCCAGAATCAACTCGGCGTTAATGATTTCGATGTCACGCACCGGGTCTACGCTGCCCAGCTCGTGGATGATGTCATCGTTCTCGAAGCAGCGCACTACCTGCACGATGGCGTCGGTCTCGCGGATGTTGGAAAGGAACTTGTTGCCCAGGCCGGCTCCTTCTGCCGCGCCCTTCACCAGGCCGGCAATATCCACAAACTCGATGGCTGCGGGGACAATCTTTTCCGACTTGCTCATTTCGGACAGCACGGCCAGACGCTCATCCGGCACTTCCACTACGCCCACGTTGGGGTCGATGGTGCAGAAGGGATAATTGGCCGCTTCCGCTTTGCGTGAGCGGGTCACTGCATTGAAAAGGGTTGATTTGCCGACGTTCGGAAGTCCTACGATACCTGCCTGTAACATAACGCGGGGGAATATAGCGCATTACCTCGTGTAAGTCAATCCCAAAATACGGGAAGAGCAGGAGTCATCCCTCCCTTCATACGTCATTCCTTCGTAGGCCCGCTGGGGCGCAGCAGCTCTTTATCCGAGCACGCTGCCCAGCACATCGCCCTGGCGGGCGAAGGTTTCCACACAGTTTTCTGTGTTTTGTAAGATGTCGTCAGCCAGCTGCACACGGCCTGGCTCAAAGAAGGTCATGATAGTGGAGCCACCGAAGGCGAAATAGCCCTGTTCCTCGCCTTTCTGCACGGGCTGGCCGGGCCGATATGTCTGGAAGATGGCACCCACGCCGGTGGCGCCTACGGCCAGATGCAGCACATCGCCCAGGTGCGGGGTATGCAGCACGGTGAGCTCGCGCTTGTTGGTCCACAGCCAGGAGAGCTTGTGGCGCAGGCAGTAGGGGCTCACGCTGGCCAGCGGTCCGGGAATGCGCACGGGCGCCTCGGGGGTGCCCTCAGCTACAAAATGGAAGCGGTGGTAGTCCACCGGACACAGGCGGCTGAGCACCACGGTTCCCTGTGCATATTTTTCTGCCAGTTCGGGGCTGCCCAGCAGGGCAGGCAGGTCGAACTTCTGGCCTTTCACAAACGCACCGGTCATTTCTGCGGCATTCTGCCAGCCACTGTGGCGACCGTCGGCGGGCAGAGCCACGGTGTTCCCCTCGCAGATAGGGCGTGCACCGGGTTTCAATTTACGGTAGAAGAAGTCGTTAAAGCAGGTGTAATCCTCCAGTGGGCGGGCAACTTCGTCCATATTGATATTGTACTCGCGCACAAAATTGGCCAGCCCGGCAGCACTGCGGCGGCTGTTTTTCATAGCTCCCAACAGACGGGAAAAGATAGCACGCTTGACGAGCACATGCAGGCTCACCCTGCCCAGAGTTGTGCCATACACCCAGCGCAGGGATTTTTCTCCCAGCACTTTTTCCTGTTCCATCTGTCCCGTGTAGCGGTTGTAAAACGTGATACCTTCGCTGCTCATGCGTGCATGATAACACGCAGCGACCGCAAAGTCAATTTCCAATTTGTCAGAGAAAATGGGATAATCCTCAATCGACAAAGTTTTACAGCTCCACGTTGCGCATGTCGCCGGTGTTCTTGAAGGCAAGGTGGAAGGAATACGCTTTTTCCAGGCTGTGCGGGGTGTGTCCGGTGGGGGTGAGAGCCACGTAGCGGCGCAGCAGGGGGCGGTAATCCGGGTGTGCACAGTTTTCGATGATAAGCTCGGCACGCTCGCGCGGGGATTTGCCTCGCAGGTCGGCTATGCCCTGTTCGGTGATAAGTATCTGCACATCGTGCTCGGTGTGGTCCACATGGCTCACCATGGGCACGATGGCGGAAATGGCCCCCCCCTTGGCCACGGAGGGACAGCTGAAGATGGTGATGGCCGCCGCACGGGCAAAGTCTCCGCTGCCGCCGATACCGTTCATGATTTTGCTGCCCAGGATGTGGGTGCTGTTTACATTGCCGAAGATGTCTGCCTCCAGGGCGGTATTCATGCAGATGAGCCCCAGCTGGCGCACGATGGCGGGATTGTTGGTCATTTCCGTGGGGCGTAGCAGCAGCTTATCGCGGTAAAAATCGAAGTTGGCATATACTTCCTCCATGGCCTCATCGCTCACGGAGAGGGAGCAGCCGCTCGCAAAGGTCACACGTCCGCTGCGTACCAGTTCCAGTGCGCTCTCTTGTATCACTTCCGTGTACATTTTGACAGGAGGTATCACGGTGGATTTGCCCAGCGCCTTCAGCACGGCATTGGCTACATTGCCCACGCCGCTCTGGATGGGCAGGAACTCCGGTGGTATGCGCCCCGCGGAATATTCCCGTTCCAGAAATTGAATGACGTTTTCGCCTATCTTGTCCGTCACGGCATCGTTCGGGCGGTAGGGAGCAAGCCCATCCTTCTGGTGCGTCATCACCACACCCACAATTTTTGCCGGGTCCACCTGTACCCACGGTGTGCCGATTTTTTCCTCCGGCGCTACCAGCGGAATGGGGGTGCGGTTGGGCGGATCCTCAGGGATGAAGATGTCGTGTATCTCTGCCAGGCAGGGCTTGTGGTAGGTGTTGAGCTCCAGGATGATGCGGTCGGCCATCAGGCAGAAATCCGCCGAGGAGCCCTGGCTCATGGTGAAGACTATTTTGCCGTCGTCCGTCACATCGCAGGCCTCTACAATGGCCGTATGTACGCGGGGGATGATGCCGTAGCGCATGTTCTGTGCAAACAGGGAGATGTGCGGCTCTACATACGAAACTTCCGCATTGTTAATCTGCGCTCTTGTGCGGGGGCAGGACATGTAGGGCATACGCATGTCCACGCACTCTGCCTGCGCCAGCTCGCCATCCACTGCGGCGCTATTTGAGGCTCCGCACATCACATGCAGTTTGAACGGTCGTCCGGCCGCGTGTTCTGCCTTGGCTCGTTCCGCTATCGCTTTGGGTACTACCTTTACCGCGCCTGCTTCAGTGAACCCGCTCAGGCCTATGCACTCGCCGTCCTCTATCAGCCCGGCCGCCTCTTCTGCTGTCAGTATGGGATAACGCATATCGGTGTTTAACTGAACGTATAATAATGCAAAGTTAGAGTGCAGTCAAGTTTTTTTGTTGGGTAAAGAGATTATTCGAATTTTATGGCCTGTGTTATCGCTTGGTGGGCAACAGAAAACCGCCGCAGCCAATCATGCGGGCTGCGGCGGTATGAGAGCGCAAAGAGTGATTCAGAGAACGTAGGAGGCAATCAGCTTGCTGAGACCCAGGATGTCGCAGTTGCCCTTAAGCTCGAAACGGACTTGGCCGATACCGCTGAAGAAGAGGTCCAGCTCGCTGTCGAGGTCGAAGGTGCCGGCGGTCTCTACAGAGTAGGCCTGCACCTTGCTGTAGGGAAGGGAGGTGAAGTCCACCTTCTTGCCGGTGATTCCCTGTACGTTGATGGAGATAACGCGCTTGTTGGTGAAGACTACGGAATCGCGGATGGCCTTGAATGCAGCGATGATGTTTTCGCCCTCTACCAGCAGGGGGCCCACTCGGGGCATGAGGGTTGCCGGGTCTACCGGGGAGAGCTTGAAGAAGCTGCCGTTTTGGAAGTCAATCATAGTATTGCAGATTAGTTGTTTTGAGTCTTCATTCTACTCTTTCTGGAGAGGTTGTGCAAGTAAAAAAGCGGGGGCCGTATCAAATCTGCTGGTAAAAACAGGTAAAATATGCATTGGTCATTAGCCCGGCCAATGGAAAGTTGGCGGGATTTACGATTTTTGATTTACGATTTACGAAGAAAGTTAGGCGGGCTGACGCCCGCGAGTCATCAGGCGAGCCAAATTAAGAGCCTCGCCGCATGGCGAGGCGGCATATAATAGCCATGGGTTGAGTGAGCAAAGCGAACGAAACCCGTGGGTATAGCGCAAAAAACAAACCGAACCCCACCGGATGGTGGGGTGGCACAAAGCGATGCAATACTTTGATTCATAGCTTTCTGTCACCCCGTTTCACGGGGCTCAAAATTATTTTCCATCTCTAGCAGGGGCGGCGCTCACTATCGTTCGCTTGCCCCTGCCTGAGTTCTTTCGCCCCTCTGGCGGGGGCTTCTGATTTCCGCTCGCCTGCGGCTCGCTCGCCAACTTCCAATTTTGCGGGGTGTTGCGAGCCGCAGGCGCGCTTAATGTGAAGAACTCGCTGTCGCTCGTGGTGAATAATGGAGCTGGCGCTCCATGGTGAAAATAGGGCTGCGCCCTAGGTGAAAAATGCGCCCTTGCGGGCGCATGGTGAAGAATGGGGCTCCAGCCCCATGGATTAAAACTGGCTTAGCGGACTGTTTTAACCGAAGTAGACTTCAGCTGGGGCAGGATGTATTTATGTAGCTCCACCTCAGCATGGGTGGCACCGAATTCCTGCACGCAGCAGGTGACCAGCTTGCGAGCCAGGGTTTCCAGCAGGATGGTGGGTTCTGCCTTTGCTATTGAAGCCAGGCGGCAGGAGAGCGCGTCGTAGTCAATGGTTCGGGCAATATCTTCTCCCATGGCTGCAAAGGAGCAGGGGGGCGTGAGGGTGATGTCTGCCGTGAGCCGCTGTGGGGTGGCGCGTTCCTCCTCGGGCACGCCGATGTGGCAGTGAAGCTCCAGCCCGTTGAGGCAGATGCGGTCTGCTGCCGGGGGCGGACATTTGGCCAGTAGGCTTTGCAAGACACCCAGGTGGGGAACAGTCATTTCCGGTTCTGCTTCGGCCAGCTGGGTGGGATTGTTATAGCCGGTCAGGGTGCCGATGCCTGTGATGCCGGCGCAGTGGGCGGCACGGATATCGTGCTGCATATCACCGATGAAGGCAGTTTCCTCGGGCACGAGGCCATGCTGTTGCATGAGGGTGGCAATGTAGTGCTCCTTGTTATGGATACCGGAGTGGATGTGCTCAAAATAGTCGTACATGCCCAGCTGGCGAGCCTGCTCTTCAAAGGCTTTCGGATCCATGCTGGTGAGGATGAAGCAGCGGATGCCACGGGCGCGGCACCACTGTACAAACTCGCGGGCATGCGGTATGAGCGTTACTCCCACAGTGGAAGCGGCAAAGGCCTTGCGATAGTAGTTCTCCAGGTCTTCCAGGCGAGCCTCAGGTATTTTCACCGCGTAGTAATCCGGGTAGGGGAGCTGGAACTCTTCGCGGAAGGCGGTTCGATCCAGCGGGGCGCGTCCATACTGAGCCAGCACATAGTTGGTGGCCTCGATGGTGAGTGCCATATCATCGCACATCGTGCCGGACCAGTCGAAGAGAATATTGCGAAACACGATGGAAAGTTTAATGCTTAAAGTTTAAAGGAAGGGGGGCGATGCCGTCAGTGAGTGGTGATTTGGCGTTTGGCTCGCTTATTGTGCAGTCGGTACTTTCGCACAGCATGCTTGAGCGCGGGGTTCACGAAGGGGTTATCCTTGCCAAAGCGTGCCCAGGGACCACCCGGCACGAGGGAGAAATCCACAAAGCGCCAGTGCACATTGGCTGTGCCGCCCTTAATGCCCAGATAATCACGCACCGCCGGGGAGATATCGATGCCGGCCCCCTTGTTGGCCTTGTTTTTGGGGCGCGCATTGCCGAACACATATTGCCAGTCGTCTGTAACGAAGGGGCCGCAGTCCTCCCACTGGGCAAAGCAGTAACGCCCATTGTAATATATCTGTACCCAGGTACCCCGGCATACGGATTCGTACTTCCCATCCTTGTCGCGGCGGTACCAGGGGATCACCTTTGGCGCCTCGGGCTTGGGACCTCCCTTCTGGATGTCGTTGTAGGGCAGCGCCACATAGAAGGGATTGAGTTGCGGCGTGAACGCCAGGGGCGCATAGGTGCGGGGACAACGGTTGGCGGGGTTAGGGTCGTCAAAACCTCCATAGTTGTCGTCCCAAGCGCTGTCCCAGCTGCTGGCGGTGTTGGGGGTGGGGTTGTTCCTGGTGGGGCGTTCGCCTATATAGAAATAGGTGGCAGTGATGTCGAAATGCCAGGGGAAGGCCCCGGCGCGCTTGGCCGTGGGGGTCAGTTTGGGATCCGGGAAGTTTTTGCGGTGGCTCTGGTCGATGCTGGGCTTGAGTGGCCCGGCTTTGATGGATGCGGCCTTAGCCCGCTCACGGCTCAGCCTGCGCAGTTCTTCCCTTGTGCGGGGGGAGGCACTGCTGCTTTTGCGGCGCAGGGAGACGGCCTTTTTTGCACTGTTGGCAGATGCCCCATACCCCTGCGCCTCCGCTGTCGGTAACAGGCAGAGCAACGCAGCAATCATTCCCCATCTATACAGCTTCCCGGTCAAAATCGTCGCTTCTAATTCGTAACTCGTAAATCAAAAATCGTAAATCCTGTTCACCAGTTGTGAATCACGCTTGGGCGAGCCACGGGCAGTTTGTCCGGAGCATCCAGCGTGAAGTGCAGCCCGCGGCTTTCCTGGCGGCGGATGGCGCAATCCACAATCAGCGATGCCGTCAGTGCCAGATTCCGCAGGTCGATAATCTCGGGCGTCACGCGGTATCCCCAGTAGTACTCGTTGATTTCTCGGTTGATGTTGCGCAGTCGGGTGGCTGCGCGCTGCAGGCGGTGATTCGTACGTACGATGCTCACATAGTCCGTCATGGTACGGCGCACTTCGTCCCAGCAGTGGTAGAGAATTGCCAGGTCGTCGCGCTCCGCTTTCTCGCCATGCACCCATTCCGGGATGGGATATTCCTCCATCTTGTGAGCCAAGGGAAGACGAGTCAGCATGGTGGACAGTGCCCGCTTGGAGATGACCACGCACTCCAGCAGAGAATTGCTGGCCAGACGGTTTGCGCCGTGCAGCCCGGTGCAGCCGCTCTCTCCGGCGGCAAAGAGGCCGCGCAGGCTCGTCTGGCCGTTGGTGTTTGTCTGGATGCCGCCGCACTGGTAGTGGGCAGAGGGGACAACGGGTATCATATCTACCTCCGCATCAACTCCATAGCTCTTGCAGGTTTCGTAAATGTAGGGGAATCGCTCGGCCATGAATCCCCTGGGCTTGTGTGTCATGTCCAGGTACATGCAGGGGTGGCCGGTGCGCAGAATTTCGCTGTTGATGGCGCGTGCCACGATATCGCGCGGCGCCAGGCTCTTGCGGGAGTCGTATTTCTGCATGAACTCCCTGCCATCCGGTCCGCGCAGAATGCCTCCCTCGCCGCGCACTGCCTCAGAGATCAGGAAGGTGAGTCCTTCGCGGTCCGAGGATTTGGGGTTGTAGAAGGTGGTGGGATGGAACTGCACAAACTCCATGTTGGAGATGTTTGCCCCGGCGCGCCAGGCCATTGCCACACCATCCCCTGTTGCAGTAGCGGGATTTGTGGTGTACATATACACACGTCCCGTGCCGCCTGTTGCCAGCATGATGCGGTCGCAGCGGAAGATGTCTACCTCACCCGTGGCCGGGTTCAGCACATAGGCCCCCAGAACACGGTCCTCCGTCACGCAGCCCAGTTTGGCCGTTGTGATGAGGTCGATGGCTATGCGGTGGTCCAGCAGTTCAATATTCGGGTGGTTTTTCACTCGCTCCAGCAGCTTGGTACTTATCTCCAGCCCCGTGGTGTCCTTGGCATGCAGAATGCGGCGTTTGCCGTGTCCGCCCTCGCGTCCCAAGTCAAACTCTCCATCGTTTTCTTTGTCAAAATCCACGCCCCACTCCAGCAGCTCTCGGATTGCCTCCGGTGCCTCCGTCACAATTGTGCGCACGGCTTCCTCATCGCACAGCCCTGCGCCGGCGTCCAGCGTGTCGGCCACATGCTCTTCAAATGTATCATTCTTGTCAATCACGGCGGCAATGCCGCCCTGTGCCTTTGCCGAGCTGCTTACCAGCGGGTCGCTCTTGCAAAGAACAATCACCTTGCCATGGTCGGCCGCGCGCAGGGCAAAACTCAGCCCTGCCACGCCGCTGCCTATCACGAGAAAGTCGCTTGTAATCATCGTATGATGTGGTTCCTGTGCGCGCCATTGTACCACATTCTACCCTGTTCGTCACGCCAAATGTTCATATTTTGCAGGTCAAACGTGTTTGAATTATGACACGCCGGTCATTTGTCCCTGGTAAGGGCGTTTTCTGCTTGACATTTGCAGCTTCGGCGCTACAATCCCGCGCATGCAGCAGGCATTGGAAATCATGGCTCCGGCGGGGTCTTTCGAATCATTGGCAGCGGCGCTGCGCGCCGGCGCAGACAGCGTTTATTTTGGCGTGGGTATGTTCAACATGCGGGCGCGTTCTACGGTGAACTTTACGCCCGAAGACCTGCCCAAAGTCGCCCGGCTGTGCCATGCCTGCAATGCCAAGGCTTATCTCACCTGCAATGTCATTATCTACGATGAGGAGCTGGAGGCCATGCAGGAATTGCTGCGGCAGGCCAAAGCTGCCGGGGTGGATGCTGTGATTGCGGCGGATCTTGCCGTCATTTCCTATGCCCACAGCATAGGGCTGGAGGTGCACATCTCCGTGCAGGCCAATGTGTGCAACCTGTCTGCTGTACGTTTTTTTGCGGCCTATGCGGATGTGATGGTTCTGGCGCGTGAGCTGAAGCTCTCCCAGATTCGCCACATCATCGATGGCATCCGCCGCGAAAATATCTGTGGTCCTTCCGGGCAGCAGGTTCGCATCGAAATCTTTGCTCATGGTGCCCTCTGCATCGGCATTTCCGGCAAATGCGGCATGAGCCTGGCCGCCTATAATCACAGCGCCAACCGCGGACAGTGTTTCCAGCTCTGCCGCCGTAAATATCGGGTGACCGACACGGAAACCGGCTTCGAGATGGACATTGACAATCAGTACATCATGTCCCCGAAAGACATTTGTACCATCCGCGTGATTGACCAGCTGGTGGAAGCCGGTGTGTCTGTTTTCAAGTTGGAAGGGCGTGGCCGCTCGGAGGCCTATGTTTCCACCGTTACGTCTGTATACAAGGAGGCCGTGTCTACCTGTTCCCGCGGTGAGTGGAGCCCGGAAAAAGTAGCCGCCTGGGAAGAAGAGTTGCTGCGCGTCTTTAACCGCCAGTTCTGGCATGGTGGCTATTATCTGGGCGAAGAGTGGGACACCTGGAGTGGCTGCTCCAACAGCCTGGCTCTGGAGCAGCGCCACCACCTCGGCCGTATCATGCGCTGGTACCCCAAGGCCCGGGTGGCCGACATCCGGCTGGAAGCTCTCCCCCTTTCCCCGGGGGATAAGATTGAAATCACCGGCCCGACAACTGGCATTGTTCGCCTTACTGTGGCTGAGGTCCGCTGCGATGATGAAAATGGGGTTACGCAGGTTGTGCCTACTGTGCCCAAAGGGGAACACGCCCTCGTTGCTGTGCCGGAAAAGGTACGCCATGGCGACAAGGTATACCTCGTCACACGCCGCAAATTGAAATAAACACAGCCTCTGGTACCCCACGGGAAGGGGAGACAGGCAGCAGGCGAAATCGCCGGTGGCGGCTTAGCGGCTCCAGTTGTCGACGCGGCGGCTGAAGTCCTTTACCTGCTTGCCGAAGTAAGAGTCGTTGGTGCCCATAGCCAGGGTGGTGAAATTGAAGTCATTGCTGCTTTCCAGCCCATCTGTGGGGGTCACATAGTCCTTTTTGTCCACAGAATAGTGCACTGTGGTCTGCTGCCCCACCTTGCCATAAGAGACAGAGAGGGTACGGTCTGCATTTGCACGCACCCAAGGCGCCTCTCCTACATCCAGAAGACGGCTGCAAATGGTTTCATCTCCATATTTCACCACATGCACCGACTTGTTACTAAATGGGTAGAGTCCTATATGCGTCCAGGAAAAAGCCCCGATATTGAGAGTCTGACTCTGCACACCCACCACAAGCACGCCCAGAAAAGCTACGGCTGCCACAACTGCTGTCAGATACTTTTTCATTGCGGCGTTTAGACACGGTAGTCCCCCCGGGTGTTCAAAAGAAAAAGCCGTTGTTATAGTCTTACAACAACGGCGGAAATACGTTCTTAACTGGCTACTCAGCGATTACGAATGGCAGAAACAAGCAGCCAGATGGCCCATACAATATCCAGGCCGAAAAAGGCAAAAAACGCGGTGCGATAACCGCCGGGCTGCATATCGATGGCATACATCAGAAAGAAAATGCCAAGGGCTGCAAACAGTGCGCTGCGGATAAATTTACCTGTGCGAGTGTTCATGGTTGAGAGTGTGTTGTAGTACGCCCCTGCGGCCGGAAATGTCACCCGCAGGGGCGCAGAAAATTACTTGGTCAGCGAGATGAGCTCCATCTCGAAAATAAGTGTGGAGTTCGGGCCGATGCTGCCGGGGCCATTGGCACCGTAGGCCAGATTGGCCGGGATGGTCACCTTCCACTTGGCTCCCACTGGCATAAGCTTCAGGGCCTCGGTGAATCCGGGAATCACCTGTCGAATATTGAACTTAACAGGCTGGCGGGATTGGTCAAACACCGTGCCGTCCACCAGTGTTCCCTTGTACATCACTTCTGCGGTGGGGGCGTCGCCGTGTACAGCCGCATCATATTTCTCGCTGCCGCCGGCTACCAATACCTCATACTGCAGGCCACTTTCGGTGGTGGTCACCTCCGGGCGCTTGCCGTTCTCCTCCATGTAAATACGCCCCTTTTCCAAGTTGGCTTCGCCTGCCTTCTTGCCTCGCTCCTGCAGCATGCTCACAAAGGCGTTCTGGTATTCCTCCACCTTCTCATCAATAAGGCTCATGTCCATATCGCCGGAGATACCGTCTTTCACACCCTTAGCCAGAGTCTCAGCCACTACATCATCTGCCTCGATGCCGGGGAGCATCTGGGGCAGCATCTGGCTGCCCAGGCGGTAGCCAATGAGGTAGCCCATCACTTTCTTCATTTTGTCCTGATCGGTCATGTGTCCATTGTAACACAGGCGCCTGCCCCGTGGCAAGCAGACGAAAAGTCATACACGGAGCAGATGTAAATCCTGATATGGCTTTCTTATCCCGCTGCAGGGCCTCTGTCATTTAGATGAGTCTGCTGTGTTTCTCTATTTTTTTGTTGCCATAGGGGTATGCTCTATGGTAGTATACGCGAAACATGGGTAGTCCCTCAACAGGTGGAGAAGAACGAATCGAGACGATGAAGGCGCGAGTGCAGTCGCTCGAAGCGGAGCTCGCCTGTGCCCGGGCTGCGTTGACGGTGGAAAGCTCCCGAGTGCTTGCGGATGGCAGCGAAGTAACGTTCGGTTCCCACCAGAACAGCGATTTTGTGACATCGCTCTCCGGTTTTGCCTCGAGTAAGCCGGACGATGAGCATGAGGAGTCCCTGCCCGGCATTATGCTGATGCCATTGCAGCGTTTTGACGCTCTGCGGCGTAAGTGGAAACTGGGGCAGGGATTGCCCATTTCTGCAGATTGCGGTTGCCCCTGTGCCGGGGGCGGGAATGAGGCGGCGGTCAGTGGACGCCTGCGTCTTTTGGGGTTGCTTGAAGATGGTACGCCATGGGAATATGGGGTAACGTTCCGCGAGCTGGCACGCGAGGGTGGAATTACCTTGGGGCGCGCCCCGGAGGAGTGTGATGCCGTTTTGCTCGATGAGAGTGTGTCGCGCGTTCATGCCCGCCTGGAGCTCGCATCGCAGGGGGTGGTAATCTCGGATATCCACTCAACAAACGGACTGATGGTGAATGATGTGGAGGTGACAGCGTATGCTCCGCAGCTTTCCTTGACGCATGGCTCGGTTTTGCGGATTGGTGAGGTGCCGCTCCGCGTGGAATTTTTTACACGTTAATTGAATAAATAATACAGTATGGATATGATGAAATACATGCTTGGCGGCATTGGTATAATGATGTCGATTGCTGCGGGTGCTATGGGGGGGGAGTTTTCTGCATCTGACCATTTGTGGTACAGGCAACCGGCGGTTGTGCCCGATACGCCGTTGCCCTGGACTGTGGTACCGCACAAGGCGAATAACCTCGCAGGCAAGAAAAACAAGGATACCTGGGAGAGCCAGACGCTGCCTGTGGGTAATGGCCGCATAGGCGGTACTGTATATGGGGGCGACCGCTTGGATTGTGTGGTGCTCAATGAGGTGAGTCTCTGGAGTGGTGGGCTTAATACTCCGCACAATGGTGCCGGTTACTCCTATGGCCCCACTGCCGGCAAAGATGAGTTCGGCAGCTACCAGCCTTTTGCCAATCTTTATGTAGCCTATGAGTATGAGGGGAAGCCGGAGGGATATTCCCGCTCCCTGGATTTACGAAAGGCCGAGGCTACTTCTCAATTCCGCGCCAACGGGCATCGGTATAGCCGCAGTTGTTTTGTGAGCCGTCCGGATGACCTCCTGGTATATACCGCCGAGGCCGATGTCCCCGGTGGGATTACCGCTAACATTGCTCTGACTCCCTACCATAAAGTGACCTACAGCCGTGGCCCGGGGAATAGCATCATCATGACAGGTACTCTGGAAAACGGGGAGAAATTTGAAGGGCGCGTATGGGTGAAATCCCGAGGGGGGCAGGTGGATGTTGTCGGCCCTTTTGAAGAGGTTGTAATTTCCTATTCCGGGCAGGGTAATAACAGGAAACCGGTATGGGCACCATCCCATATCCCCACCATTTCGGTAAAGGGGGCAGATGCGGTAGAGGTGTATGTAGCTCTGGCTACGGATTACAAGATGGATTTTGGTGCGGGATGGAAGGGTGAGGCGCCTTCTGTTCGCAATGATAAAGTGGTGCAGGGGGTGGATGGTAAGACTCTGGATGAAATCCGGCAGGCACATCGCGAGGACTTTGCCACTTATTACGACCGCATGGAACTGCAGCTCGGTACCACGGCGAAGCCTCTGGCCGAGGCTCCTACAGATATACGCCTCAACTCGTATCGTACGCGTTACGACAAGGGACTGCCCGCAGCAGACCCCGATTTGGAAGAGCTTATCTACAACTACGGGCGCTATGTGCTCATTGCCGGCTCCCGTCCCGGTAATCTGCCGGTTACCCTGCAGGGTATCTGGAACAACAAGGTACATGCCCCCTGGGCCAGTGATTACCACAATAACATTAATCTGCAGATGTGCTACTGGGGGGCTGAGGTGGCCAACCTGGCCGAATGCCACCAGCCGCTCATCGATTTCATACAGGCTATGGAGCGTCCCCTGTCCGACAGCACCCGCAGGCATTTCGGCTTCCATGTGCGAGGCTGGACCACCCGTATCTCCCAGAATCCCTGGGGTGGCGGCGGTTGGATTAAGTGGAATCCTCCTGTCAATGCCTGGTATGCCCTCCATATCTGGGACCGCTATCAGTACTCCCAGGATAAAGAATACCTGCGTACGGTCGCGTACCCGCTTCTCAAGAACATCTGCCACTTCTGGGAAGATGAGCTCAAGACTGTGGGCGCCAACGGCAAGGGGCTTCAGACGCGAAAGAACGAGAAAGCCCCGGTTAAGGAGCTTGATGTGAAGGAGCACCCCGAACTCGCAGATATCCGGGAGGGCTCTCTGGTGTGCCCCATGGGCTGGTCGCACGAATGGGGGCCGCTTGAGGATGGCTGTGCCCACGACCAGCAGCTCATTCGCGAGTTGTTCGATAACACAGTTAAGGCCGCCGGTATTCTCGGGGTGGATGCAGAGTGGGCTGCGGAACTCGCAGCAAAGCGCGACCGCCTTGTGGGCGACCGCATTGGCCTCGATGGCTACTTGCAGGAGTGGATTGTGGATCGCCCGAATATGGTGAAAGGCCAGCGCCACACCTCGCACCTCATTGGCGTGTTCCCCGGTTCCACCATTTCTATGGACAAGACGCCGGAACTTGCTGTCGCAGCCATGAAGAGCCTGGAGCTTCGCGGTCTTACTGCGGATAATCGCCGCAGCTGGACCTGGCCTTGGCGCACCGCCCTCTGGGCTCGCTTTAAGCAGGCCGACAAGGCATACAGCATGGTGCAGCACTATATCCGCTACAATGTGCTGGACAATCTCTTTGGTAATCACCCGCCCATGCAGATGGATGGCACCTATGGTATGCCCGGTGGCATGAGCGAAATGCTGCTGCAGAGCCATGCCGGCGCTATCGAAATGCTGCCTGCCATCCCGGCTTCTTGGGCAAATGGCTCTGTGAAGGGCATTCGTGCGCGCGGCAATGTGACGGTGGATATGGAGTGGAAGGATGGTAAGGTTACGGCCTACAGCCTGACTACCACCACCCCCAATCCTGCTCCTGTTACCGTTGTTGTCAATGGTGAGCGGGTGCTGGTGACTCCCACGGTGAAGTAATAAAAGCAGATTGAAGCTTAAACAAAAAAAATCCGCAGCAATTACCGCTGCGGATTTTTTTGTTTAAGCTTTTGGTGATTTACTGAATGGCGGCGAACGCCTGCTTCAGGTCTGCGATGATGTCTTCTGCGGCTTCGATGCCAACGGAGAAGCGAATGAGATCCGGCTTGACACCGGCCTCGATAAGCTGCTCATCGGAGAGCTGGCGGTGGGTATGGCTGGCCGGGTGCAATACGCAGGTGCGGGCATCGGCCACATGGGTTACAATGGACGTGAGCTTCAGGCTGTCCATAAACTTAATGGAGCGCTCGCGGCCGCCTTTGATACCGAAGGTGACAACACCGCAGGTACGCCCTCCGTCAAACTGGCGCTGCGCCAGCTCGTAGTACTTGTTGGAGGGCAGGCCGGCATAATTAATCCAGGCTACATCTTCCTGCTGCTCCAGGAACTCTGCCACCTTCTGGGCGTTTTCGCAGTGGCGGGGTACGCGCAGGTGCAGGGTCTCCAGCCCCAAGTTGAGCAGGAAGGCGTTCATGGGGGAAGGGATGCACCCCAAATCGCGCATGAGCTGTACGGTACACTTGGTGATGTAGGCACCCTTGCCGAAGGCATCCGCATATACCAGCCCGTGGTAGGAGTCGTCCGGCCGGGTGAAGCCCGGGAACTTGTCTGCATGTGCTGCCCAGTCAAAGTTGCCGCTGTCCACCACCACACCACCTACCTGTGTGGCATGGCCGTCCATGTACTTGGTGGTGGAGTGCATCACGATATCGGCCCCGTGCTCAAAGGGGCGGCAGTTCATGGGGGTGGCGAAGGTGTTGTCCACAATGAGCGGCACGCCGTTTTTGTGGGCAATGTCGGCCATCTTACGAATATCGAGCACCTGTAGAGAGGGGTTGGAGATGGTCTCGGAGAACACGCACTTGGTGTTCGGGCGGAAGGCTTTCTGGATTTCTTCCTCCGGGGCATCCTGGTCTACAAAGGTTACCTCAATGCCCAGCTTCTTGAAGGTGACGGCGAAGAGATTGAAAGTGCCGCCATAGATGGCGCTGGTGGAGATGAAGTGGTCGCCCGCCTCGCAGATGTTGAAGATGGAGTAGAAGGATGCTGCCTGCCCGGAGGAGGTCAGTATGGCGGCCACGCCACCTTCCAGCTCAGCAATCTTCTTGGCCACGCATTCGTTGGTGGGGTTCTGCAGGCGGGTGTAGAAGAACCCGGCCTCTTCCAAATCGAACAGACGGGCCATCTGGTCGCTTGTTTCGTACTTGAAGGTGGTGGACTGGAAAATAGGCAGCACTCGGGCTTCCCCCTTCTTGGGCTGCCAACCGCTTTGTACGCAGATGGTGTCTCTGTTCATGATATGTGTTTTGGTTTTGAGAAGCTTTGCGCGGGCATAGTAGCACTTTATTCCTACTAATGCAAGTAGAAATAGAAGAATTTTGAAAATATTCTTGTCAATCCGCCGGGGGGGAATATCTGGTAGTGCATTATTGCAGTGCACGTTTTGTCGATACCGGAGATATGCTGACCCTCTATTTTAGGACAACAAGTTAACCCTCATTAAGACAATTTAGGAAGTCTCGTAATAGAGGTTTGTGTATTGTCGCAGGCGCGTGTAAAATCAAACACAGACAAACAAAACGCAAGAAGCGTCATGCCAATTCTTGCGTTTTGTTTAAGCGTGGAACTTTACCGACCAAGCTCCGACTAAGTTCTGACCAAGCTGCCCCGGTTATGATGTCAACTTATCGCGCTTCTTCGTCTCCAGCTTTTCCCAAGGCTGGTCAGATTTGCCAAAATGGCCATAATTGGTAGTAGCCGAGAATATCGGATTTTTGAGCTCCGGCTCTCAAATGATGTCTGCGGGCTTTAACGAGAATGTTTTCTTAACCCTCCGGGCTAATTCATACTCGGATGTGATGGATTTGAAAGAAGCATGACAGTACGTGTCCATACTTGAGGACACTTGTCAAAAGGAAAGAAAAAAAATCCCGCCCATCGGTATAGAAACCTAGGGCGGGCGCGCATCGCAGGGCTTAGCTACCCCACTTGAGCTTGTTGCTTATTACTTACGGCCTGTCTGGGCAGCCTGAGTGGGCGTATCGTAGAGAAGCTCCTTATCAGCGAGAAGCACGGCGACGACGTGCTGCAAGGCCAGCCAGAGCAAGCAGAGAAAGCGTAGCCGTGGTGGGCTCGGGGATGACTTTAGAATTAGTTGCTTTTACGCTATAAACCGCACACCCCTCAGGAACATTAAGATTCATATCAGATTCCACCCCCATTTTTATCGATACGTCTTTCATGTATTCATACGAAGAACCATCCAGAGTAACAAATGAAGCCGAAGAATTAATCAGAGAATTCATAATCGCTATGTTTGCCCACATATCCCCCTCCAGCTGAGAACTGTCGTAATAAAAAAAGGGGAAATAAAGTTCGCCTTCCTTGGATAAATCAGCGTGGTCAAGCATAATTGTTATCATTGGCGCGTCGGATAAGTCAAAAGTTCCGCTATTTAAGTCGATGCCAACAGGTCCGCCTGATACTACAATGTCATTTAAATGAACGGTTGCCCCATCACTAATATTTAACTGCGTACCAGAGGCCGAAGTATAGAAAACGTCGAAGTTAACGCTTCCGTTTCCGAAAATGTTAATGACATCATATTGATTCTTTGACAAATCGTAATTTTGGTTATCCCAGTCTGTAATATCTAAATCCAGTGTTGCTGCTTGAGCCGTAGCAACACCGACCAGAGCCATGAGAGCCATTAAAGTCTGTTTCATATTAGTAAGTTTTGCTTATTAGAGTTTCAAGCAGCTTGTGCAGGGGTACTCGTTTCCACACGCGTCGGAATGCTGAGAGACATGCTCCTAATCTGCTGGAGAGAATATACAGCATTGCGAATGCTGACGTTGTGCGAAAAAATGAAATATGAATACGTTAGAGCTATTCACAGCCTTCGGAACAGCCCTTTTATATACATTATTCATCTCCATAAGTGAATAATTTTTAAATATTTTCCAACTTTTTGCTTGCTCCAGCATTCGCAATGCTGGAGGCGGGCAAAGAAAAAGCCGCCTTGCGGGGCGCTGAGTCTTTAGTCGTTGGCCACGCGGGTGGAGTGGAAGCATAGCCTTGATACATCGCTGTAGCGTCTGGCCGGTAACTTGCTTACGCCCAATGGGATGGATGTCCGTTAATCTTGACTTCGATAGTCTTTCATGGTGTTCGGACGCTATTAAGGGGGCGTCAATGGTGGCCGAACTCACCGGGACTCTGCCATCATTTTTGGAACACTCCAAAACAATAACATTGATATATCAATCTTTTTATTTTGCCATTACTGCAAAAAATGCCATTTTTGGCAGTTTATTGCTCCGTTCGGCTCACAACTCAGACAAATGGCATTTTAATGCTTGGTTCATGCCGCATGCGCGAGTTTTTTAGAATGATACCAGGCTCATTTTATGCTAAAAAAATCTGATAAGTGGTATAATGCGAGCGCGGTATGGAGACATGCCCCACTCGTTTTCGACTGCTTTTTATTCATACTATGCAAAAGAAACAACAGATTCGCAATAGTACGCTGAGTTCCTAATCTTCGCTATGCAAGGCGATGCGGAGGGGATAGAGGTGCGCTTGGAAGATGATACTGTATGGCTGACTCAGCAGATGCTTGCATCGTTGTATGGCAGCTCGAGAACAAATGTTCTGGAGCATATTCAACACATCTATGCTGATGAGGAATTGGAGGAAAGCGCAACCTGTCGGAAAATC
>JAFQGF010000050.1 GCA_017415555.1 Akkermansia sp.
CACAGAGGGGGCTTTTCCTAAAAGTGATTTCTAAAGTAACCTTATTTACTCTGCTTCAATATATAAACCATCAAGAAAAACGTTCGCTTTGTCAGCTACGCTACACGTTATCCGCCTAATTTCTAATTATGCCAACGCGTTATTATACTTTCGCCCCGCCTTGCGGGGCTTTTGAATTCCTCTCCCCTTCGGTTCGCCATACAGCCTGACAAATTGCAGATTGTAAATAAAAACGGTACTCCGTCATAACATTTGCGGAAATTCCGGGCTCGTGAGTTCTCTAAGCTTGAAAAAAGAGTGTAGGGCTGACAACGCCTCCCAGAGAGAAGCAGTATGACTTGTTCTGCGCGGATTTTTCTTTGCCGCAGGAGTATATGCAACTGCCCTATAATACGGATTCTGCGCTGTGGTACTGCAAAATCTCATTGTGAGAGTGCGGGGGGGCTTAAAACTTTTGGCTTGCTATGTCGTGTGGAATATGCTAAATAGTACGGAACCCGTTTGCTATATAGCGAACAGATACAGATAGCCATGAATGCAAAACATATACTCCCACTGATAGCGCTGGGCATTGCAACGGCATATGCCGGTGAACGTGAGACCTTTGATTTCGGCTGGAAATTCAAGTATTTTGGTGGTTATGACCCGGCGGATGCCGGTTCTCCGACATGGAGCTCCGGCTACCAGGGCGGGCATCCGGCCTCGCATGCTGTGGATGGTAACCTGGAGACTCGCTGGTGTGCTCCTAATTCGAATGCGGGGCATAAGCTTGTGGTGGCACCCGGTTTTGAGGATCCGGTTAAATTGTTTTTGATATACTGGGAAGCTCCCAGTACTTTCGATGTGACGGTCAAAGTGGTGTGCCATGATGAGAGCAAAAACTTTGAGGTGTCCTTTAATCAGGGGGGGCAGGCTGCAAGTTTTGTGCAAATGCCGGAGCCGAGTTCCATCCGCTATATTATGGTTACAGTGCCGAAAGGGACGCATAGTCGCCAGTGGATGAGTGTGCGCGAAGTGCTCTTTACCGGAGCGGATAACACGCCGCTGAAGGTGCGCCATGGCAAACCTGCTGTGGCACACGCTGCTGTGGATGCCAGCGAAATTGGCTACAAGAGTGTGCAGTTGCCACACGACTGGGCTATTGAAAGTCCCTTCCTGGAGCCGGAGCCGAATGAGACGGGCAAGTTGCCGTGGAACGGCTGGGGATGGTACCGCAAGAATTTTGATGTGCCTGCGACTTTCGATGCCTCGAAGGAGCGCTGGTATCTGGATTTTGATGGCGTGATGTCGCGACCGCAGATTTATGTGAACGGTCAGAAGGCCGGCGAGTGGGCCTATGGTTACAACTCCTTCCGGGTGGATATCACTCCCTTCCTGAAAGCGGGGCAGCAGAATCTGGTGGCGGTGATGGCGAGCAACCTGCCGCTTTCTACGCGGTGGTACCCCGGCGCCGGTATTTACCGCCATGTGTGGCTGGAGAAGACGGGGCCGGTGCATCTGAGCAAGTGGCCGACCTATGTGACAACGCCGGAGATAACGGAGGATTCTGCGCAGGTGAAGGTGCAGACCACCGTGGCTAACACGGGCGATACGCCCGCCGAGATTACCGTGTACCAGCAGGCGGAGGGCGCTGTGGCCGCACCGGCTACCATTACCCTGGCTCCCGGTACGGAAGGGGTGGTGGAGCAGGAATTGCGCCTTGCTGACCCGCGCCTCTGGAGCTGCGAGACTCCCAATCTCTACAAGCTGGAGACCCGGGTGGTGATGAACGGCACCGAGATTGACACGCACGAGACGACGTTCGGTGTGCGTACGACGGAGTGGAAGCGCGATGGCTTCTACCTGAACGGCAAGAAGGTGCGTATAAAGGGCGTGTGCGAGCACCACGACCTGGGGGCACTGGGAGCAGCTTTCCATACCCGCGCGTATGAGCGTAAGATAGAGAAACTCAAAGAGATGGGCTGCAACTCCATCCGCATGACTCACAATCCGCCTGCTCCGGAGGTGCTCGACCTGTGCGATAAGCATGGTATCCTGGTGATAGACGAGCTTTTCGATATCTGGAAACGCCAGAAGTATGAGAAGGTGAACGGCTACCACATTTACTGGGATGAGTGGTGGCAGAAGGACGTCCGCAATTTCATGCTGCGAGATCGGAATCACCCCTCCATTATAGCCTGGAGTGGTGGTAACGAAATTATGGAGCAGTCCATGACGAACGTGGAAAATATTCGCAAAAATCGTGCCAAGTATAGGAGCCAGGAGGCGTATGAGCGTGCAATCCGCGAAGCCGAAGAATGGAATGCGTTGAATTTCCGCATCGGTTATAGCCTGCGCGATGAAATTCGCAAGTATGATACGACCCGTCCCTACACGGTGGGGTGTAATGACCAGGATGCGTGGAGAAACGGCTTTATCGACACTATGGATGTGTACGGCTTCAACTACAAGCCGCATCTTTACGATGACTTCCGCAAGAAGCACCCGGACACGCCGTACTACGGCTCGGAGACATGCTCCTGTGTTGGGACGCGAGACACCTACAACTTCCCGCTGAGGTGGGAGGTGGGAGGTGGCTACTTCAAGCCCGGAGCTGTACCACACCAGGTGAGTGCCTATGCACTGGCCAGTACGCACTGGGGGTGCTGCCCGGATATAGAGATGTATGCTCACAGCAAGAATCCGGACTTGGCCGGTGAATATGTTTGGACCGGTTTCGACTACATCGGCGAGCCTACGCCGTATAATCAGGATGCCTCTATTGAGAACAACATTAAGCACCTGCCCAAGGAAGAGCGCGAGGCCATTATGAAGGAGTATGAGGCGATGGGCAACCGCGCCGTGAGTCGCAGCTCCTACTTCGGCCTCATCGACCTGGCCGGCTTCCCCAAGGATATATACTACCTCTACCAGAGCCAGTGGAATCCGGAGAAGGCTCAGGCTCACATCCTGCCACACTGGAATTGGAAGGGGCACGAGGGGCGCACGACTCCGGTGATGGTATTCACCAGCGGTGATGAGGCGGAGCTCTTTGTGAATGGTAAGAGCCAGGGCGTGCGTCGGCGAGGCGATGCGCCCACCTTCAGCCAGAAGGACAAGAGCCTGGTGGTGAGCAAGAATCAGTACCGATTTACCTGGGAGAATGTTATCTATGAACCCGGCACCGTTGAGGTGGTGGTGAAGAAGAACGGCCAGCCCTGGGCAACGGCCAAGCGCGTCACGACGGGAGACCCCGCCGCTGTGAAGGCCGAGGTGGATCGTTCCGTTATTGTCGGCGATGGCCGCGATCTTTCCTTTGTGGAGCTGTCGCTGGTGGATGCTCAGGGGAATGTGGTGCCCACGGACAGTCGCCGAGTGAGCTTCTCTATCGACGGGCCGGCAGAGCTTGCCGGTTTCTGCAATGGAGACCCCACGGACTGGACCTGCATGCAGGACAAGAATCAGCGCTTCTTCAACGGACGCCTGCTCGCGGTGGTGCGAGGCAAGCGCGGTGAGAGTGGTGCTGCTACAATCACCGTGAAGGCTAATGGCCTGCCGGAGATGACTGTTCCTGTGACGGTGGAGCCTGCGAAGTAAAATTACTTTGCAAGATGAATATGCATCAGCCCCGCAATATAACAGTTGCGGGGCTGATGCATAATTCGCATTGACCTCTGTAAAAAGGTGGAGTACAATGTCGGCCATGATGCGTTCCGTACAGAAAATGTGGAGTGGAGTGCTGCTGGCGGTGCTATTGGCCGGGTGTGCTGCGCCGCTGGTGCCGCCGGCGCGAGTGGACCGGGCTGAGCGTGTGCAGGAGCCGGACGCAGAACTGCTGCGGGAGATGCGAGCGGATTGGTTTGCCCTGCAGGAGCCGGGGCTGGACAATGCGGAATATAGTCGGTTGGTGAACCGCTACAATCGGGCGCTGTTGCTGCTGCTGCGTCGGTACAGGGCGGACATGCTGCAAGCATTTGCGCGGGGCGACATGGATTACATGATACCCGGGGTGGCGCTGGAGCACGCCGGGACGGGGATTCCGGTGCCGCTGCGAGATGTGTACGAGGATATGGTGCCGGCCTGGGATATACGGACGCATTCGTTGCAGGAGCACTTTACCGTGCCGGGGATTGGTGTGCCTATGGTTGGGATTGTGCCGGCGGAGAAGGTGGATAAAACGGGGCAGGAGTTTCATATCCGTACGCGTGGTACCGTGAGCACCCTGACGGCAGTGATGGAATTTCCCCGGCGCGAAGGTGGAAAACCCGTGTTGCGACTGCTTGCCCGCAATGACCACGACACGATTCTGCTGCGCGGCCAGAAACACCAGTTGGCGGCAGATTTCTCCGCAGCCATTGAGATATATTGGAACCTGACGCGCGTGAAAGAAGACCGTATGCTCGGGCTGTTGCGGCCGCAGCAACTGCGCGATGTGAGCGGCCTTTCCTGCATAGAGGCATATGATGCGGACAAAATTCCGGTTATTCTGACGCATGGGCTGATGTCCAGTGCCGGCACGTTTGATAACCTTGTTAACAGGTTATTGTGCGACCCGCTCATCCGTAGGAATTTCCAGTTCTGGTATTACAATTATCCCACCGGAGTGACCTGGACGCTGACGGCCGCCCATTATCGGCAGGCGCTGGAGGACGTGCGGCGGCATCTGGACCCGGAGAAGAAAAACCGCAATTGGGATAATATGGTTGTTGTCGGGCATTCCATGGGTGGACTTATCACGCATTACAGCCAGTGCACGGAGCCGTGGCTGCTGCTGAAGGGGCACCCGCATGTTGCACCATACATGAATGCACGCTATGTGGACGAGAAATTGCCGATATCCGGTGGGGAAGAATTGCAGAAGGCGTTTTTCTTCCGTCCGGTGAAGGCCGGAATGGTCGTGTACATGGCGACACCGCACCGTGGAGCCCCGATGGCGCGCTACCGCATCGTGACGGCTCTGATGAAACTAGTGGAGTTGCCGCAGAACCTGGTGAATGAGGTGGTGAACATAGCCACTCTGCAGCAGGATATGGTGCTGCTGAATCCCGGTAAGCTGGCTGAAGCATTAACCAGTGTGAATCAGCTGGCGCCGGACAGCTATTCCATACAGGGCCTGCAGGGACTTGCCGTGCGGGATGTGCCGATGCATTCCATCATCGGCGACAGAGGGAAGGGGAATACGCCGAGAAGCTCGGATGGTGTTGTGCCCTACTGGTCCAGCCATTTCCCGGCGGGGAGCGAAACGATTGTTCCCGCTGACCATTCCGTGCAGGATGTGCCGGAAACAGCAGCTGATCTTACGCGCGTGCTGGCTGAGTATCTGAAGCGCCTGGGGAGACTGTGACGGAGAAGGGGGGCTTTCTGCTATTGCACGGAAAACGCCCGCCCCCGCAGAGCGGAAGCGGACGTAACACCACACAAGTACAGACTCAGCTGTACCCTTACATCCCGGAGCTCTGTGACTGCTCCTGAGAGGTTTTTTCTGCGGCCTCCTTCTCGGCTGCCTTCTTCTTCATGCAGTCCTTGCAGTGAGCCATGATTTCTTTTGCCTTTTCGGGGTTTTTCTCGACACCCTTACCATTAGCGTACATATTGGCAAGAGCATAGCATGCCGTGGGGTTGCCCTCCTTGGCTGCTTTTTCGAGGCCGGGGAGAGCCTTGGTATACATTTCCTTGGCCTTTTCCGGGTCCTTGGGGGTGTTGTTTATGCCGGAGTCGGTAATCCAGGCAATGGCATATTGCGCGATAGGATCGCCGTTGGCTGCTTCTACGGTGATTGTTTCGATGTCCAGCCAGCACTGGTCGTCGCACTTGGCGGCGTTAGCGCCATTTGTGCAGCAGGCTGCGTCGGTTTTGGCCGGAGTTGCTTCTGCACCGGCGGCTACAAAGCCGCTGAGTGCAACCATGGATATGAGTGCAAATGTCTTCATAGGCACCCAATTTGCCCCTACCGAACAAAAATTTCAAGAGAAAAATCTAAAATTGTATAACTGATAATCAGTCTGTTGGACGAGGATAGCAGAAAAAAGTGATTTTTTTTAGTTTTTGTTGTTGACATCGTGGAGAAAATATTATAAACTCTCCCCGCTTTCATGTTCCTGCCGGAACAACAAGAGCCAATAACGCTTCTGTAGCTCAGGGGTAGAGCGCATCCTTGGTAAGGATGAGGTCGCGGGTTCAAATCCCGCCAGAAGCTTTTTTTCGGCTCATGCAAGAATAAGCAGCCCAAAAAACTATTTCATACTATTATGGCCAAAGAATCATTCCAGCGCACCAAGCCCCACGTGAACGTGGGTACGATCGGTCACGTTGACCATGGCAAGACTTCCCTTACCGCTGCAATTACCAAGGTTCTTGCAGAGCAGGGTAAGGCTGAGTTCAAGGCTTACGACCAGATTGACGGTGCTCCCGAGGAGCGCGAGCGTGGTATCACCATTTCCACCGCTCACGTTGAGTACGAGACCGACAGCCGCCACTATGCACACGTGGACTGCCCCGGTCACGCTGACTATGTGAAGAACATGATCACCGGTGCTGCCCAGATGGACGGCGCTATTCTGGTGGTGTCCGCCGCTGACGGTCCCATGCCCCAGACCCGTGAGCACATCCTGCTTGCCCGTCAGGTGGGTGTTCCCTACATCGTTGTGTTCATGAACAAGATGGACCTCGCTGACCCCGAGCTCGCTGAGCTTGTGGAGATGGAGATCCGCGACCTTCTTTCCTCCTACGAGTTCCCGGGCGATGATATTCCGATTGTTGCCGGTTCCGCTGTGAAGGCTCTGGAGGGTGACCCCGAGTACACCGCTAAGATTCTGGAGCTCATGAACGCTGTGGACGAGTACATCCCGACTCCCGAGCGTCCCACTGAGAAGCCCTTCCTGATGCCCGTGGAGGACGTGTTCTCCATCTCCGGCCGTGGTACTGTGGCTACCGGTCGTATCGAGCGTGGTATCATCAACAAGATGGAGGAAGTTGAAATCGTGGGTATCAAGCCCACTGTGAAGACCTCCGTGACCGACATCGAAATGTTCCGCAAGCTCCTCGACAAGGGTGAGGCTGGTGATAACGTGGGCGTGCTGCTCCGCGGTATCAAGAAGGAGGACATCGTTCGTGGTCAGGTGATTGCTAAGCCCGGTTCCGTGACTCCCCACACTGAGTTCGAGGCAGCCGTTTACGTGCTGACCAAGGAGGAAGGTGGTCGTCACACCCCGTTCTTCAACAACTATCGTCCCCAGTTCTACTTCCGTACGACGGACGTGACCGGCACCGTGACTCTGCCCGAGGGTACTGAGATGGTGATGCCCGGCGATAACGTCACGATTGGTGTTGAGCTTATCACCCCCGTAGCTATGGAGGAGGGTATGCGCTTCGCTATCCGTGAGGGTGGTCGCACCGTGGGCGCCGGTAAGGTTGCCAAGATTAAGGCCTAATCGGTCCAGATAAAACTTAACCATGGGGGCTGCGAGCACTAGCAAGCAGCTCCTGACTGAAAGAGAAGGGCGTTTGCCCACCCGATAGTGGGCAACGCCTCTTCCCGTCAGTCGAAGAAACAGAGCAAGGTAAAAGGGTATTAGCTCAATTGGTAGAGCAGCGGTCTCCAAAACCGCGTGTTGGGAGTTCGAGTCTCTCATACCCTGCTGACCTTCCTCTTTTTTTTTCTCAATTTTTCCCCTGAACTCACAAACAATACCGCAGCATGTTCCGCAAGATTTCTCAGTACATATCCAACGTGAAAAGCGAGCTGAAAAAATGCTCCTGGCCGTGGGAGAGTGACCCGAAGGTGAAAGGGTTTAAAAAGTTTCGTGAGTTGTCCGGTTCTACCATCATGGTATTAATTGCCATGGTGCTTCTTGGCGCTTATGTTGCCTTCTTTGATTACATTATGGCCAGCGTGACCAACTGGCTGATTATGCAGCTTTCCTGAGACGGCGTAAGCCTGATGTTCTACCAGTCGATTTCTGATTTCCCGATTTATGTCCCGCCCGTACGATAGAAAGAATGGCTCTGCAGCTCGTGTGACCCCCGCTGCAAAGGACCAGTGGTATGTGCTGCACGTGCTTTCCAACAAGGAGCGCCGCGCTGTGGAGAACCTGAAGCGCCTCTTTAAGGAGGACGAAGAGATGGGGGCTCTGGTGCAGAGCGACCCCCTCGTACCCACGGAGAAAGTGGAAGAGGTACGCAATGGCAAGAAGTATGTGCAGGAGCGCAAGCTCTATCCCGGCTATGTGTATCTCAATTTTGCACTGCGTCGTGCAGATGGTACGCTCAATAATGACGCCTGGTACAAGATACAGGCTGTGGATGGCGTTATCAGCTTTGCCTGTGGCCGCAACAAGGAGCCGCTTCCCATGTCCGCCAAGGATGTGCGCGACCTGATGAGCGAGATTGAGCGCCGCAGCGAGGGACCGCGCCAGAAGATTGTCTTCAACGTGAAGGATGAGGTGGTAGTGCTGGAAGGTGCCTTCCAGGGCGAGCACGGAATCGTGGAAGAGGTGGACGCCGAGCGTGGCAAGCTGCGCGTGGGCGTGACGATGTTCGGCCGCTCCAATCCCCTGGATCTGGACTACACGCAGGTACAGCTTGTGCCTGAAGAGGAGCGCGGCAAGGCTGAGCTGCCCAAGTAATTTTTCCGCAATGAAAATCTTCTCGCTGCTGTGGTGACACATGTGTGTGATTGCAGCAGTAAAACAAAACAAACAAAACCATGGCAAAAGAAGTAATCAAAACCATCAAACTGCAGATTCCTGCCGGTGCCGCGAATCCTTCGCCGCCCGTGGGTCCTGCACTTGGTCAGGCCGGTGTCAACATCATGGGCTTCTGCAAAGAGTTCAACGCCAGAACTCAGAAGCAGGCTGGTGATGTGCTTCCCGTCGTGATCACCGTTTACAAGGACAAGTCCTTCGACTTCATCACCAAGCAGCCCCCGGCAGCTAACCTCATTAAGAAGGCCGCCGGCATCAAGTCCGGCTCCGGCGAGCCGAACAAGAAAAAGGTTGCCAAGCTCTCCAAAGAGAAGCTGATGGAGATTGTAAACACCAAGATGCCCGACCTCAACACAACGAACCCCGAGGCCGCTGCCCGCATTATTGCCGGTCAGGCTCGCCAGATGGGTGTGGAGGTTGAGATGTAACCCCTTCTGCAGGAGGGAATATATTAATAACCCGAACGTACTGCTAAACTCATATGTCCAAAAAACGCTCAAAGCGCTATAATGAGGCAGCCAAGCTGGTGGATTCCACCAAGTCTTATGCTGTCGATGAAGCCGTTGCGGTCATGAAGAGCTTCCCCGCTCCCAAGTTTGACCCCACGGTCACGGTGTCCTTCCGTCTGACGGTGGACCCCCGTAAGTCCGACCAGATGGTGCGTGGCTCCGTTTCTCTGCCCCACGGTACTGGTAAGAATGTTCGTGTCATCGTCTTCGCTCAGGGTGAGGCTGCTGCCGCTGCCCTCGAGGCCGGTGCGGAGAAAGTCGGTCTGGAGGATCTCATCAAGGAGATTCAGGGCGGCTATCTTGACTTCGACAGCGCAATCGCCACTCCGGACGCCATGGCCCAGGTGCGTAAGATTGCCCGTGTGCTCGGCCCGCGTGGTCTGATGCCCAACCCCAAGACCGGCACCGTGACGGACGACACCGCCAAGGCTGTTCGCGAGGTGAAGGCCGGCCGTGTGGACTTCAAGGTCGACAAGAACGCCAACATCTCCGCCGCTGTGGGTAAGCTCTCCTTCGATAACGAGAAGCTCGTGGAGAACGCCCGCGCCTTTATCTCTGCTGTAGTGAAGGCTCGCCCCTCCGGTGCTAAGGGTGCCTACATCGCAGGCGCCACGATGTCCAGCTCCATGAACCCGGGTCTCTCCCTGAGCCAGGTAGAGTTCTCCAAGCTGTAACACTGAACCCCAGATACGAACATGAGTACTGAAAAGAAAGTGAACGCAGATAAGACCATCATCATCGATGAGCTGAAGGCCAAGGTGAATGCCTCCCCCTTCCTGCTTGTCATTGATTATACCGGTGTGACTGTGCCCGAGTTCACCCAGCTGCGCGCTGCCCTGGCTACGGCCGGTGCTTCCTGCGTAGTTGCCAAGAACACCTTCATGGCTAAGGCCGTTGCCGAGGCCGGTCTGCCCGACATCAGCGCTGCCCTCAAGGGCCAGACTGCTTATGTGATGGGTGACAGCGACGTTTGCGCCGCTGCCAAGGCTATCAACACCTTTGCCAAGGCCAGCAAGAAGGCTGCTTACAAGACAGGTATTCTTGACGGCGCTGAGCTCTCCCCCGAGAAAATCAAGGCTCTCGGTGATCTGCCCAGCCGCGAGGTTCTGCTCGCCACTCTTCTTGGCACCATCAACGGTGCCGGTTCCGCCCTCGCACGTGTCATCCAGGCATATGTCGACAAGGAAAATGGTGGCGCAGAGCAGGAAAATGCGTCTGCAGAGTAAAAAAAGACTTGACCAGAGGGCGGCGGTGTGGTACACCCTCTCCGCCGCCTGAAAAAATAGGCTCTTTGTCGGCTCTACGGCCGGTAAGAACTTAAATGGATGGGGAGCCCCCATCCGCGACTTAGAACCAATTAAAACACATAGATACTACAATGGCTGATCTCAATACAATCGCTGAGGAACTCGGCAAGCTGACCATCCTGGAGGCTGCTGAACTTGTTAAGATGCTCGAAGAGAAGTGGGGCGTTTCCGCCGCTGCTCCCGTGGCTGCTGCCGGCCCCGTTGCCGCTGCTGAGCCCGTAGAGGAGAAGACCGACTTCGACGTAGAGATTACGGAGGCTGGTGCCAGCAAGATGAACGTCATCAAGGCTGTCCGCGTCATTAAGGCCGGTCTCGGTCTGATGGACGCCAAGAAGCTCGTTGAGTCTGCTCCCTCCATTCTGCTTGAGGGCGTGTCCAAGGAGGAGGCCGAGAAGGCCAAGGCCGAGCTCGAGAAGGCCGGCGCCAAGGTCACTATCAAGTAACCTTTCATCCCGCGAGAGCAGGGGAGGATTGTGTCCTCCCCTGCATTCGCGTCAAGTTATGCCGGGGTGTCGCGGTCTGGGCTCCCAAGGTGTTAAGTATAAATGATATATGACACAAAAATATCATCAGACCACAAGAATGAGCAGGCAGTAGAACCGACCCGGGAAGGTGACGACTCCGCGTGTGCGCGTATGCGCGCCATTCCGGGTCGGTTTTACCAGACGTAAACCGATCCGCACCCGGACATGGGTGCACAACATCATCTCCGCCAACTCCATGTCAAAGCCCAAGCAAGAGCGAATCAGTTTCGGCAAGATCAAAGAGGTTATCGATCCACCTAACCTCATCGAGATCCAGACAAAATCCTACGAGGAATTCCTGCAGCGTTTCAGCGAGCCCGGTAAGCGGCTCAAGATGGGATTGCAGGCTGTTCTTTCTGAGCATTTCCCGATCGAAAGCTACGACGGGCAAATACGCTTGGAGTATGATTCCTACGAGATTTCTCCCCCCAAGACATCCGACTTTGCGGCCATACGTGCCGGTGAGACATACAGTGCTTCCCTGTATGTGAAGTTCCGCCTGAAGTGCGGAGACTACACCACGGATGAGAATGTGTACATGGGCGAAATCCCCATGATAACTGATCGTGGTACCTTTGTGATTAATGGTGCCGAGCGCGTGATTGTGGCACAGCTGCATCGTTCTCCCGGCATTTGCTTCGAGAAGACTCGTCATGCCAACGGCAAGGACATCTTCTCCTTCCGCATTATCCCGGATCGTGGTTCCTGGCTGGAGGTACAGTTCGACACGAGCGACCTCATGTATGTGTTCCTGGATCGTCGTCGTCGTCGTCGCAAGTTCCTGGCCACAACCTTCCTGCGTTATCTGGGTTACGAGAGCGACCGCGCCATTGTGGAGCAGTTCTACACCATCCAGAAGCTGAACCTGGCCGATGCCACCGGCGAGGAGCTCGAGTATCTCATTCCCTTCGAGGATGTGAAGCATGGTGATGAGAGCACCGGTCGTCGCGCTGCCATTATTGCCAAGGCATACGAGCCGCTGAGCCTTTCCACCATCAAGAAGATGCTGGAGCTGGGTATCAAGGAAATTGAAGTGATTGACCAGCGCGAGGAGGAAACCCTCGTGAAGACCCTCAAGAAAGACCTTGCCCACGACCGCGAGACTGCGCTGAAGGAGATTTTCCGCAAGTTCCGTCCGGGCGATCCCTCCTCTGTTCAGCAGGCTGCAACGGCTCTCGACCGCCTCTTCAAGGAGGAGAAGAAGTACGACCTGACCCGCGTGGGTCGCTATAAGATTAATCAGAAGCTTGGTCTGGATGTGCCGGAGGATATCCGTCTTATTCAGCCCATCGACTTCCTGACCGCCATTAAGTACCTGCTGCGTCTTAAGAATGGTGAGGGGCAGGTGGATGATATCGACCACCTTGGCAACCGCCGTGTGCGCGCTGTGGGCGAGCTCATCGCCAACCAGTGCCGCGTGGGTCTTGCCCGCACCGAGCGTCTGGTGAAGGAGCGCATGACACTCTGCGATACGACCCGTACGGACATCACTCCCAGCAAGCTCATCAATCCCAAGGCTCTCAGCGCGGTGGTGCGCGACTTCTTCGGTCGCAGCCAGCTTTCTCAGTTCATGGACCAGATTAACCCGCTGGCCGAGCTGACTCATAAGCGCCGTCTGTCTGCACTGGGGCCGGGAGGTCTGAACCGCGACCGTGCCGGCTTCGAGGTTCGAGACGTGCATCCCTCTCACTATGGGCGAATCTGCCCGATTGAGACACCTGAAGGTCCGAACATCGGTCTTATCAACTCTCTGTGCACCTATGCCCGCATCGATGAGTACGGTTTCATCGAGACTCCTTTCCGCCGCGTGAAGAAGGTGGAGAAGAAGGACGCCGAGGGCAATGTCATCGATACGGAGGTAATCATTACCAACGAGGTGGAGTACCTTACCGCCAACAAGGAGGAGTACCACCTCATTGCCCAGGCCAACAACCCCATAGATAACGATAACGGGCAGGGGCATTTTGTACGCAACCGCGTGACCGCCCGCGAGCATGGCGAATTTATCGAGGTGGATCCGCGCCGTGTGGAGTACATGGACGTATCTCCCAAGCAGATTATCTCTATCGCTGCCGGTCTGATTCCCTTCCTGGAGCATGACGACGCCAACCGTGCTCTGATGGGTGCAAACATGCAGCGCCAGGGTGTGCCGCTTATGGTGAACCAGGCTCCGCTTGTCGGTACCGGTATTGAGGCCAAGTGCGCACGCGATAGTTGCGCTGTGGTGGTGGCACAGGCACCCGGCATTGTGGCTTCTGCCACGGCTGAGTACATCGTAACGACACCCGATGGTCAGTTGCCTGTTGCTCCCAATCGCTGGCTGAGCGACCCCGAGAGCGTACGCACCGATGCCGAGAAGGGTATCTATGTGTACCAGCTGCGCAAGTTCATGCGTTCCAACGCATCTACCTGCATCAACCAGAAACCCATCGTGTCCCGCGGCGACGTGGTGAACGCCGGCGATGTGCTGGCTGATGGTTCCTGTACGGATGGCGGCGAGCTGGCTCTGGGGCGCAACGTGCTGGTGGCTTATATGTCCTGGTACGGTTACAACTTCGAAGACGCCATCATTATTTCCGAGCGTCTGGTGCAGGAGGATGCCTATACCTCCATCCACATCGAGGAGTTCGAGGAGAAGGCCCGCGACACCAAGCTGGGCCCGGAGGAAATTACCCGCGATATCCCGAACGTTGGCGATGAGGCTCTGAAGAACCTGGGCAGCGATGGTGTGATTCGCATCGGTGCAGAGGTGAAGCCCGGCGACATCCTTGTGGGCAAGATTACTCCCAAGAGCGAGACAGACCTGGCTCCGGAAGAGCGCCTGCTGCGCGCTATCTTCGGTGAGAAGGCTGCCGATGTGAAGGACACCTCTCTGCGTGTTCCCCCGGGCACCGTGGGTACTGTGATGGATGTGCGCGTTGTGCGTTCCAGCGCTCCCGGTACTCCCCCTGTGGATGTGGAGAAGGAGAGCCAGAAGCAGCGTAAGAAGGTCGATGCTGAGTATGACCGCGATAAGGATGCCCTTATCGAGCAGCTCACCAGCAAGCTTTCTGACCGCCTGCTTGGCGAGAAGATTCCGCTTGAGGTGACCCGTGTCGGGTCCAACGAGATTGTCATTCCTGCCAACCGCAAGATTACCAAGACTCTGCTGCGCAAGCTGGCTGTGTACCACGACCAGATTGAGATGAGTGCCAGTCCGGTGAAGAATCAGATTTTCGAAATCATCAATGCCTATGCTCCCCGCTTCGAGGACCTGGACGAAGAGCGCGACCGCAAGCTCGACCAGATTGAAGCCGGTGCCGAGATGGATCCCGGCGTGGTGACTGAGGTGAAGGTCTACATTGCCGCCAAGCGCAAGCTGGGCGTGGGTGATAAGATGGCCGGTCGTCACGGTAACAAGGGCGTGTGCTCTCGTGTGCTGCCCATCGAGGATATGCCCTACCTGGAGGATGGTACTCCGGTGGACATCATCCTGAACCCCCTGGGCGTGCCTTCCCGAATGAATGTGGGGCAGGTGCTGGAGGCTCACCTCGGTGTGGCTGCCAAGGCTCTGGGCTTCAAGGTGGCAACTCCGGTGTTCGACGGTATCGAAGAGTCCAAGATCTGGGACTACATGAGCCAGGCTAAGCAGGTACCCGGTTTCACTTGGGTAGGCGATGGCAAGGACGGCTCTGTGGCCGGTAAGAGCCGCCTGATTGACGGCCTGACGGGTGAGTACTTCCACTACCCCGTGGTGGTGGGCTACACCTATATGCTGAAGCTGAATCACCTCGTGGCCGATAAGGTGCACGCCCGTGCCGTGGGTACCTACTCTCTGGTAACGCAGCAGCCGCTGGGCGGTAAGGCTCAGCACGGTGGTCAGCGTTTCGGTGAAATGGAAGTGTGGGCTATGGAGGCATATGGTGCCGCTTACACGCTGCAGGAGCTTCTGACTGTGAAGTCCGATGACGTGCAGGGTCGTACCCGTATCTACGAGAATATCGTGAAGGGTGACAACTCCCTGGCTGCCGGCACTCCCGAGTCGTTCAACGTGCTCATTAAGGAAATGCAGGCTCTCTGCCTTAACGTGCAGCCGCTGGAGAAGAAGGACCGCGAGAATGCACCGCAGACTACCGACGAACTCTTCGACCTGCTTGCTGACGGCGGCGACGATGAGGAGCTCTTTGGTGACGAGATGGACTTCGATGGCGATTCTGACTTCGATGAGGTGGATGCCGACGAGCTGGGGGCAGACGAGGTGGCCGATGAGGAAGAGGCCGACGACGATGACTCCGACATGTAAACCTGTAACCGCTACCCGCCCCCGCGGGCGGGTAGCAAACCGAACTTTTTAAAACTTAACTCTTATATGTCTTACATTGACCTTAACAACGAGAAGCCTAAAAACTTCGACCAGGTTTGCATCACCGTTGCCAGCCCGGATAACATCCTGAGCTGGTCCAGCGGCGAGGTCAAGAACCCTGAGACCATCAATTACCGTACGTTCAAACCGGAGAAGGGTGGCCTTTTCTGTGAGCGTATTTTCGGGCCGACGCGCGACATGGAATGCTCCTGCGGCCGCTACAAGCGAGCCAAGAACAAGGGCATGGTGTGTGACCGCTGCGGTGTGGAAGTAACTTCTGCCCGCGTGCGTCGCGAGCGTATGGGCCACATCGAGTTGGCTGTGCCCGTAACGCACATCTGGTTCTACAAATGTATGCCCAGCCGTATCGGCCTCATGCTGAACCTCACCGCCCGCGATCTTGAACGTGTGATTTACTACGAGGATTACATCGTGACGGACGCCAAGGGTGTCAATGGCATTGAGCGCGGCATGATTCTGACCGAGGAAGAATACGAGGATCTGCAGGAGGATTATGGTGATGATGCACCGGAGGCCGGCATGGGTGCCGCCGCTATTCAGCGCCTGCTTGCCACCATCAATCTGGACGCCCTCATTGATGAACTGCGCCAGGAGATGGAGAAGACTAACTCCAAGCAGAACAAGCGCAAGATTGCCAAGCGTCTTCAGCTGGCTCAGGGCTTCAAGAACAGTGGTTGCCACCCCGAGTGGATGGTGCTCACCATACTGCCCGTCATTCCTCCGGATCTGCGTCCGCTCGTTCCGCTGCCCGGTGGCCGTTTCGCTACCTCCGACCTCAACGACCTCTATCGCCGCGTAATCAACCGTAACAACCGTCTGAAGGAGCTTGCTGCTCTGCAGACCCCTGAGGTGATTAAGCGCAACGAAATGCGTATGCTGCAGGAGGCTGTGGACGCCCTGTTCGACAATGGTCGTCATGGCCGTCATGTGACGGGTGCGGGCAATCGTCCCCTCAAGTCCCTTTCCGATATGCTGAAGGGCAAGAGTGGTCGTTTCCGTCAGAACCTGCTGGGTAAGCGTGTGGACTACTCCGGTCGTTCCGTGATTGTTATTGGTCCGAACCTGCGCATGAATCAGTGCGGTCTTCCCAAGAAGATGGCTCTGGCTCTGTTTGAACCCTTCATCATCCACCGTCTGAAAGAGCTTGGCTATGTGCACACCGTGCGCTCTGCCAAGAAGATGATTGACCGCAAGGAGTCTGTAGTGTGGGATATTCTGGAGGAGGTGACCAAGGGGCACCCCGTGTTCCTGAACCGTGCTCCAACGCTGCACCGACTTTCCATTCAGGCCTTCGAGCCTGTGCTGATTGAGGGTAGCGCCATCCGTCTGCACCCGCTTGTGTGTACGGGTTACAACGCTGACTTCGACGGTGACCAGATGGCTGTGCACGTGCCGCTGAGCGTGGAGGCTCAGCTGGAGGCTCGCTTGCTCATGCTGGCTCCCAACAACATCTTCTCCCCTGCTTCCGGTAAGCCCATCAGCACGCCGTCTCAGGATATCATTCTGGGGTCCTACTACCTCACGCACACTCGTGCCAAGGTGGTGAAGGAGAATGAGGATAATCAGAACTTGCTGCCGCTCTTCGAGTCTATTTCCGAAGTGGAGTTCGCCATTGCTGCCCGCAAGATTGGCTACCACCAGTGGATTCGCCTCAAGAACCCGGATTACGGCAAGACCGGTCGCGCGTTCGACCGCCTCTCCTTCAACCAGGAGAATGTGAATCGCAAGACAATCGTGACTACTGCCGGCCGTGTGCGTTTCAACGAAATCTGGCCCAACGAGATTGGCTACATCAACCGCAACGTCGGCAAGAAGCAGCTGGGTGAAATCATCTGGCGCTGCTACCAGACCTGTGGTCAGGCCAAGACCGTGGAGACCCTCGATGCCCTCAAGTCCCTGGGTTACAAGGAGGCTACGCGCTCCGGTTGCTCCATCGGTATTGTGGACATGGTAGTGCCCGAGCACAAGAATGAGCTTATCGCAGCTGCCTACGACGAGGTGACGAAGGTGACCGAGCAGTACGAGGAAGGTCTTATCACCAACGGCGAGCGCTATGAGAAGGTGGTGAATATCTGGTCCTCCACGACGGATGCCATTCAGAAGGAGCTTTACACCAAGCTGGAGTACAACGATGGCTCCGCCGTGGCCAACCCGCTCTACATGATGGTGGACTCCGGTGCTCGTGGTAACAAGGCTCAGATTAAGCAGCTCTCCGGTATGCGTGGTCTTATGGCCAAGCCGAGTGGTGAGATTATCGAGCGCCCCATTACCTCCAACTTCCGTGAGGGTCTGAGCGTGCTGGAGTACTTCATTTCCACCCACGGTGCCCGTAAGGGTCTGGCCGATACCGCTCTTAAGACGGCTGACTCCGGTTACATGACCCGTAAGCTGGTGGATGTGGCTCAGGACGTGATTGTGCGCGATGAGGATTGCGGTACCGACAATGGTATCACCATGACCGCCATCTATGACGGTGATGACGAAATCGCCAGCCTCTCCATGCGCATCTATGGTCGCGTGACCTGCGATGATATTTACGACCCGACCTCTCACGAGCTTATCGTGGGCAAGAACGAGATTATCACCGACGAGGCCGCTAAGCGTATCGAGAAGGTGGGTATCGAGAAGGTCAAGGTGCGTTCCGTGCTCACTTGCGAGCTTACCAAGGGCTGCTGCGCTAAGTGCTACGGCCTGAACCTTGCCACCGGCAAGAGCGTGAAGGTGGGTGAGGCCGTTGGTATCATCGCTGCTCAGTCCATCGGTGAGCCCGGTACTCAGCTTACCATGCGTACCTTCCACGTGGGTGGTACGGCTTCTGCCTCTACCAGCCGCCCCGAGTATGTGTCCAAGACCGATGGTCAGGTCATTTACGACGAAAACCTGCGCGGTCGCTGCGTCGAGGACGAGAACGGCAATAACGTGGTACTTTGCAAGAACGGCAGCGTGAAGATTTACGATGCTGAAGGCAAGGAGCAGGAGTCCTACCAGCTTACCATGGGTGCCGTGCTGCATGTGAAGGATGGCCAGAACATCGAGGCCAAGACCCTCATCGCGGAGTGGGATCCCTACGCCATCCCGGTGATTGCCGAGGTGGGTGGTCAGGTGGAATACGCCGACATGATTGAGGGTATCACCTGCCGCACTGAGAGTGGGCACACCGAGTCCGGTAAGGGTACTACGGTTATCATCGACCACCGCCAGGACCTGGCTCCCCGCATTATTGTGCACACGGCCAAGCCCGGCAGTGCCAAGGACCAGCCGCGCGTGTACTCCATTCCCACGGGGGCATACCTTGCCGTCAACAACAAGCAGAAGATTTCTGCCGGTACGCCCATCGCCAAGACCCCCCGCAAGGTGCAGAAGACGAACGATATTACAGGTGGTCTGCCCCGTGTGGCAGAGCTCTTCGAAGCTCGTCGTCCCAAGGATACCTGCACACTGGCCGAGATGGATGGTATCGTCGCCATTGATGACGCCATGATTCGTGGCAAGAAGGTGGTGACGGTGTATCGCGATGCCGAGGCCAAAGAGGCTGCCGGCAAGAGCCGCCGCCGCTCCTCCAAGCTGGAAACTCACGATGAGAATGAGGGCGCTGTGTCCATTAAGCACCTCGTGCCTATGGACCGCCACATCATTGTACACGATGGTGACTATGTGCGTGCCGGTGAGCCGCTTTCCGACGGCTCCGAGGCTTCCGACGAAATCCTCCGCATCTGTGGCAAAGAGGCTCTGCAGGAGCACCTCGTCAACAAGGTGCAGCAGGTGTACCGCGTACAGGGTGTGGAGATTAACGACAAGCACGTCGAAATCATCGTATCCCAGATGCTGCGCAAGGTGCGCGTGAAGGATCCGGGCGATACCGGTCTGCTCTGGGGTGATGAGGTGGATCGCACGACGCTGGCTCGCATTAACCGCGAGACGGTTGCCATGAACGGCCGCCCCGCCGACAGCGAACCCATCCTCCTGGGTATCACCAAGGCCTCCCTCAAGACGGATTCCTTCATCTCTGCCGCTTCCTTCCAGGATACCACCCGCGTGCTTACCGAAGCCGCTACCCTGGGTAAGGTTGATACGCTGGAGGGCTTCAAGGAGAATGTTATTCTGGGGCACCTTATCCCGGCCGGTACCGGTTTCGACAAGTACCGCAACATTGTGGTGGAACCCGCACCCGGTGCTTCTCCCATCCCCCGTGCCGTATGGGAGACGGAAGAGGAATTCTCCACTGCAGAGGAGACCATCTCTGTGGGGTCCGAGGATTGATAACCTCCGCAAGCTGAACTTCCGCCCCGGCCGCACGTCTGTGTAGGCCGGGGCGATTTTTTGATGCCTGCTCGTGTCATAATGAGTACCGGGCTTGCTTTTTCTTGGAATGTGTGTAAAATACAAGTTCCTTAATCAACAACACAACAATAGCAATGAGCGACAAAGTATTATTCTTCGACACCACGCTGCGCGATGGTGAACAGTGTCCGGGAGCTTCCATGAATCTCCGCCAGAAGCTGGAGGTAGCACGTCAGCTCGAGAAGCTAGGTGTGGATGTGATTGAGGCCGGTTTCCCCTGTATTTCCGATGGCGACTTTGAGTCTGTGCATACGATTGCGCGTACGGTGAAGAAGTGCCGCATTGCGGGCCTGGCACGTTGTGTGGAGAATGACATTCGCCAGGCAGCTGCCGCTGTGGCTCCTGCCGGAGACCGCGCGCGCATCCATGTATTCCTGGCTACCAGCCCGCTGCACCGCGAGTTCAAGCTCAGGAAGAGCAAGGAGGAAATTCTGGAGATGGCAGTAGCCGGTGTGAAGCTGGCCAAGAGCCTGGTGAGTGATGTGGAGTTCTCTGCTGAGGATGCCAGCCGAACGGAGCATGATTATCTGGCTCAGGTGGTGGAGGCCGTCATCGAGGCCGGTGCCACCACGGTGAACATTCCGGATACAGTAGGCTTTACTACGCCTTCAGAGTACTACACCATCATCAAGTACCTCAAGGATAATGTAAAGAACATCGACCAGGCAATCATTTCCGTCCATTGTCACAACGATATCGGTATGGCCGTGGCTAATTCTCTGGCAGCCGTGCAGGCCGGTGCCCGCCAGGTGGAGGGCACCATCAATGGCATCGGTGAGCGTGCCGGCAACACTGCTATCGAGGAGGTGGCCATGGCTCTTTCCACCCGCCCTGAGCCTTTTGGTTTCGAGGCCGGAAGCAAGCCGCACAATCTCAATACACGCGAGATTGTGAAGACCAGTCGCGTTGTTTCCCGCATGAGCGGTATGCTTGTGCAGCGCTCCAAAGCTATCGTGGGTGAGAACGCCTTTGCCCACTCCTCCGGTATTCACCAGCATGGCATCCTGGCCAAGCGTGAGACTTATGAAATCATTGACCCGGTGGAAGTAGGTTGGGGTGAGACGGAGCTACCGCTTACCAAGCACTCCGGCCGTGCGGCTGTGAAGGCGCGTCTGGAGAAGCTGGGACATACCCTTTCCAACGATGAGTTGACGGCTGTTTTCGAGCGTTTCAAGAAAGTGGGCGACAGCAAGAAGTTTGTGTACGATGATGACCTCTCTTCCCTTGTGGATGACTCGCTGGACACCAGCAACGGCGTGTGGAAGATGTCCCACATTCAGTTCATTGGTGGCGATTCAGCTCGCCCGACAGCCACTGTTACCCTTATTAAGGATGATGAGGAGTATACAGATTGTGCCATTGGTAACGGCCCGGTGAACGCTTGCTTCAAGGCTATCGACCGCATTACCCAGACGCACGGTGAGCTTGTGGATTACAATGTGCGAGCCACTTCCATCGGTCAGGACGCTCTGGGCGAGGTAAGCGTGAAGGTACAGTTCGGAGACTGCGAGAATTGCAAGCCCATTTCCGGCAAGGGGGCTGCAACAGACGTTATTGAGGCGTCTGCTCGTGCCTATCTGAATGCAGTGAACCGCAATATTACATTCACCTCGCTGGGAATCAGCGCGAACTGATGCTGCCTGTCAAAATCATCGTTGGTCTGGGCAATCCCGGGCGCGAGTATGCCGAGACTCGTCATAATGTCGGGTTTATGGTGCTTGACCTGCTGGCTTCGCATTTTGGTGTGGAGTGGAAGTCGGACAAAGCCCGCAAGGCAGAGCTGGCAGCCGGTCCCGGGGTGCTGCTGGTAAAACCCCAGACATACATGAATGCCTCCGGCGAGAGCGTAGGCCCCCTGATGCGCTACTACAAATGGGAACCGGAGCAGGTATTCGTGGTGTACGATGATATTTCGTTCCCTGTGGGAGCCATGCGGCTGCGAGCCGGTGGCTCCGCAGGCGGGCACAATGGAATGAAGAGCCTTATTGCACACTTGGGTACGGAGAAGTTTCCCCGCCTGCGCGTGGGAATTTCTGCTCCCGGCCAGAGGCAGATGATTAGCCATGTGCTGGGGAAGTTTGCCCCGGATGAGCGCCCCCTGTTGACGGAGGCTCTGGCTCGCGCTGCGGCTGCCACGCTCATGACTCTCTCCCTGGGCTTCGATGCAGCAGCCAATCAGTTTAACATTAAAAAGGAAAAGAAAAAGAAGGAAAAGCCGGCTCCGGCGGAGGCGAATGCCGAAGCTGAGGAGGCTGCTGCTTCCGAACAATCATCACTTGAATCATAACATTGCCATGAGTGCAAAAGTAAACAACGAACAGCTGGAAATGGTGCGCCGCTGGGCAAGCTATGGGGTGGATTTGAATGGTATTCAGAAAAATCTCGCGGCCGAATGCGGTGTGCATCTCACCTACATGGAGGTGCGTTTTCTGCTGCTGGATAATGGTATCGAAATAGCCCGCCCGCAGGAGAAGCCGGCCCCCGCCCCGGCACCTGCTGCACCCGAGCCGCCGCAGCAGGAGCCTCCGCTTCCTCAGTCGGCTGCCACTCCGGCCGCAAATGTGAAACCGACTGTGACAATTGATGATTTGCAGTTGCCCGGCACGCTGATTTCCGGTAAATGCAGTTTCCCGAGCGGAACGAATGGCGCCTGGCAGATTGACCAGATGGGGCGCTTTGGCTGGACGGAGCTTAATGGCACACCCACACCGGTGGAGTTGCAGGCCTTCGAGCTCGAATTACGAGGCATTCTCAGCCGGATGAGCTGAGCAATAAAAATCGATGAAAATAATTCCCAACTACCCACGCGTGTGTACCCTGATGTTAGGTGCCACGATGGCGCAGGCGTTGTAGTTGGATGATAAGGAGCATATAATATACCTTGCCAAGCCCCGGAGGCTCGAAGTGGTGGGTGTTCAGCAATCACCCGGAAGTCTGAAAGTAATTGAGCCCGCGTCAGCGGGCTCAGTGCGGCACTATTACAAACGCGCAAATTGCAGGTGCATCCAATCATATCCGCACGAGCGGCCAAGTGAGGTGGCACCGTGGCTTTCCCATATCTGCCACCAAGGCTCGCAGTCAGGGTGGCTGAGGGTGGCTCTGGGCGCGCGCGTGGCATAGGAATTGGTGGCCGGAGCAAAGTCGAGGGCAATCCCCCAGGCGTGCATGGAAAGCGCACTGCTGCCGGTACTGCTGCGGTAGTTATAGGAACCGCCATATATATCGAGCTCCAGGCGGTGGATTTCTGCCTGCCCGTAGTGAGCGAGCACCTCGCTGAGAGCGTTTTTTACATCCGGGGCAATAAGTTGGTGTACACGTATGGTGTGCACTTGCTTCCCCTCGAAATACAGCGGATAGGGTGGCTCCAGGGCTGTAAGTTCGTGTTCGCAGCCGGGAGCTCCGAACATGCTTTTGCCGCTGCGGACCTCGGACTGCGTGGGCCATGTGGCATTGGTGCTCAGGGGGATGCCGAGAGCCTGTTTCAGGGCTCGGAGTGTCTGCGGCCCCACAATGCCGTCGGGTGTCACGCCGATTTTTTTCTGAATGCACGCGATGTCATTTTTCATAGTTGTTCGTATCGGGTGAGGTGTGTTCGATGCGGGAAAGCCGTAAGTCCATGCTACGCAGGACATCGACGGTGTGAGCCGCTGTGGTGGACTGCTCGCGGGCGAGCTGGCGGAAATCGCTGTAAACAAAACACATGAGGCAGAAACCACCGAAGGTGACGACTTCTCTTGTGTATTCTCTCAGCAGACTGAGGTATTCTCGGAATGGTTTGCACATGAAGCCCATATACAACGGATGCCTCGTTTCTGCAAGAGAAAACGAGGCATCCGCCGAATCTTAACACCCTGCAAGAAAGCTGCCAGGGGTTGCGAAGTAATTGATAATCAGAGAATCTGAGTCGGAGCCGTGGCCGGGTCTGCGGCCGGAGCCGGTGCAGGGGCCGCTGCAGGAGCCGGGGTGGCAGATGTTGCGGCAGGGGCTGCAGGAGCCGGGGTGGCAGATGTCGCGGCAGGGGCTGCCGGAGCCGGAGTAGCCGGGGCGGCGGGAGTAGCAGCCTTGGGATCCGGGGATGTATAGTATACCTGGCCATCCAGGCTGGCGCGATATCGGCCACCGGGAAGAATGGTAATACCGATGGTCTTGTTGGCATAGTTGGCCGGGGGCATCACCTTATAGCGGCGCAGCTCCTTACCGTCCGGAGTGTCCGGGTCACGCACCACTACCGTCAGCTGGCCCTGAATGTTGCGGGGTTCGGAAGGAGGGGTGCTGATGTTCTGCCCGGCGAACATATAGCCCACGGGAAACACGTTGTCGGAGTCGTCAAACACTTCCAGGAACAGACGCCCTGTGGTGCCGTTGATGAGCTGTACTGCATAGTTGGCCGCAGCACCCGGGGTGCTGGCAGTCTGCGTGGGCTGTGTGGGCATGCCCATTCCCTGCATTTCCGGACCGGTGGGAGCCATGCCGGTGATATCGCTCATGCCGGGCTGCTGCTGGGCGCTGATGGGCTGACCGGTCATGGGGTCTGTCGTGTAGGCGGGCGCAGGCTGCGGAGCAACAACGGGCGCCTGCACGGGGACAAGCTGGCCGGTAACGGCATCCATTACATAGAGCTGCTGCTGGGGCTGCTGCACTGCTATGGGCTGGCCGGTCATGGGGTCTACGGTATACACCACCTGTGGGGTGGGCTGAGCAGGAGCCTGGGGCAGGTAGGAACTGGGAGTGTAAGTCGTCGGTTGGGCAGGAGCAGCCGGCTGAACGGCTGCCGCACCAGCGTTGGCCGCTGTCTGCACATAAGGATTAGCGGCCGTTGTTACGGCGGGCGGAGTGGCAACCGGCTTGGTGGCCGGCTTCTTCGTCGGGGTGCAGGCGGAAAGGAGGAGAGCACCACCTGCAACAAGTATAAGGGAGCTCTTCATGCAGCCGATGCTAGCATATAATGTGTCATAATGCAAGCTTTATATGTCAAAAATTGTAAAAAAATGGTAAATATTTGCATCATGTCTGATATTTTGCTTGTCAAGACGTGCTGTTTGTTGTAAAATATCCGTGCCTTGCTGCATGGTGTTGTTTTGCCTGCGGTCGGCATTTTAATCCGTACATCTCGTCATATAAGTTATGAAAGAACTCAAAGGTGCATGCATCATCGGCCAGTCCGGCGGTCCTACCGCTGTGATTAACGCCAGCGTTCTCGGCGCTGTGCAGACCGCTCTCAATTCTCCCCAGATTACCCGCGTGCTTGGCGCTGCCCACGGTATTACGGGCGTGCTCAACGAACAGCTTTACGACATGGGTATGGAGGATCCTGCTGAGCTTGAGCTGCTCAAGTTCACCCCCTCTTCCGCCCTTGGTACCTGCCGTTACAAGATGAAGGATCCTGATGTGGATCCCACCGATTACGAGAAGATTCTCGACACCTTCAAGAAGTTTGATGTCCGCTACTTCTTCTACAATGGTGGTAACGACTCCATGGACACCTGCAACAAGATTTCCAAGTTCATGCAGAAGTCCGGTTACGAGTGCCGCGTGATGGGTATTCCCAAGACCATCGACAACGACCTCTTCGGTACCGACCACTGCCCCGGTTTCGCTTCCGCTGCCAAGTACATCGCCACTTCCTGCATGGAGGTGCAGCACGATGCTTCCTGCTATGATACCGGCATGATTACCATTATCGAGGTGATGGGCCGCCACGCCGGCTGGCTCACCGCTGCCAGCGCCCTCGCTAACTATGCCGGCGCAGGTCCCGACCTCATCTACCTCCCCGAGGTGGACTTCGACATGGAGACCTTCCTGTCCGATGTTGAGAAGCGCTACAATGCTACTTCCAAGTGCCTTGTGGTGGTGTCCGAGGGTATTCACGATGCCTACGGTCAGTTCATCTCCCAGGCCAAGACCAACAGCAACGACGGCTTCGGCCACGCCCAGCTGGGTGGCCTGGCCAACAAGCTGGCCGAGGTTGTGCGTGAGCGCATCCCCTCCGCCAAGGTGCGTGCTATCGAGCCCTCCCTGCTGCAGCGCTGTGCCACACACCTGGCTTCCACCACGGATGCCATGGAGGCCTACCTCGCCGGTAAGACCGCTGTGCAGGCTGCTGTGAATGGCGACACCGACAAGATGGTGGCTTTCGAGCGCAACGACCTCTACGGTCAGTATGTGTGCAACACCAAGCTCCTGCCCCTGGAGAGTGTTGCTAACTTCGAGCGCAAGGTTCCCCGCGAGTGGATTAACGCCGCCGGCAACGGCATTGAGCGTGCCTTCATCGACTATGCTCTGCCCCTTATCCAGGGCGAGACCGGCATGAAGACTGTTCAGGCTCTGCCCCGCTTCGCCCGCCTTCGCAAGGTGCTGGCCAAGCCCTGCTGCTAAGCCCGGTATCGCTTAAATAGCCAAAACTTTAAGGCCGCTGTTCACTGAGTGGAACAGCGGCCTTTTTGAGTGCGACCGACTCGATATGCGCACTGCGATGAAAGTCCGCGCGGAGCCGCTATGGTGCGGAATCCCAGACCAGAAGAACAAAGCAGCCGACGGCTGTAAGGCTGATTAGCCAAACACAGAGTGTTTGCCCCTGCAAGGGTGAGTGCCCGTGGGGCGGGCGTGAAGCAACTGCGGGGGGGTAACGAACCGTGGGAAAGGAAGTTCGAGGGGAAATCCCGACTGTACGAACAGAAATTGTATATAAGGCCGGAAGGATGGAAGAGGTTGCCAAAGTGCCGAAATTCGATACATCATTTCCGAATTTACCGCAGACTCGTTTCCAAATGTTGAGACTACCAATAAGCAGGTATCAGCATTCTCTATGCTGTATTTGCGAGAAAAATCGAAACATAAATACGTTAGAGTAACTCAGCACTCTTAAAACGTCCTTAGATGAAAATTATTCATCCTGTGCAAGTGAATAATTTTTAATGATATTCCGACTTTTCGCTTGCATCAGCATAGAGAATGCTGTATACTATGCTCAGCGACTCCGGACTGATAATCGAGTCTCCCATCGCGCGAGGGGACGGACGAACCAGAAAGAGTCATCTCTAACCACACAAAAACAAAATCTTACAATCATGAAAAAGCACATAATCACTCTCTTGATGCTGTCCGGCGTTTCTATGGCAGCTGAACAGCAACTCACGCTGGAAACGACCAGTAACATGCATTTTGATGAATCTAAAGGATTTTATCTGGATGATAGTAATTCCGGCATAAAATGGAGCGGCGGGAGCAGCGGTGATAGTTTGACTTCATGGAAGCTGGCTTTCACCTACACCGCGGCGGAGTCGATTTCGGCGCCGGCGCGTCTGTTTGGCACCAATGGTGGTGGTAGCGCTGCAGGATATACCATCGATGTTATTAGTACTAAGCAGATTTCATTTAACTGGTACGATGTTAAAGGTATTGGTACTCTTAGTGATGTTACGGTTACTGCGGGGCAGGCTGTCGACATTGTTTTGACGTTTGTTGCAGATGTGAAGTTGGTGAATGATGTTGAGAACGTGGTGGGTGGTACTTATACTCTGTTTGCTTCCACTACGGATGCCAATAAGATTACTACAAGCAACTCGCTTTCATATTCCATCGAGGCCGTAGGGAGCAATACATTAGAAAACGCTATTGCTGCGTCAGATTTGGAATACGCTAATAAATCAAGATTGTGGGTTACACAGTCATCTATAGATAATGGAGAAATTTCCAACATTGCCTTGTACAAGTTGGAGGATAGACTCATCCCCGAACCCACCACGGCCACGCTTTCCCTGCTGGCTCTCTGTGGCCTAGCCGCACGCCGTCGTCGCAAGTGAAATGCCCGGTGGGCGTAGGCTAACCGAAGCCCCATCATTGAATTGAAAACGAGTCCGTTGCACTCTTGAGAAGTCGAAGACCCGGTGTAGACTCTCAAGAGTGCAACGGCTTTTTGCAGTGCTAGCCTCGTTGTGTCCGAAGCCGTGGCGCACGGTGCGGGGAGATGACAGAATCTTACTCCTGCACGGCTTTATCCAGCCGCTTCTGAATATTGTATTTCTTGTCCAATGCGTTCCAGAGAGTATTGTGGAAATCGCGGGCACGCACGGAGGAGCAGTCGCCGATGTAAACGCCGAACTCTTCTGCCGGGCAGAGGGAGATGGGAAGCTCGTATCCGTTGCAGCGCAATTCTAAGCGCATCCAGTAGTCCAGCGTATCACCATGTTCCACTGTGGTGCGTTCTGCTGCCAGTTGCTGCAGCGTGGTGTGGGAGATGTGGCCGATACTGACCCACTCCGACTCAGAGGGCGCCGGAGAGATGCACCAAGAGAAGGAGCCATCGTCTTTCTCTGTGGCGGCATGAAACCAGAGTTCTGCTCCGTTTTCTGCCTGCAACATGGGTGCCAGGGCTTGTTCCAGGGCGGATTGCTGTTGCTCGTTCATCGGGGTAAAGCGTGTTTCTGCAGCCATGAGTGGCGGTTCTTCCTGCGGGGCCGGGGTGCTTGTGTGAGAGCAGGCTGTAGCCAGCAACATCATGGCCGCGCTATTGAAGGAAATGTAGTGTAACGTGCGTTTCATGGCCGGGTTCAGTGGACGAAGATGACCTCGTAGGTATACTGCCCTTCCTGTTGCGGGGCACAGATGCGGAGCTGGCCGTCGCCCGTGGGTGCGGCAAATTCCTTCATGTATTCGTTACCTCCGGTGGGCTGTGCGTCATTGATGGTGTAATCTGCTGTACCGACTACAATGATTTTTTTGGTGTTGAGGGGCAGAGGCATGCTCAGCTTCAGCTCAGCTTTGCCGTTGTTGTAGAAGGTTGTGAGGTCGCCATCGGTGAGCAGAACCGGGTTAAGGTCTGCCTGTTCGCGGCTCAGACCCAGGCGGAAGTAGGTGAGCTTGATTTCCTGCGCGAGGTTTCCCTTATGTGTCAGACGCACGGCTGTAATGGCTTTGTTCGGCAGCTGCTCTTTTTCGAATATGAGCCATTCGCCCTCTGCCACGCCCCGCACAGTGCTCTGCGTGCCGTCTGTATGGGTGAGGGTGATTTCTGCCCAGTTGGGCAGCTCGGTATTTCCCAGATTGAGCAGCATGTTCTGCGGCATTATCGTGCCGGGTATCTGCAGCTCAATATACTCCCCCGGGGCCATGGAGAATACCTCCATGATGCGGTTGATGCCGATGTGCTCCTCATTCCGGTATGCGGACAAAACAGGTGCTTTCGCCAGCTTGTGGGCTGTGTAGGGGGGCAGGGTGCGGTTAATCGAAAACTCTCTGAGGCAGACGGGGGCTGCCGGGGCTTCCGTTACTCTGTAGCGCAGCATGGCGGCTTGTGCAGGTTGCTCCGCGGTATTGAGCACCAGGGTGTTGCCGCTGAGCGGGGCGCCTATGGGCTGCCAGTCGCGGCCATTGGCAGAGATTTCGAACTGCCCCTTGCCCAGGGGCGTGTTGCGCCCGGTACTCAGGACGATGCTGAATATATCTGTCGGTTCTCCGAAGTCCAGGCAGAGGGTATCGCCTACATGCAGACGGTGCACTTCGTCTTTCCCTGCCTCCGGGGTGCCGGGGCGGGGCGATACTGTGGAGTTGATGCTGAAGGTGGGGGCGGTATGCCGACGCCCGGAGATTTGTGCCAGAATGGGTGCATTGAGGTAGCACAGGGTATCCATCATAGCGGGGGTCATGTGGTACATCGCCACCTCAGTATCTTTCAGGTACACGGTGCCGTCCGGCGTCCATTCGTCGCGCAGGGTGTTTTCCATGTCGGCATGGAGTCGCACGGCCTGGAAAAAGTTCTGCGTGCGCGTGGTGGTGTCTGTGGAGCGGATGGATTTCATGGCGTAGGCCCCGGCGCGCCCGGCAAGGATGAACTGCGAAAGCCAGGGGGCAATATCTTTTTGAAGCTCTGCGGTATCTGCTGCGTTTTGCAGGGTGAGGCCGGCGTTCTCCATGCGTTCGAATTCTGCTTGAAGGGTAGCGGCATCAGCGGTATTCGGTTTGCCGTCCATCAGCGATTTTCTGTAGGCGGCAGAGACCGGGGCAAACTGCGCGGATTCTTCGCGCAGGTATTTGTGTGTGTTGGGTAGCAGGTAGGAGTTGTGGTCGCAGAAGCACTGCATGGCCTCCGTGCTATCGGGGTATAGGCGTGCAATGCCGGCACGCCAGGATTTGTCGGATTCAAAACCGGTGATGTTCCAGGTATAGTCCGCCACCCCGAATATGCCGACCTTGCTGGCCTCAGCGTGTTCCATGGGGTTGGCCACAAAGCCGCTCATGGCAGATTTCATTTCCGGCTCCGTGCCCAGCCCGTAAGTGCGCCCCATGGAAATGCGGCTGCGTTTGAAGTCGTTACAGGGCCAGTTCCACCAGATGAAGGTAGGGCGTTTTACCTGCTCATTCACCCACTGCTGGCCGGAGAGCGTGATGTCGTGCACCACGGTGTCACCGGTCCACATCACGGGGATGCTCTTATCCAATCCGGTGCCGAGGGTATTGAGAAACTTTTCGTTTGTCCAGGCCTTGTTGTAGCCGGTGGGGCACATGATAAGTGTTTGGTTGACGTCCGGGTGTTTGCGGATGAAGTGCTCGAGGATGTAGTTGCAGAGCTGCACCTGGCGCTCTGCCTTGCCGATTTCGCCGCTGGAGTCGTCTACTAGGACGCCGAAATCGCGCACCCCCAGCTCATACATGAGTTGCAGCTTGTGACAGAGGGCGTTCAACTGGTTTTTGCCTTCGTTTTCCTCCCATTTCACGGTATTGGCCGGGTGAATAGCCCATACGAAGCGTACATGGTTGCGGCGGGCATGCTGTACCAGTTGGCGGATTTCTTCGGCTTTGTCGACCGGGTAGGGCTCGTAGCAGCCCAGGCCGTGGTGGTACGGGTCATCCTTCGGGGCGTAGATGTAGGTGTTCAGCTTGTTACGACCGTAGAAATCGAACTGCGCTTTTCGCGCTTCGAAGCTCCAGGGGGCTCCATAGTATCCCTCTACGGTGCCTCGGAATGGCAGATCCGGCCAGTCGAGGATGCTGCCCAGAGGCAATTTGCCCTGCCGAGCTACCTCTGCCAGCGACTGCTCCGGGAATGGGTCTCGCTGGGCACATTGAGCACCTTTTACGCCTTGCAGCAACTGGCTGAGTGTCTGTTTGGCGTAGTGCAGGGCTTCTTCCGAGTTAGCCCAAACACTGAGCTTGCCGGGCATGATGTGCAGGGCGTATGCCCCCACATTGTCTGCCGGAATCTGCGCCCACATACCATCCCGGCTATCCGGGCGGCGCATGTTTATCTGCACGTCGGTAACGCGAGTGTCGGCGTCCAGCAGCGTGACCTGTTGGGGGGTGGGGAAAATATCGTGCATGGTAACGGCAGACAGGGGGGCACTGAAAAGCGCCAGGCTTGCAAGGAAGTGGTGTCGATTCATGTTGTCAGTGTATTGAGAAGTGGTGCCAGTTCGGCAAAGTTGTTCAGACGGTATTCCGGGGCAAGTGCCAGGCAGGCGGCTTCGTCTGCTGTGGCATGGCTGCTCCACGCAGCATTGATGATAGGCACGCCTACGCTGTGGCAAAGTTCGATGTCGCTGGGAGCATCGCCCACATAGATAATGTCCTCCGGGCGGAGCTGCCAGGCATCCATGGCGCGTTTCAGGTTGTCGGCCTTGGCGTTGTAATAGGGGTCGCCGTAGAGCAGCAGGTCAAATACTCCATCCATGCCGTATTTTTTCAGGGTCGGTTCGGCCGTGTAGTATTCTTTGCCGGTGAGCAGTGCCAGTTTCAGCCCACGCATCTTAAGGGTTTTCAGCAATTCCGTCGCTCCGGGAAAGGGGGTGGGTGCAAGTTCATCGTGCCGCTCGCAATAGATGCGCACAAAGGTATCGATGGGGAGCTCGGGGGCATCCGGGTTCATATTCAGCAGCCCGCCCAGAACACCCCGGTCGCTCAGCCCGAAGTAACTCACTACTTCTTCCGCAGTGGGTGTCCGGCCGGTCAGCTCACACACGGTGGTGCGGTAAGCTTCAATACACAGCGTGAGCGTGTCGCCCAGTGTGCCGTCCATGTCGAATATGATTCCCTTGAGCATAAAAACTAAGTCCGGGTATTCTACCAGAAAATAATTGCATGGCAAGAGGCAAGTGCGACAGCCAAATGCAATGGTGCGGACGACGCACCGGAATAATGATACCCTTTCGTTTTAGCCGGGGCTGCTTATATCAGCTCGTTGAGCACAATTCCGGCGTCGGTAAAGGGGTAGTGGTAGCTGTCGAACTCCGTGCCAAGTCCTACCGTGGACCAGTAATCCCACATGCGGGCAGGTGGGAATATCTCATCCTTGTCGGCAATGTAGGCTCGGTGCCAGGTGAGATGCGCCGCCGAGTAGTCCTTGGCCTGGTCGGAGAGGTTGATCAGCTCATTCACCTTCTCATCGGCGCTGCGGTCGGGGTAGGGGCCATCCGGGATGTAGCGGCCTTCGGCTGCGGCTCCCGTGGCGGCGAATGCGTTTTCTCCGCCACTACGGGCAATCGTCTGCATGCTGCGCAGCACGACTTTGAGGCGCATACCCCAACGCGGGTCAACCGGGTAGGGGGTGCCATTGAGTGCTACCGCCCGGTATAGGGGAAGCTCCCGGCAGCATTGCTCTGCCACCCATACGCCAAAGGACCAGGCAAAGAGGAAAATGCGGCGGTAGCGTGCGAAGTCTTCGGCACGGAACGGCTCCGGCTTCCCGCTATGGTTGTGGCACGCCAGTACATCGTATCCCGGCGGGGCGATGTGTAGCACGGCATTCGGCGTGGCTGCCCATCCCAGCAGGAAGATAATGACATCCTGGTTCTCTGATGATTGTCTGAGCCAGTCTTTTTCCATGGGGCCGGATGGTTATTCTCCGTATTCTGCCCAGCTGGAGGAAGTCTCCCACACGCGCACACGCTCCAGTCGCACACAGTCACGCACCGGGTAGGCCGTGCCTATGCCCTGTGAGGCGCGGGTGAGAGCCTCTTGTGCGTAGCGGAAGACGGTGTGAGCCATGGCTTCGCTGGTGGGATCCTGGCGGTCGAAGGGGATGATGCGGTCGCCGTAAATGTGGCGGAACTCCTCGTAGTGTGGGTCTTCCGTGTTCATGCAGAGCGAGTGGTCGAATTGCTCCAGAAACGTGCCCATCATCTCCTTGATGGCCTTGAAGTCCAGCACCATGTCGTTTTCGTCCAGCGTTTCTGCCGCGAAAACAAGCTCGACACTGCGCGTATGCCCATGCGGGAACGCGCAGCTGCCGGGGTGCTTGGAGAGAAGGTGACCACTCTCCAGCTCAATTGTTTTGCAGATGCGGTACACGACCCTTTCAGCAAACTGGGGTTACACCCTTTTTGAGGATGATGTTGCCATACTTGGCGGTCTCGCCTGTCACCACAACGGCATAGGCCTTTTTAGCGCGCTCGTAGAAGGCGTAGCGCTCCTCGCGCTCAATCTCGCCCTCGTAGCCCAGCGCGGCACGGTATTTCGCCTCCACTGCGGGATCCAGCGTATCGCCGGGTACTGCCTCCATCATGATGACGGGGGTGGCATAGGCATCCAGTTCGAAGAGGGGGATGATGCCTGCCAGCAGGGTATCCACGCCAAGTCCATCCGCGCGCACCACGGTGCAGTTGAAGGTGTGCCCCGGAAAGTGGGCATCGGAGAACACTATCTCGTCCCCATGACCCATCTCGGCCAGGATTTTGAGAAGTTCGGGGGAAATTACAGGAGAAATGCCTTTTAACATAACGCCACAATGCTACCACATTTTTTGCCCGCTGGCAATAGAGATTTTGGATTTTGGTTTTTTGGGCGGAAAAATCGAAAGCCGACGCTTCATTACGTCGGCGGGTTGTCGTCTTTCAGAATGGTTTCGCGGGTTTCTTTGGCGCCGGTGAGCCAGCGCAGTACGCCGGCTTTGTCCTGGTCTTCCAGCAGGAAGATGAGGCGGTGTAAATCGTTGACACAGTTGGTGAGCACTTCTCGCACGGCAACGTCATTTTCCCACAGAATATCTGCCCACATGCCGGCTGAACCGGAACACACGCGTGTGGTATCCCGGAATCCACTGGCGGCCAGACGTTGGAGGTCGGAAAGTGGGACGTCCCCCGGCAGGGCGTTGCGAGCTGCCAGGGCGGCCATGATGTGGGGCATGTGGGAGATACGAGCCACGGCGCGGTCGTGGTTTTTGGGTTTCATGCTGTAGGTGTGGCAACCGAGGGCCTGCCAGAATGCGGCGAGGCGTTCTTCCATGTCGGCCGCTACGCCATGGGGATTGGTGATGGCTACAGTAGCCCCTTGCAACAGGGTGGGAGTGGCGTGCTCCAGCCCCTGGCGCTCCGCTCCAGCCATGGGGTGCGAGCCGATGAACATGCGGCCGCGCTCAGTAAGCATGTCGCCCGTGGTGCGGTGTACATAGGCCTTCACAGAGCCTACATCTGTAACAAGTGCTTTGCGGTCGATGCAGGGCAGGATGAGGCGGGCTAATTCCTCAAAGGCGCCGATGGGGGTGGCAAAGATGATAAGCTCTGCCCCCATTGCTGCTTCCTTGGCATCTGTATATGTGTGAGTAATACCCAGTTGGCGGGCGAGTGCCAGCGGTTGTTCCCGGCGGGCCCAAAGGCGCAGCTCACACTCCGGCAGATTGTCGCGCACAGCCAATGCTACAGAACCGCCCAGGAGCCCGGGGCCGTAGATACAGATTGTGCGGAACGGGGGCTGTGCCATGGCGTTATCAGGGGACGATGAACTTAAAGTTTGTTCCCTTAACCTTCAGCACTTTGCCGCTGGGATGCACCTTGCCCGTTTTGGGGTCGATGATGCGGATGGTCTTGGTGGTGTCCAGCGGATTATACACGCGGATGGGGTCGCCTTCCACACGCATAGCTACGGGGATGGGGCCGGTATTGGTGATAAGTTTGGGGTCGGTGGGCGTAGAGGCCTGGCCGGCTGCACTCGGTGTCGGCGGGGTGACGGTGGATACTGTGGGGGGCTGCACCGCTGCCGGCTGGGGGGTGAGTGTCGGCGGGGTAAAGGACTGGGTGATGTGAGAGGAGGTAGCAGGGGCTGCAGGCTGAATCGCAGGACGCACCGCCGGTGCCACAGGCTGGGTAACTGCCGGGCGTACGGTTGGCTGTGTTACGGGCATGTAGCCCATGGGTTGCTGCGGCGCGGGGGTGAGTGCCGGGGCTGTGGTGGTGGATACCCAAGTGCCGGGGGGAGTCATCGGCTGGGGGACGGCAGGCTGCTGCACGACCGGAGCCACGGCTTGTCGGCGCGGCGTGTAAGGCATCTCCGGCACGGGGTTGGAGTCGTATACGCAGGAACTGAGCACGCAGCTGCTGAGTGCCATGGGGAAAAACTTGCGGATTGCTGAGATATTCATATACAGAAAGAGCTTCCTATTAGGGAGACTTTAGTTTTTTTCTGTTCAAAAGTCAACCGTAAAAAGCGTATTCTGCGCTTTGTGCTTGAAAAATTGTTGTGTGGGGAGTAGAATACAGTCATGAGCTCACTCCTGCATTGTCCTGATCTTTTCTCCTACAACCGCCGCCTGACCCGTGAGGTACAGGTGGGAAATCTGGGGCTGGGTGGGAAAAATCCCATTCGCATTCAGTCCATGCTCACAGCAGCTACGCTTGATACGGCGGCTTGTGTGAAAGAGGCCCTGGCTCTGGCTGAGGCCGGGTGCGAAATCATACGTCTGACCGCTCAGACAAAGGTGCACGCTGCGAATCTGGAGCATGTGGCACGAGAGCTCAGGGCTGCCGGTTGCCGGGTGCCGCTGGTGGCGGATATTCACTTCAAACCCGATGCCGCAATGGAGGCCGCCAAGTGGGTGGAAAAAATCCGCGTGAACCCCGGCAACTTCATCGATAAGAAGAAGTTTGTGGAGCGTGATTATACGGACCTGGAATACGAGGAGGAGCTGGAGCGCGTGCGCAAGGCCTTCACTCCGCTGGTGCTTTTCTGCAAGGAACATGGGCGAGCCATGCGACTGGGGGCAAATCATGGTTCGCTGTCGGATCGCATTCTGAACCGCTATGGCGATACACCCGAAGGTATGGTGGAGAGTGCGCTGGAGTTCGCCCGCGTGGCGCGCGAGCTGAACTATCACCAGCTGGTATTCTCCATGAAGTCCTCCAATGTGAAGGTGATGATTCAGGCGTACCGCTTGCTGACCAAACGCCTGGCAGAAGAGGGGGCTGATTGGAATTACCCCATCCACCTTGGTGTGACGGAGGCCGGCGAAGGCGAGGACGCTCGCATTAAGAGTGCTACGGGTATCGGTTCTCTGCTGGCAGATGGTATTGGTGATACGCTGCGTGTTTCGCTTACGGAAGACCCGGTGTATGAGATTGCTCCCGGCTTTGAGCTGGCCGCTCCCTATCAGCCGGATGCTGCCCATTCCTCGATGCCATTACCGGAGGCCGAGGCCCCTTTCGACCCCTTCTGCTACAGCAAGCGTAAGGCAGAGCTTATTACTGTGAATGGCGTGACGCTTGGCTGGAACGAGCCTGTGCGCGTGGTGCTGCCGCAGGTTGCCTGCGAAGCTCTCAATCCGGCAGAAATGAAAGACTTTATGCCCGAGCTGGCGTACGAAACCTGTGGCGCAGTTGAGGTAGACCCATGCAATGCAGCAGATGTGGCCGCTCTGGCAGACGCCCCGGCGACTCTGGTTACGGTGAAGGATGGCGTGCAGATGCCCGTGCCCCAGGCATTCCGCCTGCTGGCGGCTCTGGTGCCTGCCCGACACAGCATCCTGCTCAAGGACACGCTGGGAGTTGATGATAAGTTGAGTGCCCCCATGGCCGGTGGGCTCAACATCGGCTCCCTGTTGTGTGATGGCATTGGCAATGCTGTTCTGATTCGTCGGGAGAAAGACCCGGCCAAGGCTGCCTATCTGGCGTTCAATGTGTTGCAGGCCGCCGGTGTGCGCCTCTCCAAAACCGAGTATGTTTCCTGCCCGTCCTGTGGTCGCACGCTCTACAATATCCAGGAAGCCTCGGCTCGCATCCGCAAGGCTACAGGCCACCTCAAAGGCATCAAAATTGCAATCATGGGCTGCATTGTCAATGGCCCCGGCGAAATGAGCGATGCCGACTTCGGCTATGTAGGGGGTGCTCCCAACAAGATTAATCTCTATGTGGGGCACACTCCCGTTGAGTTCAATATCCCCCAGGAACAAGCAGTGGAGCGCCTCATCGAGCTCATCCGCTCCCACGGCCGCTGGGTAGACCCCGCATGAGGGAGAAGTTTCTGGAAACAATAAATTTCTGCAGGTTATGGTAAGAATTAAGGTAGTAGGCAGACGCATAGATGATTCTATTCTCGGGATGCTGCCGTCCTTTGAGCATAATGGATGTATTTTTTCGGCAAATCCGGATTTCAAAGACTATGACTGGCTGGTTGTGTACGATGAAATATACAAGACGACAAAATCTATTTCATCGGAGTATGTGGATTTGGAGTGCCCACGCGAGCATACTATTCTCGTGACGGTGGAGCCCCCTTCCATTAAGGTTTATCCGCGTAGTTATACCAGCCAGTTTGAGTACGTGCTCACCACGCACTCTCCAGAGCAATTGCCGCATCCCAATCATCGTTACAGTGAGGGCGGGCTTTGGTGGTGCGCTGATTATCCTCTGGACGAGGCTTTTTCCATGCCTGAGTATGAGAAGACAAAGTGTTTGAGTACTGTGTGTTCTGCCAAGCAGCAGACTCATACCTTGCACCAGACTCGCTATAATCTGGTAAAATACATATCCGAGAATGTGCCTGAGCTGGATTGGTTCGGCTATGGTGTTATTCATCTTGAAAAGAAGTATGTCGCGCTTTCTCCGTATCGTTATCACATTGCTATGGAGAACTACATAGCCCCCTATCATTGGACGGATAAAATTTCGGATCCTCTGTTGGGGTTGTGTCTTACTTTCTATGCCGGAGATCCCTGTCTGCCGGAAGTTTTCCCGGCGGATTGTTATATTCCCATACCGGCGGATAATCCGGAAGAAGCGTGTCGCATTATAAAAGAGGCGATAGCTAATCATGAGTACGAGAAGCGTTTGCCGGCCATACGTGAGGCTCGTCGGCTTATGATTGAGAAATATAATTTCTACAGTCGCATAGCTGCTGTCGTTCATGAGGCTCAGGCAAAGGAAGGTGATAATCCTCCTGCTGCGCGCCCCTGTCGCTTTAAGGGGCGCCATCTCCTGCGCCGCAATCCCATAAATGCTTTGGCGGAAGTGTGGGAGACACTCAAGGTAAAGATGGCTCTGAAGCGAATCAGAAAGCAGCGGGGCTTCTGAAATAGCGTGTAAGTTTTATCGGGAGGGGCGTTGAGGGCGCTCCTCTTTTTTGTGCCGGGGGTGGGGGCTGCTCGTTTTTTGCTTGCATATCCCGCAAAGTATGAGATACTAGGGGTAGAAGCTATGCAAGTGGAAGCTGAACATTATTACAAAGAACCCACCCGCAAAGAGTGGAGCGGGTTTTGGACGCTTGTGGCCGTGCAGGCTGTTAATGCCTTTAATGAGAAGGCGGTGCAGTTTCTGTTGATTCCTCTTGGGGTGTGGTTGTGGGGTACGGCCGGTAGTGATTTGGAGTATTTCCTGGGTGCCATATTTGTGTTGCCCTATATATTGTTTTCTCCTCTTGTGGGGTGGTTGGCAGACTGTTTCTGCAAGACTCGCATCATTCAGGTGATGAGTATACTGCAGATAGTGGTAATGGGCTGCATGCTTTTCTGCTTCTATCAGCATGATATGCGGGCCTCCATCATCTGGTTTGCGGTGTTTGCCACGCAGGCCACGATTCTGAGCCCGGCAAAGAAGGGTATTGTGAAGGACTTGTTAGGTTCCCGCTATATCGGTTTTGGCTCCGGCATTATCGAAATCAGCCTGGTGTTTGTTCTGCTGCTGGCGCAGATAGGTGTGTTCTTCTGGTTTAGCTATCTGCTGGAGGCGTACAATGTGGAGCTGGGGCCGATTGTAGCCGAGCAGGAGGCCGGTTGGAGTGCTGTGAAGTTTCCTACCTGGGTGTTTGTGGGGGTGGCTGCTGTGGTGTCTGTGTGCGCGTTCTTCCTGCCCCGGTATCCCAGCAAACCTAATAAGCCCTTTGCGTGGAGCCTTTTTTATGAGCACTTTGTGCAGGTGAAGTATCTGTGGAAAGACCGCGAGTTGCGCCTCAGCGAAATTGGTATTGCATATTTCTGGAGTCTGGCCGGTTCTCTGTTCCTGATTCTGATTCAGATAGCTAAGGAGATGGCGGCGGCGGATCCATCGGTGGATTTCTCCATGCAGTGTGGTATTCTGATGGCCTGGCTGGGTGGCGGTGTGGTGATTGGTGGTGCCGTGGCCTCTCTGCTGTGCCGTGGTAAGAATGAGTTGGGGCTCATTCCTTTCGGGGCGATAGGTATTACCATCAGTACCTTCATGCTGACGATGCTGGAAGTGGATTCCCTGGCCAGTAATATCTTCCTTACTCTCACCGGCGCGTTTGGGGCGGCCTATCTTGTGCCGCTCAACGCATTCTTGCAGGATAATTGCGACCCCGCCAATCGCGGTAACATTATCGCCGCCGGCAACCTTATCGATAACCTCATGGGGTTGGTGGCCGTGATTATCATGTGGCTGATGAATAACTACGGAGCCGGACCGCGGGATCAGTTCCTCGTGCTGTTCCTTCTCAGTGCTTTCATCATGGTGACTTCGCTGCGACTTATTCCGCAGGAGTTTATTCGCATGGTGGGCATTTGGTGCATGAAGTTCTTCTACCGCCCTCGTGTACTGAATATTGATCGAATTCCTCCTGTTGGGGGGGCTCTTATCGTGTGTAATCACGTTACGTACGGGGATGCGCTTTTCCTCACCATGATTTGCCCCCGTCCTATACGTTTTGTGGTTGCGGAGGAGTTCATGGCCGCCAAATTGCTGGGGTGGGTGCTGGAAATTTTCAATTCCTTGCCCATTTCAAGCAAAAATCCCCGCGAGGCCATTATGAAGGCTGCCAAAGGGATTGAAAAGGGCGACCTGATCTGCATTTTCCCCGAGGGGCAGCTTACCCGCACCGGTTGCCTTACCCCGATCAGGAGAGGGATGGAGATGATTGCGCGCAGAGCCCATGCCCCGATTATCCCGATATTCATGGATGGTCTGTGGGGGAGCATTTTCTCGTATTACCGCAACCGTTTCTTCTATACCTTACCGTTTAAGCTGCCGCGCCATCTGCCGTATGGGTACACGGTATCGGTGGGCGAGCCCATGCATGAGGATTTTAATTCTCCCGCTGTTCTGGCTGCGTTCCGTGAGTTGTCTGCCGGTTGTCTGGAAACATCCGGTGGCGGCAGCCGCGAGGAGCTTCTGCGTCTGCTGGAGATGCGCGGGCGCAGGCCCATAGTGCATTGGCCGGGGGGCTCGCTCAATGGTTTCCAGATTGCGGGAGCTGTTATCAGTCGCCAGGTGCCGGAGGATTGTCCGGCGCCGGGGCGCAAGTGGTTGGAACTGCTGATTGAGGGCACGCGCGACCTTGTGCGCTTGCACCGCCTGTGGATGAATGTGGAGCAGGTTCGACGCGTTAATGCGCTCAAGGAAGGTCGTCACTGGCTGTTGACTTCTGTGGGGCATGATGAGCCTCATGAGCTGGTGTTGTCCGTGCTCTGGCCCATCATCACCCGTACACCTGTGTATCTCATCGAGAGCTCGGATGAGGTGATTGAGAATCGTATTTCTCAGATTGTGGGTAGTGGTCACATGCGCCGTATTCTGCTGAAGGCGATTCCGCCGCGCCAGATGCCGTTCTACGATTTCAGCAACGGGCCGGATATTTCCACGCCCAACATGCGCTGGCGTCCTTGTTATGCCACGCCCGATGGCATCATCATCTCCATGAGTATGGTGCATAGCGTGTTTAAGCTGGCAGATGGCACGGTGCAGCTGGGTGTGCGCCCGCGTACCCGCGGCCTTCTGCTGCCATGCTTCCGGGTGCAGGGGAATGGTAGTATGGAAGAGGGGGTGGTGCTCAGTGGCCCCAGTCTGGCTGCGACTTATACCTGCTCCTCCAAGTTGTATCTCGACGAAAGCGGCTTCCTGAAGCAATTGTTCTGATTCTATCCGTAAAAATTGACTTTTTATCCGCACGAGCAGGGGAAACTTGTTCGTGCGGCTTTTTTTGTGACCCGAAGCAATAAAAATAAAATTGAAAATTCAATGTCTTATAAAAAAGGCTGCAAAAAAATGAAAAATTTTTGAAAAATACGCTTGACGTGCGGCGATGTTTCGTGTATACTTTGCGGCACCCCGACACGGGGCAGCCCGAAAGAGCGAGCGATACGCTGCAAGATGCGACGCAAACGAACGGCCGGGCGA